>JBCCRW010000302.1:0-7203 GCA_039201055.1 Planctomycetota bacterium | reverse complement strand
GGTCGGCACACCGAATTGGTGATTTCGGAGCTCCATAGCTGGCCTACGCTTCCCCCGTAACGGACGCTCAGCACGATGTTGTTACCTTCATCGCACCTCCGTCGAGGGCCGAAGCAGTTGGCTAAACTTTCTTCGTAAGAATCTTTCATTCTCCATTCCAAACCGGTTTATCCCGGCACACCACTGTCCCCCATCCACGAAATTCTTCAACTATTTCATTGGCCGCCGATTCGATCGTGCCAAGTGCGATTGCTTGGATAAGGGATGCAGCGTTAACTTAGACACTTATGAGGCTTCCTTTCCTACGGTGTTAGCCTGAGAACTAACATTTTGCAAGAGGGAGCCTATTTTCTTGAATACCAATCTGAGCCGATCATGGATGCATTACGTTGATCGCACCCATAAGGAATTGTCCGTCGGCCGTCACCGATACTCTCATCTGAAATATGAACAGCATCGAAAAAGTTTTTGATCAGTTACCGATCGAAGCTCATCGATCCGTTGCATCGCATTTCTCAAATGCATTCACAGCGAGTTCTGTTTGTCGGCTTTTGTATGACTCGACCGAAGTGCCTAAAGAAGACTTGAAGACAATCGGTGAGACTCTGGAGTCCTATGCTACTACTGGGGAACCTCGTGACGTCGACTTGATTGGGATCAGAAGTCCCGGAATCAGCGTAAACGATGCTGAGGACCCGGCAAGACTATGTGCTGACGAGTTCCCAATTCAGTACGTGCCGTCATTATCCAAATTCACCGATGACGATCTCTGCCATTGGCTTGCTGGCCTACTGCTTCTTGGAAGGCTGAGTGCCGACTGCGACGACGTCTTCCCAACTGCGAGTCTTATTCTGTGGGTTGCCGCCATCTCGGACCGTTTGACGGGGCAGCCTTTTGTCGATCTGCTCTGGAGTCTTGCATCGGCGTTTAGTGCAATAGATTGCGGTGCAGAGTTCTAAGTGTTACCGGGTTAATTGATATCGCACCTTTTTCAGAATTGTAAATGGACCAAGAAAAGGTGAGCCGGGTCGTAAATGGGCACGTATGCTTGACTAGCTAAGCAAGAGCACCTTGAAGCACCGGAGCGGTAGCTGCAGAGTGGCTTTTGCATGAATCCCGACTTAATCGCCTATGTTTCCGCACCGGTCAGGCATGCCTTATGAGACTTGGGCGTTGATGAATGGTCTGCCGCGAGCTGAGGGGTTTGTTGGCGGCAGTGGTACGCGCGGCGATGCGTGATTTATAGGAGTGATGGTCCGAATGGTGTTTGACAGGACGAGTTTTGGTGCTTGAAAGGTCGGCAGCGCGTGCGGCGATCGCAACCGGTTGCAACGCGATCTTTTGAAAGAGTCTCGATCTTGTCATGCCGCACTCGCCCCCGGTGGCCCACGGGTGTTTGCTTTTTGTTCCGCTTCTCGACGCCGGAATTCCTCGGCGTGCGTTTGCTTGGCCAGAATGGTCAGCCATCGATATTGCGGATCATCCGGCTGCAAAAAGTTCAAATGAAGCCCGGTCGCGATCGCGTTGGGTTTGCGCTGTTTCGCTTTCGCCTGGGCAACCATCATCCGCGCCGTGGATCGGATGATGCTCAGCAGCACGGCCGTAGTAGACGGGGCGAGCGACTTTTTGCGTCTCATTCATGTCGCCGCCTTCGGTGCTACCGTGCTTAAGCAAAAAGTAGTGAACGCGGACCTTTGGTTCGTGGTACCCGTGGATTCGCTTACAGCTCGGCCAGCGGCTCAGGTGCGCGGACGATGCCGATGAGCCGTGACTGGAGCCCCAAGCGACGGGCCGGGTATCGCGCGTTGGGGGCGGAGGCGGGAGCCTCCAAAGCACCGCGTTCCCAGGCGGAGACGGGGAACGAGTCAAAGTTAGGTACCCGTGGATTCGCTTACAGCTCGGCCAGCGGCTCAGTTGTGCAGACAATGCCAGTGCGCCGTGACGAAAGCCTCTAGCGACGGGTCGGGTGTCGCGCTCTGGACACGGAGGCGGGAGCCTCGAAGGCACTGCGTTCCCAGGCGGAGCCGGGCAACGAGGGCGATGAGTCGCGCGGCATCCAGCAGCCCGTTCCTGTCGTCGCTCGCGACTTGAGATTCCTTGTAACCCAGTTCCCCGGACCCAGCGTCCGGGGCTACGACCTGCCATCGCTTCGCGATTGACGTGCAAAAAAATGACTTCGAAGCCGCTTGAGCGAGAAGCACTCTGGCCGGTTCCCAAACCCATTTCTTCGAGTAGCAACCTAATTTTTTACCCCCTCCTTAATTTTTAACCCTCTTATTCGTTCGCGGCGTTGCATTCTCATTGCTGGCCACCCAGTCGCCCGCTGCGACAGCGGCTCGATCGAACGTGCCAGCGGAATCCATCGCTGAGCCGCCGAACGTTAGCTCGTTCCTTAGCGGTCCGACGCCAGGCACACGTCGACATCCAAGATCGATCGGCGATCCGGACCGAGCGCCGTCCAGCGCACGATCTCGACCGGCACCCCCGCCAACACCTCGCGGCGGATCGGACGCGTGACCCAGGTGTACTGTGGCAGGGATTCGAAACGACCCCTGGCACGTCGCGGAAAACCGCCGCGTCGCGCATACAGCTGTTCCAAAATCCCATCTGCGGCTGCCACAACAAGCTCGACGTTTTGGGCGCGCCGAGCGACATCGGCGTGCCGGCGTTGTGCCAATACCGCCGAGGCCAAGACCATCGCCATCAGCACCAAACCCACGATGATCTCGATCAGGGTCAGACCGCTTCGAGCATTCCGAACCCGCATCCAGTTCGATGTGCCCGTCATGGCTGCAGCCACGCCCGGACCTCGTCGTCGCTGGTCGCATCCATACTTTGGCCGCTAGTGCCCAAGTGAACGCGAAAGCGTCGCATTGCCGCTTCGTCCCCTGCGTCAATTTGCAGGACGACTGCGTAGGTTTTTGTGACACCACGGGAATCAAACCCCAAGGCCGATCGTTGGTCTGAACCGGCTATTCCACCGGAGCCATCCGCGGCCCAAACCCGCTCGCAAAAAACGCGTTCGGGATAGGCGTAGCGTTTTAGAAGCCTTCCGTCCGCCGCCAGGACATCACACCCACGCCGCTTGATTTGCATGAGGGTGCCGCTTGAAGCGCGAGCGTGAATGCGG
Source organism: Planctomycetota bacterium (assembly GCA_039201055.1). Lineage (GTDB taxonomy): Bacteria > Planctomycetota > Planctomycetia > Pirellulales > Pirellulaceae > Rubripirellula. Next base: position 4,073 of record JBCCRW010000302.1, on the reverse strand, counting down.
GCGAATCGGTCGGCGGAGGCCAGGACGTCGGCAGCCCGATCCAAGCGGGCGCGGTGCAAAACCGGTCGCAGCGAGATCGTGGTCAGCGTCGCCAGCGATGCAAGGATCAGCAACACAACCATCAATTCCAACAGCGTGAATCCGCGCTGGCGATCGGGTTTAGACACCCAGCGTTCCGCTGCTAAAGTCGCGATTTTCGCCATCGCCACCCTCGCGGCCGTCTGCCCCCAAGCAGATCACTTCATAGGGACCGCTGCTGCCGGGGCTAAAGTATTCGTACGCATTGCCCCAGGGATCCTTGGTTAGTTTGCGGATGTAAGGCTCCGGATAATTTTCACTCGGCTGCGCCAGCACCTCCAGTCCCTCGTCGCTGCTGGGGTAACGATTTTCGTTGGCGTAGAACGTTTCCAAGGCACTGACCAACGTCGCGATTTCGGTTTCGGCGATTTTTTGGCGACTGCGGATCAAATAGCCCCGCGTTTGCACGACTACCAGGCCCGCGAGCAGGCCCAGGATGACCATCACAACGATCAATTCCACCAACGAAAACGCGGATCGTTTGGACCCGCTATTGGGACATAACATTTCCCGCCTCCAGAATGGGCAACACCGTCGCGACCAACAGGAAACCGATGCCGGTCGCGAGTACCAAGATCAGAACCGGTTCGATCAGCGCGGTCAGACGCGTCGAAAGCACGGCGACCTGCCGATCGTAATCCTCAGACAATCGAAACAGCATTTCGTCAAGTTTACCGGATTCCTGGCCCACCGAAAAAACTCGCACCGCCAGCGGCGGAAAAACGCCGCTTGAGGTCAGCGCGTCGGCGACTTCACCGCCGGCTGAAATCCGCTTGGTCGCGATGGCAAGCGCTTTGCGAAACGGTTCGCTGCCCGTCGATGCTTCGGCCAATTCGAACGCCCGCGTCAATTCGACTCCGCTGCGCGAGAGCGTGGCGATCACCATCGCGATGCGCGCCACATTTTGCTTTTGGGCCATCGACCCCAACACGGGCAGACGCAATAGCAAGCGATGCCAAAAGTATCGCCCACGGCGGCTGCGATAACTGATCGCCAGCCCGCAGACGACCACCACCGCGCCCAGGCACAATCCGAACGCGTGCTGGGTCAACAGGTTGCTAAACCCCGAAACCATCCGCGTCGGCCAGGGCAATGCACCGGAGGTTTCTTCCAGCGATTCCAACAGCGGAGGCAGCACCCAGGTCATCAAAAAAACGGCTGCCGCCGACGCGAAAACGACCAAAAATGCCGGATACACCAGCGCCGTGCTGACGCGGTCCCGCACCGACATCTGTTGTCGTTTGAAATCCGCCAATTCACGCAGAACCCGATCCAGCGTGCCCGAATTTTCGCCCACCGAAACCATCTGTACCGAAGCGGCATCGAAAAAATCCGGTCGTCGGCCCAGTGCCTCGGCAAGCGACCGACCGCCGGCGACATCGTCGCGGACCTGCAAAATTGCGGCTCGAAAGTTGCCCCGATGTTGGGCCGCGATCGTGTCCAGGCATTCCAAAATCGGAAGGCCCGCATCCAGCATCATTGCCAATTCATGCACTGCCGTGGCCCATGCCGAACGATGCGAGGCCGCGCCGAACCAACGGCCGATCGAAAACCCGGTGCGGGCACGCACCACGGTCGTTTGCGATTTTTCGTTCGCACCGCCCGCTGATAATCCCGATGGGGAATTCGATTGAGGTTGATTCTTGTACGGCGTGATCTTGCGAACACGCAATCCTTGACCACGCAGCTGGTCGCGAGCGGCCCGCGGTGTATCGGCGGTGATGGTGCCACGCACGGTGGCCGTGTCAGCGTCAGCGGCGGTGTAGGAAAAGACGGGCAAGGTCGTGGTCGTCTAAAACAAAAAAGCGAAATTCAAACCGCGAATGAATTCAACCCGCGAACGAGCGTTTGGTCGATCACCGGACATCGTAAACCGGCGGCTTCCAATCGATCGGTAACTTCCCCTGCGGACGCACGCCCAGCGAACCGGCGGGGATCGCCACATCCTCCGGTGCAAGAATCGGCATGTCATCGGGCAAATTCTTCAAGCGAAAATTTTTGTATTCGATTTTCATTTTGGGTCCCACGTGGACCTGCACCGCCAAGACGCCTTCGAGCGACCGGTTTTTCACATCCAAATCGATCACCTCGGCCGTCAAATGATCGTTGATCCAGTGCCAATGATGGTTCCCCTCGACGCGAATTCGAAAATCATGCCACGTGCCGGGTTCGAATTGACGTTTCGGCAGCGACTCGGTGATCCAGGCTTGACCGTGCGGGTCGATGACGACCTTTTGCCCCGTGCGGGCCAGGATGCGACGCCCTTTTTCCTCGTACAGCATGCCGTTGAAGCCGGGGACGTTGGCGACCACATCACATTGGTATCCCGAGACAACGTCCAGACCCAAATCCGGCCGCGACTTCCCACGATACTGGATGCCACTGTTGCCGCCCTTGGACACCCGCACCTGGACGCGAATTTCAAAATTACGAATCGTGGAGGGTTTCCAGGTGATAAAGCGGTTCTTTTGAAGCGTCCCGTCGGCCGTGCCGGTCAGGATTCCATTGCGAAAGGACCACAGTTTCCGATCACCGGACCATTGTCGGAATCCACCTTTCAACACATCGATTTGGCCATCGGAATTTTTTGTCGTTCCCACATCGGCACTGGCGATCGGATCGGCGGGCACCTGTCGCGACAATGGGGGCGGGTCATGCAGCGGGCCACCATATTTGGCGACGCTTGCGTCAGTTCGTTTTCGCATGTCCGCCAAAACTTTCCCGTACTCCGGTGCAGACGCCAGATTGACCAATTCGTTCGGGTCGGTTTGTCGGTCGTGCAGAAATTCGGTCGGCCCATCATCGACATAGCGAACGTACTTGTAGCGCGCGTCGCGAATGCCCTCGAACGCCGGGATGCGACTGCGGACCGCAAAGTGCTCGTGGAATGATTCGCTTCGCCAATCGTCGACGGGTTCATTGTTGACGATCCGGCGGAGGCTTTTGCCTTGGTAGCGATCGGGAATGGGCACGCCCGCCCAATCCAAAAAGGTTGCCGGCAAATCCAAGTTCAATGCGATTCGATCGCTGACCCGGCCCCGAGCCGATTTTGGCAACCTCGGGTCGAACACAACCAAGGGCACCCGCAGCGATTCTTCAAAATGCGACCACTTGCCAGCCAACCCGCGATTTCCCAGGTAGTAACCGTTATCGGCGGAGTAAACGATGATCGTGTTGTCGGCCATGCCGGCCGCCTGGAGCGCTTGCCGAAAACGACCGATCGCGCGGTCGATGCCGGTGACCATGCGGTAGTACGCGCGAATGTTGGTTTGATATTTTTCGGGCGTGTTCCACCGCCAGTAAAAACGTTCCCGATTGATCGTGGACCGCAAAAATGAAGGCAGTGCCGCGAAGATTTCCGGATCGTTTAGTGGTGGCGGGGGAATGGTCACATCGTCGTATATGCCATCGGTTTCGCGTGGCCATGGAAAATGACCGATGCCGGGCCGACGATCGGCATCTTCGGCGTGGCACGCGTTGAACCAAAGATTCAACGCAAAGGGTTGGTCGGGATCCTGTTGTTTCAAAAATTCAATGCCGCGGTCGACAATCAAATCCGTTTCATGCCGTAATGTCCCGTCCGGCTGCGGCTTGTAGTACGGGTTGCGGCCGATGGCTTCAAAGACATCAAAGTGGGCTTCCCTGCGATAACCTTTGGGCATTTTGGCGTGCCATTTTCCAAAGTAGCCCGTCCGATACCCCGCCTCGCGCAGCAAATCGCTGTACAACGTCTGCACGGCTTCGGGACGCGCCAATTCGCGATTGCCCGGCGTGCCGTAGCTGCGACCGGTCAATCCACTCAGGATTGTCGTTCGGCTGACCCAACAAATGGAATGACTCACCAGTGCCTGGTTGAAGCGAACGCCGTCGCGGGCCAGTGCGTCGATCGTGGGCGTTTGGACGATCTCGTTGCCATAGCACCCCAGCGTGCTGGTGGTTTGATCGTCGGCGAAGAAAAACACAATGTTGGGACGCTTGGCCGCGGGCTTCGATTC
>JBCCRW010000301.1:0-7214 GCA_039201055.1 Planctomycetota bacterium | reverse complement strand
GATATCGTTTGCCGCACGACACCCGATTCAAGATCGCAGCGGACGAGATTCCTGGGCGTGAGCAGCCAGAGCGATCGCGAATCATTTGAAAATCGCAACCGCTGGATGCTCCCGCCAACATTCATGGTATGACGCTTGGAACGATTCTTTCGTCGAATCCATTCGACCTGTCGTGGGCCCCGTTGTTGTGCCACCCAGGCTCGATCGATACTTTCGACAATCGCGTTGATTTCATCGTCGGTGGCTGAGTTGTCGTCCGCTAAGTTATCGTCCGCTAAGTTATCGTCCGCTGAGTTGACTTTCGCGACGGGGGTCCAGTCCACCGAGTTTCGCGAAACGGTGACGATGCCCGGGCAATCGGATTGCTTGTCGATGAATCGACCAGATGCTCCGGTGTGCTCCAGGAAACATCGATTGGGGACACGAGCTAAGGCATTGGCCAGGTCATCGACCGCGACGCAGCGACCGGATGCGTCCAGGTGGACACGGAACAGCCCAAGCTGGTTTTGCACCAGCAAGGTTTCCGAATCCAGAAACTCGATGTGGTAGGGGTTTTCCAGTGGAATGACATCGATCCGCTTGCGAGCGGTGAAATCCCACACCGTCAGTCCCTCCCAGGTGCCTAGGACCAAACGCCGACCGTCCGGCGAGATGCTTCCACAGTGCGTCACTAAATCGGCCGTTGCGGCAGGCAATCGCCGGCACAGCACACTGGGCAAGTAGGACCAGCTGACGTTTCGGTCACCGACGCTGCCCTCGATGCCATCGCCATTGAAGCGACGCGATCGGCCTGACCAGCGCAGCAATTCGCGGCCCGCGGTGGTGTCAAACATGCGGCTGCGACCTTTGGAATTGACGCTGGTGACCAGTTCCCCGGTTGGCAAAAAGAAAACACGATTCATCCAGCCCCGCGCGCCTTCCATCACCATGGTGGGCTGCGTCAAATCGGTACTTTCAAACACGTATCCGAAATGGTCGTCGCAACCGACCGCGAGCGTCGAACCGACCGGGTGCCAATCGACGCTCAAGATTTTTCCGGTCCCATGGCGACGCGAACTGAGTAACTGAAAATGATTGAGGTCAAAGGTTCGCAATTCTCGTCCGCCCCAGATCGCCAGCAAAGGTTGGTGGCTGTGAAAATCATAGCCCTCGATTTCAAATCCCAAGTCTCGCTCGGCAATCTCAACCGGCAACTCGCGACGCATCGGTTGGTCCGGAAAGTCTTCACCGGGTGTTTGAAGCTGCAAATCGACAGCCGCAAACACATTCGCGGTCAACGTTCGTACGCGGTAACGCTGCGTCTGGGTCAAACCTTCCGGGGAATCCAGGGCCATTAATTCTTCCAAGATTGCGACGCATTGTTCACGGCGACCGGCCTGCAACCCGCCGGCGATCTGTTCAGCCTGGACGATGTAACTTTCCGCGAGCGAACGTTTGGTCTCACTTTCGGCGGCTTGAACACGGCCGACCATTTTGCGTAGGGCCACGCGATCACGTTGCAACCACGCCGCGGCAAAGATCGCGCCCGTTGCCGCCAACAACAGCAGCAACACAAAACCCGACGTCAACGCCGCAACTTTTGGATGCCGCTTCGAAAGTCGGAGCGTGCGCGAGAAAACACCGATCGGCCTTGCCAAGACGGGTTTTCCTTCGCGGTAGCGATCGAGGTCCTGTGCGAGCGCGGCGGCACTGGCGTATCGATCACGAGGCGATTTCTCCAAGCACTTCAGACAAATTTTACGGAGGTCAACGGGAATGCTTGGGTCCAATGCCGCGGGGGATTCCTCCAGCACGGCGCGCAGCGTTTGCGTCAGACTGCCGTGCAAATGCGGTGGTTGACCGCTGAGCAAAAAATACATGACCGCGCCCAGCCCATACACGTCGGTTGTGACGCCGGTCTTTTCGCAAGCATCGCCCGATGGTGAAAGCGACGCGGCACTGGCCTGTTCGGGCGCCATGTACGGCAAGGTTCCCAACAGTTGTCCGGTACCGGTTCGGGTCACAAAATCATCGCGAAATCGGGCCAAGCCAAAGTCGACAATTCTGAGGCGACCGTCCCGATCGATCAAAACATTCTGCGGCTTCAAGTCGCGATGGATGATGCCTTCGCGGTGTGCCGCATCCATCGCATCGGCAAGTTGCATCACCGCCTCGCAGACCCGGTCCGGTGACCAGGAACCGCCATCGGCCTGATCGGCCAGCGTGCCGCCTTCGACCCATTCCATCACCAGAAAATGTTGGCCGTTGGCGAAACCGGCATCCAGCACACCGACGATCCCGGGATGCCGAATGCTTGCCGCTGCGCGTGTCTCTTGTTCAAAGCGAGCGATCAATTCGTCGTCCGCGGCGGACCCCGCCCGCATCACCTTGATCGCGACGCGTCGACGCGTTGACAATTGATCGGCAAGGAAAACAAGCCCCGTGCCACCTTGGCCGATCAAGCGCAGCACCCGATAGCCGGGGATGTCGACGGCCCACGAAAAATAGGGATCGCCGGGGCGACACGGACCCGAGTTTTTCGTCTTTGTGTGGGTTTCCAATTCGGTTTTGGTGTCTGCCGCGGAGACATCCACGCCCGAATCAAAGTCTTCTAAAAAATCATGAACTTCAAATTGACGCCGTATTGCGTCGGCATGATTGGGGAACCGCTCGATGTATTCCGCGGATGTCGGATGATCGCCGAATTCCTGACGCAACAAAATTTCGCTGTAACAAAGGTCCAACAGGTGGGCTTCGTCGCGCAGCAATTCGGGGTTGCCACGAACGTATTCCTCCAACCTTGACCGAGTCCCACCGGACCAATCCCGGCGTTGTTGCTGGACGATCGCGTCCAAGTCCGTGGCACCACTCATTTGTCCAACCCCAATTCGGCGGCGATGCGTCGTAGCCCACGGCGAAGTTCCGAGCGCAGGGCTTCGGCATTTTGATGTTCGTCTTCCGCGATTTTTTGCCACGGCGTGGCTTCGCAGCGAAGGTCAAAGACCCGCTGCATCGACGTGCTCAATCGTTCCCGTACCAATTGCACGATCTCGCGTTCCTCCAGTGCAACGTTGGGTGCGGATGATCGACGTCCGTCGGCAAGCGTTGCCGGCTCGCTAGGCAGCCGCTTGGTGCGGCGACGATCACGGCACTCCGCCAAACTGTGTCGCTGCCAGTCCAGCAGTCGGTTCTGCGCCATCGTGACCAACAATCCGATCAAATCGTTGGCTGAGTCGACAACCACTTCGCCCCGTCGCAATTTGACAAAGAACTTGCCCATCACCGATTGTGAAATATCAACGGAATCCAAAATTTGACGCATGCCTTTGTCACGCATCCGCATGCGGATGGCACGTCGCACGAACGGTTCATATTGTTCCATCAAATCCGCCGCGGCGGCCTCGTCACCCTCGCGGACTCTTTGAACAAGTGACTCGAAACGATTGGTCATCGCTTTTTCCGTTCGGCTTCTTCGATCAGAATCGGATCGGCGTATAACTCACGCATCGCCGTATCGGACGCCTCCGCTTCACCCCCACCGCGTCGCTGTTCGCGGCGGATGTGGTTCAAAACCTGCACGGCGTCCAAGGGCGAAACCTGATCATCAAAGTTGACATCGTAGTCATCGATGATGTTGTCGATGAGTTGACCGCTGTCGGTGTCTGGCGGTTGGTAGGTGCCGCGGCGGCGTCGGATCAAATGATTCACCAGGTTGAGCGCATCGAGCGGCGTGACGCTGCCGTCTCGATTGACGTCAAAGCGTCGCACGTCCGGCGAAGCCGCGCCGCCGGGAAGCGGCGGAGCGATCCGATTTAAATCGTTTTCAAAATAGGTTTGATTCGCGGCCACGATGTCGCGATCGACCGCGTCGACCACGCCGTCGCGGTTGAAGTCCAGCGGATTCGTCTTGGATACCGATGGGCTTAGGCCGGCGAGTACCTGATCGTCGTCGAGTCGATCGACATAGGTGTTTAAGGTTGAATTCCCGGTTTCGCCGACAGCATTGCCGAAGAACGACAAGTCCGGACCCGCCAAGCCCGTTCGCGATGTCGCCCGGACCTGAACCAACAGCCAGCCGCCGGTGAGTTGTCCGTCGGCAAAGCGAATCGAGATTCGGTCGCTACGATTCGCCCCGGCACCGGGACGTACCAGGATTTCTTCGGCCTGCACGATTTCCCAACGGCCGGGCGCGTTGTTGTTTCCGAATCGGAATAGGAAATCATCCAACGTCGGTTCGCCGGGAAAATTCACGACGTCCAGCATGATTCCGTTGATGCCCTGCTGGAAACTGGTGTAGTTGGCGAACGAAACGGTGTCGCCACGAATGAAAGCCCGCTTGTCCGTCGCGATCGCCGAATCGTCGGCGGCATTGAGTGCCGAATCGTTCCCATCGAACCGACTGCCGTTGTAGAACACGTGCCGGGCAACGATGGTCGGCTGGCCAGCGATGTCGATATCTTCAACGGTGATTGAAATCGGGTCGATTGTTCGTCCATTAAAGTCGGGATCATCGCTGATGGCAGCTTCGAAACGCAATTTGATGACTTGATCGCCGTCCGGCACATCGTCGCGAACCCCACGAATTTGCACCGACTGGGGCTGGTTCCAGTTCTCCGGTGTGATCACCAGTTGCGTCGTATCGATGGTCGCTTCGCCGATGTCGGACAAATTCAAGTTGACCACGACGTCCGCGGTCGGGCGTGAGGTGCCGCGAAGTTCGATCGACGCGCCGCGACTTTGTTCATCGATCGTCAAGGGACCGAGCGGCGAAACGACGAATCCGGGTTGATCGTCATCCACACGTACCCAATTGACCGAGTCGGCGATGATGCCGTCAAAACGCAGGTCGTCGCTAGTCGCCGGCCCCAATTCGACTTCAAACGGAACGTCGCCCCCGGCGAAGTCATCGTCCATCGGACGGACCTGAATCGTCACATTTGGCAATGCCCCGGAGGGATCGACGCCCCAGACCGCGGGATCAACAAGCCAAACCGCCGGTTCCACGATCGCGAGCGTTGGGTCCGACACCGTGATCGGAATCTGCACGGGTGCGGCGGGTATGGCCGTCAAACGCAGCGTCAATTCGCCGGCATTTCCCGCCTCGTTCAATCGCCCGTCGCCGACTCGCTCCCAAACCAGTGGCGAAGGATCGTTGTCCCGATTGATCCACTCGATCGGTGCCGGCCGCAGGCCCGCAAAGCGATCGTCGTTCGAAACGGCATCCCCAAAGACGACGCTGACCACGATGTCGCCGTCGATTTCGTCGTCATCGACACCCGCGATCGTGATCTCCTGCGGTGTGTCAAAGTTGCTCGCGTCGAATCGTAACGAGGATGCCGAAAGCGATGCTTCGCTGGCATCATCCACACTCACGTCGATCACGACCTGCGACGTCGGAGCGTCACTCAGGCGAACTTCGAATGACGACACCACACCGCCCTCGCCAAGTTCAAGCCGTTTAGGCAAATTCACCAGGACCTGTTGTTCGGGAATTTGAAATTCGATCACCGCGTCCTGACCGGGCGTGCCATCTTGCATTCCAGCCAAGCCGTTTCCGGCACGATCCAACAGCCCGCTTCCGCGAACGACCAATCGGTAGTCGCCGGAATCCAAAAGCCCACCGGGAAGACGCACGTCAAGCGATTGCCTGTCGACGCCGACCACGGCTTCGCTGGCGATCGCCGCGTCATCCGCGGTTCCCCAGATGTCGTCGGCACCCTTGGTTTGAATCGCCACCACACCGGCCGATGGGTCGCCGATGACCTGAATCGTCTCGCTGAATTGAAGCGTCAATTCATCGAATGAACGTGACATCCGACCACCATCAAATAGTTCCGCGGGACTTGTCGAAACCAAAACCGGCGGCACTTCATCGGAACTATCACCACCAAATTCAATCGCGCCGGCATCGGCAATCCAGTCCGCGTTGGGACCGGCATTTGGCGTCGATGGATCATCGCTGCGCGAAAACCCACGCGAATCAATGTCCGGCATCAAAGCCGCATCGACACGATCGATTGCGATCGATTGGCGGCCGAGCAAAAACCCGTCATCGCGGCCAAAGTCGACGCCGGCAATCGCATCAAAGCCAAGACGATTGTCGATGCCGTCGGGATCGATCCAATTGGCATCGCCGACGACCGACCGCGTGTCTTGCAAGGATGTGGCTTGCCAGGTCGACAAGTCTGAAATGCTCACGCCGCTAAAAATGCCGACCGAAGCGTCCATTGTCGCCAAGTCGAAGACATTGTCTTCGCTTGAAAAAGCCGTGGTCGCCGTGCCATCCACCTGAAAAATGGCACCCGATTCAAGACGAACAAGATTGCCGACAATCGCGACATTGCTGCTTGCACCGGAGATTCGAATCGCCGTTCCGACGGGATGCCAAATCGTATTGCCAAAGATCTGTAGTTCAGTTGCCGCGGAGATGTCCAGCGTGACGTCGCGATGATCGTACAGCACGTTGTTGGCGATGGTGCCGCGGCGACCGGCCGGTAAACGCTGGCTGCGAATCGCGATGCCATTGGAATAGATTTGGTTCGCAACGACATCGTTTGCACCATCAAGATCGATTGCCGCTTCGTCGTGGTTGTAAAAACGATTTTGCGAAATGGTTCCATTTTGTCCGGTCAGTCGCAGGCCGACTCGGTTGGAATGAATTTCGTTCAATTCCACCATTCCGCTGATCACTTCGACGCCGACGGCATTGGGCGTCGTTTGCCCAAACACTTCATTGCCACGCACGATCACGCCCGGGGTGCCCGTCGTGGCGGAGCTCGCGCGGATGCCATGTTCCGAATTGTCAAGCACGCGATTGTTTTCGATCGTTTGCAGTCGATCGGGTGTCCCGCCGAGTGTTTGAATGCCAACCCGATTTCCGAACACGCGATTTTCGCGGACGACGCCGGGTCCGCGCAGTCGGATTCCCTGGCGATGCCCAAACACATCCACTCCGGAAACGATCGTCCATGCAGCCTGACTTTCGACACCGACGCCAAAAATGGAATCGGTGTCATGAATGGAACCGCCATGAATTTCCAGGCGACCGTCGGTGTCGCCGAAAAAGACGCCGAATTGTTCTTGACCGACCACTTGGACGTTCTCCAGCACCACTTGTGGCTGGTCGTCTGCTTTTTGGATGTCGACACCGCGCTGGCCACCGTTGATCGCATGGTCACCGATGGTCACCGCTTGGGCACCGTCGTTGTCGAAAACGGCGGTGCCGGGACTTTGGT
>JBCCRW010000300.1:0-7241 GCA_039201055.1 Planctomycetota bacterium | reverse complement strand
TGAGCCGCGACTGGAGCTTTAAGCGACGGGCCGGGTATCGGGCGCGCGGGCGGGGATTCGTGGGACCCGTGGATTCGCTTACAGCTCGGCCAGCGGCTCAGTCGCGCGGACTTTGCATGGGTGAGCCGCGACTGGAGCTTTAAGCGACGGGCCGGGTATCGCGCGCTGGCGGGATTCGTGGGACCCGTGGATTCGCTTATAGCTCGGCCAGCGGCTCAGTTGCGCGGACTTTGCACGGGTGAGCCGCCACCGAATCCTCAAACGTTGCCTAAGTGTGTAATCTCGGGAGGCGAAACGCTTCCAATCTTGACTCCTTAAGATTTCATGAACCCACGAAACACCAGCCGCGTTCTACCCGCTTGTCGTCCGTGCTCGCAGCTGATCACGGCGCTGATCGCGATCCATTATTTGACATCCGGCGGAAGCTTGGCAGCTCATGACGGGCACGGCAAACCGGCGGTTGCAAAGGTGAAGCGGGCGGAAATGTACGCGCCGACGGCGATGCCCGACCGGGTGGTTTTGACCCTGAGCGGTGATCCGCGGACGACACAGGCGGTCACCTGGCGGACGTCCACCGAAGTCAAAACGGGGATCGCTGAAATCGCGATCGCCGAAGCCGGACCTCAATTTCCAACGAAGGCAAAAACGTTGGTGGCGAGATCTGAAGACCTGACAACGGATCTGAATCGAGCACGTTGCCACAGCGTCACCTTTCAGGATTTGGAACCTGGCACCACCTATGCCTATCGCGTCGGCGATGGGACCAATTGGTCCGAGTGGTTTCAGTTTCGAAGTGCCGCCAAGTCGGACGAACCGTTTTCATTTGTCTATTTCGGTGACGCCCAAAACGATGTTCGTTCGATGTGGTCTCGGGTCATTCGCGAAGCCTTTCGTGACGCGCCCAAGGCGGCGTTTTTTTTACATGCGGGCGATTTGGTCAATCGCGCCGAAAGCGATGCCGAATGGGGTGAATGGTTCGGCGCCGGTCACTGGCTGAACGCGATGATTCCCGTCTTGGCTGTCCCCGGCAACCATGAACAGGCCCGCAACATGCTGGGCATTCCCCGGCTGTCGAAGCATTGGCGAGCGATCTTTACGTTCGCCGAAAATGGTCCGCCGGGCTTGGAGGAAACTTGCTACACGTTGACCTACCACAACCTGCGGATCATCGCGTTGGACAGCAACCGGATGCAGCAACAGCAGGCGGAGTGGATGGATCAAGTTCTGGCCGCAAACACGCACGAGTGGGTGATTTGCACCTTTCACCATCCGATCTTTTCGACCGGTCGCGCACGCGATAATCCCATGCTGCGAAAAATGTGGAAGCCGATTCTGGACAAACATCGCGTCGACCTGGTCCTGCAAGGTCACGACCACACCTACGGCCGAACGGGTTTTGATGTGCCTGATAATCCGCCCACGGCAAGCACCGTGGAAACCAATGTGCCCGGCGGGATTCAACGAGCCAACACCGACCGGGGGACGATCTATGTGGTTTCGGTGAGCGGTCCGAAGATGTATTCCAATACCCGATATCCGTTTATGAAACGGGTCGCTGAGGACACGCAGTTGTACCAGGTGATTCACATCAATGGCGATCGATTACGCTTCGAAGCTCGTACCGCCATCGGCGAACTTTACGACAGCTTTGAACTGACCAAGCGTGCGGGCGAAAAGAATCAGCTCACCGAGATTGACCCCGAGGTGCCGCAGAATCTTCGGCCACTTGAGGCGAAGTAGTGCTTCGTTCGAGCTTGATTTGGGGGTGCCCCGCAGGTAGCGGGTCTTCGCCGGACGCGGGAAATCCTGGGAGATTCCGTGTTCTGGCGAACAGCGGCTACGCGAATGTGAAGGTTCCGGCTACGCGAATGCAATCCGATTGCAAATAATTCGCTTTGACGGTACTCTCGCGAGTCGGTGATAAGTGGCGACTGATTTTTCTTCGCCTTGCCCCGTCCAGGAGCCTAGCACTTGTGAGGGATTTTACTCCACTTGTCTCGCCTTCGTTTTTAGACCCTATGCTTTCGTTTACACGATTTGTCGCAATCGCCTTTGTCGCGATCGCCCCGCAGTTCCTGCCGACCGCGTCGGGGTTGCTGCCGACGGCGTCGGCGGAGGTCGTCGCGGAATACTCCGCAGGTCATGCCGACATCGGCATCCGCCGTGTGGATGGTGAATTGGACCTGCACTATCGGTTCGGCAGCGATGCGGTTCTGGATAACGTGGTCATCGGTGATGGCCAACCGCCGGGCTTTGAGTTGTATTTGAATCCGAGCGAGGCCTACACGCGCGTCCCGGATCAACAGGGTTTCGACTTTTCCATTCTGCCACCGTCGCTCGGGTTTACCGGGGTCATCGACGATAGCGATCCGACGACTGCTGACCTGTACCTGTTGCCACAGGGCAGTGTCGCGGGAGTGCCGTTCTTAGGTTTCACGGCGGAGGATTTGGTCGGCGAAGGCTATGTCGGCGCGGCCTCATTTTCGCTGATCGATGTCGAGTTTACGGCCCAAGGGCAAGGTGTTGCTGACGACGCCCATTTTTCGCTGTTTTCATTTGACGATTTTGGCAACGTTACCGATGTGTTCATGGACACGCTTGATGGAATCGATCCGGGCGATGATGTGTTGCCGCTAAGCATTGGTGGCCATACGCACTACACATTGGGATTCACCGAGGAGGGACTTTATCGGGTGACCCTGGAAGCCTCCGCCGTGCATTCACTTGATGGGCGGCAAGCGGATCGTGAGGTGTTCACGTTTGCGGTCGGGTCGGCGACCACAATCCCTGAACCCGCTTCGCTGGGATTGTTGACGGCGACGGGAGCCTTGGCGGCATGCCGATTCCGCCGCAAACGAAAGCGTTCCGCTTAGTGCTTTGTTCCGATCAAAGATTGGGGTAGCCGTTGTTGGTGAGGAAGCGGAAGTGCCCGGGAGTTCCGGCTTCTGGCGAAGGCCGGCTACGTGCAGCTGCCTGTTTGGTTTGTTTGTGTTTGTAAGCGGTCTTGCGGCGCTGTCGCATCAACTGCTTTGGACACGCCGGCTGGTCGATCTGCTTGGTGCCAGCGGTGAATCGAACGCGCGGATTTTCGGCCTCTTCTTTCTCGGTCTCTCCATCGGCTCGGCGCTGGCCTCGTGGTTGCTAATGCGCATCGGTGATCCGTTGCGTTTTGCCGGATGGTTTCAATGCGGCATCGTCGTGCTTGTCGTGCCGGTAATTTACCTGTCCGAATTAACCGATTGGATTTGGCCGGTGCTGGGCGCCCCGACGCAGGACTTTGGTGCCGCGAGCACGGTGAAGACCCTGTTGACGTTCGGGATGGTGCTTCCGCCGACAATTTTAATGGGGCTTTCCTTTCCCATGATTGTTGCCGCGGCACTGCGCTGGAGTGCCGATGGTTTGGGCCGGTCCGGATTGAACCTTTACGCCGTCAATACGCTCGGCGGCGCCGGCGGCATTTTGTTGACCGTTTTGCTGCTGCTTCCCAAGTTCGGAAACTTTGGATCGATGTTGATCGCGACCGGCTTGGATGGTCTGGTTGGCATCGGCTTGCTGCTGTCGGCGCGACGTTTCGGTGTACCCGACGAGACCGATCGGATGGATTTGGATGGCGACTCGTCGAGTGATCCGAGTGGCTCCGGGTTCGGCGGTCTGATGGCTTTGGCATTCGTCTCCGGTGCCGCCGTGCTCTCGCTTGAGGTATCGGCGTTGCGGATGTTGCAGCGTGTTGCAACGATTTCGTTGTTCTCGCCGGCGGTGGTGCTGTTTTGTGCCATTGCTTCGCTTGGACTGGCGGCGGCCGGATTTGCAAAACTTCAAAACGCATCCTCTCGCTTGCAACCCAAGCAGACGCTGACATTGATTTTGCTGGCCGCCGGCACGTTCACGTTGCTGGCGCCGCAAATATTTATGGCGCTCGCGCGGCGTTCAATTGGCTTGGCGGACAATGCCGGCGTTGGGTCATTCATGCTCAAGCTGGGTACGCTGGCGATGCTGTCGGTTGGCCCGGCGTGGCTGGCCGGCGGATTGATTTTTCCGTTCGCCCTTGCGCGGGCCGGCAAGGGATGTTCGGCAAGTTTGTCGGGAAGCCGTATCGGATTGCTTTTGGCAGCGAGTGGTTTGGGGGGACTGTTTGGTGCCGAATTCACCTATCGAGTTTTGTTGCCGGCCGTGGGTGTGTACGGGACGATGAGCACGCTGGGCGGTGCTTTCTTGGCCTTGGCTTTGACGGTCAGCTTTTGGCCTGGGCGGGCCGAGCGTGCCGATCGATCCGCGCTTGCGTTGCCCACACGCGCGTCGAATTTGATTCGTGCCGCCACACTGCTTTTGGTTGGGTTGCTGCCGGCGTTTGCGTTGGGCAACCTATCGCTTCCGGCTGTCAATCCGCCACCGGGAATTGCGGCGATCGATGTCCGGTCGGGTCGTGAGGGGACGGTGTCGGTTTTGGAAGACCGACAGGGAAATCGATCGATCCTGGTCGACAATCAATATGTCCTTGGCGGGACGGCGGTCCGCTACGACCAGGAACGTCAGGTGCTGTTGCCGATCGCCCTGCACCCGAATCCGACACAGGTGGCCTGCATTGGGTTGGCGACCGGGATTACGCCCGGGGCGGCGTTGTCGGTGCCACAGGTCGAAGCGGTCACTTGCATTGAAATTTCGCCGCTTGTGGTGGATGCGGCGGATCGATTTTTCAGCGACTACAACCATGGCATTTGCCGCAGCGATGCCGCGTCGGTTGTCGTTGGAGATGGGCGTACGTTTTTGGCTTCAGCGCCGGAACGTTTCGACGTTGTCACCGGCGACCTGTACCTGCCGTGGGAACCGGGAACGTCGCGGCTTTACAGTCGCGAACATTTTGCGGCGGTGCGGGAATCGCTACGCCCGGGCGGCGTCTTTTGCCAATGGTTACCCATGCATCAGCTGACGCCCGAACACTTCGACAGGATCGCCGAAACGCTTGCGGGTGAATTCGCCGAAGTCCATTTGTTTATCAATCACTTTCGCGTGGTTTCGCCCATGGTCGCGTTGGTCGCCGGTAAGCAACCGGGATGGTTGAACTGGCGATCGCTGGAAGAACGCTTGCTGAAACAACGGCGACGCGAATCGTCCGCATACGATTCCATTCGCGACCCAGTGCTGCGGCATGTCTCGGGCATCCGAATGCTGTACCTGGGACCCTGGCAACCGAAGTTAACGCAGTCCAAATCGACCGGCCGCGTGGCATTGTCACTTGCCGATCCTTCGCTGGAATATTCCGCCGCCCGCACTCGGGTCACATCGGGTTCGGAAAAAGCCTATTTCGGGGCCGGCCGGTGGATCCAATTTTGCCGCAGCCGGCAAGAAGCACTGGCGCCCGGCGATGATTTGCAACGCGAGTTGACCGACCTTGCGACCGGATTGATGGAGCTGGACAATGCTCGCCGAACACGCCATCCGGTGGCCGATCGCATTGCGGCGCAGGTGACCCGGATGATGCCCCGGCCCTTGGTGCAAGATCGTGCCGCCGATTGGAAGCGTTGGTCGAGTGAAGATCTGTTCGGGCCAAGACGTCAATCAACGGTTCGCCTGAAACAATGAATCAGAAAACGGCCGGGGAAAATATGTTATTCCATCCATCGAAACTTTCTTTCCAATATCGCACGGATAGACCCATGCTACAGGCTCGATCGTTGCACTGTCGACGCGGTTTCACGTTGATTGAATTGTTGGTTGTCATCGGCATCATTGGGGTGCTGGTGGGAATTTTGTTGCCCGCGGTGCAATCGGCTCGGGCGGCAGCCCGTCGCATGCAGTGTGCCAACAATATGAAACAGATTGGCTTGGGCGTGCAAAACTATCATTCGGTCTTTCGATCGGTCCCGACAACGACCACGGGTCCGGACAATGATGCGGGTGGATGCGGCAGCGGCTTCTACAGCTGGCTGGCAAGGATTTTGCCGCATGTCGAACAGCAGCCTTTATATGATTCCATCAACTTTGAGGTTTCGCTATCGGATCACTGCAATTATTCAACCAGCAGTGATTACTTGGACTACAGCATTCGTCCCGAGCACCCCAACGCCAAGGCCGCGCGGACGATTGTCCCAACTTATCTGTGTCCATCCGACCCGGCGGGCACCCTGCGACTGCACGCCGATGGCGAACAACTCGCTCCGGGCAACTACGCCGCCAACGTCGGTTGGCCGATGCTGTCCCATTGGCCCGGGATTGAACATCCGCTCGAACGCCAAAACGGTGTCTTTGGCTTGTACAACGAATCCAATCCAAGTGCTTGGCAGGTTCGCGACATTAAGTTTCGCGACCTGACCGATGGTTTGTCGTATACGGCGGCGGTGGCGGAACGAAAGATTAGCGCGGCGCACATCATTCAAACCTTTTGGGGCGGTCGCACGGTGTCGCCCAACACCGATGAAAACATGCAGTCGTTTTGTGGAAGTTCGATCCGCGCCCGCTCGCTGGAACGCTGGGTGCCCTACTGTGGCTCCGTGACACACGGCGATGCCAGTTACATTGAAAAGCACGGGCACTCTTGGATCAGCGGTTGGACCTTTGCCGCCAACACCTACATGCACGTGATGCCGATTGGCCAGCGGAACTGCCATGTGTATGGCGGCGAGGGCTTGGGGAACAACTTGGTCACTCCCGGAAGCTATCATCCCGGCGGAATCCACGTGCTGATGACCGATGGCAGCGTTGATTTCCGAACCGAATCCATCGATCTACAACTTTGGTGGGCGATGGGCAGCGGCAACGGCGGCGAAGTCGTCGCGAAGCTGGAATGAGTGTTCGCGGTTGGTTGCTGGCGGCGTGTCTGCTTGCGGCCTGTGCCGGATCCGGATGCGGTTCGCAGGCTCCACCGGCTCCGACGCTTGATCGCATCGAGCGGTTGCTGGGCGTATCGTTTCCCCAGGATTGCCGGATCGTTGGGGGTTCGGCGACGTCGCCGCAAAGTGCGAGAAACCCAGGCGATTCAGCCAACCGGGACGATCCAGCCAACCAGGACACCGCACCAAGCGGCGACGCGGCTGCGTCGTCAGAGGTCGGGACGGGGTCGGAGGTTGGGACGGGACTGCTGGCCTTGATCGTTAGCTCCGAACCACTGCCCCTACCGGATGGTGGCCAGGCCAAACAGCCGCGTCGTTCAGATGCTTCCAAGGGAACGCCATTTCCGGTTTCGGCGCTCTTGAACTTGATGGCGGCCACCGATGTCTCGGCGGATGATCTGCCGGAAATCTCGG
>JBCCRW010000299.1:0-7255 GCA_039201055.1 Planctomycetota bacterium | reverse complement strand
GCCCGAATCGACCGCGTATTCGGAAAGCCTGTCCAAGCGGCCCAGACGATCGTACTCGTAGACACTCAGCACCGAGGGCATCGGGACCTGCGTGCCGGTCAGCAGCGATCGCATCCGGCCTTGGAGGTCATAGTCGGCCTCGACATCGGCCACCGTTGCCGTCGCGGCGTCGGGATCGGCGTCCTCGCGGACTTCGGATAAACGGCCCTGAAGGTCGTAGCCGAAGTGCGTGATCCGATCGGCGGCAGCCAGTTCGCTGGGCAACAGAGCCCTCACCCCCGACGCTTCTAACACAAACGGGCGAGCGGAGCCCGTTTCGTCAAGGAAGGCCGAAAGGTCGGCGCCAATGGCGATGGACGCTTGGCGGCCGCTGGCATCGTAGCCGTAGGACAGCGTTCCTTCGGGCGTGACTTCGTGCACCAATCGGCCACGATCATCAAAGATCGAATATTCATTCCGCACGGCGGCGAAGTTCGCATCCTCGGCAATCGACCCGCCGGCGTTGTACGTCGGTGAGACACCGTTGCCGCTGGTGCTTTCGTATCGCACCCAGACGCTGCGTCGCCCGTGGGCATCGAAACCGTATTCGTCACGCTAGGTGACTCGGTTGTTGTCGAAGTCGGCTTGGCTGGCGAAGTAGTTCATCGCCCACATGCGGTCATAGGCATCGTAGATCGACTGGGTGATTTCGCCTTCGAAGGAAATGTGGATCGTTTGCCGACCCTCTTGATCGTACTGGAATCCTTCGGTGAACGCGCCGTTTTGTCCGGGGTCGAAGGAGGCAGGATCGTCGGAGGTGCCGAATTCGCCATCGGGCCCCAGGCCCAGTGGCAGCGTGCGGGAGACCTGGCGACCGCGATCGTCAAATTGAAAGCGCGTGTGGCGGCCCAGCGGATCGATGATGCCAACTTGGTTGCCGCGATCGTCGTATTGGTAATGGTAGGTGGCTCGCTGCTGGACGATTTCCAGGGAATTAGGGTCGATCGATTCGAGCGTCGCCAGGGTGACTGCTTCGAGTCGGTCGTCTTCGTCATAGTGGTACAGCTTGGTGGGAATCAGATCGCCGCCGCCAACGATCCCGGTGTCGACGACGAAGCTTTGCTGTTCGTCATTCCACATCGTGGCAACGCTGCCGGCGGTTTGTTGCATTTCGGCGAGCGGCCGATTTTCGTCGTCGAACCGGGTCCGCGTGTAGCTGTCGACGGTGCCGCCGGAGCGGACATGCGCGTCGCGATCCAGCGTGGCGACGGCATCAAGTGCGAGCGTGCCGCCGGTGACGTATTCCATGCGGTCGACGTTGCCGAAGGCATCGTAGTGGCTGACCATGTCGACCGAATCGATGTCGATGACGTCGATGTGGGCGGCGCCCAGTCCTTGCAGTTGGGCGAGCCCGGAGCGTTGGATTTGGGTTTGGCCGTACCCGTTGTAGATCGTTTCGCTGCGGTGACGAACGAGCGTGGATTCGGGGGCGGGTGCAGCGGCCGGCAGGTCGCCGGAAGTCAGTCCCAGTTCGCTTGCCAGCAGCGGATGGCCGAGCGTGGCGAATTGTCGTCCGCGATCATCAAACAGCGTGTCGGTGATGATTCCGGTGGTCAGGCCGAGGCCGTGATAGGCGTCTTGGATGGTCTGGTTGTCTTCGTCGAATCCGTAAATCGGATAGTTTGACAAAGCGTCGCTTTGTTGTTGTTCAGTGGTCGATGCCGTGGCATACGGGATGCGTCCGGACACCGATCGCCAGACTCGACCGGCCGCGTCGTAAAGTGTTTCCGAAACCGATTCGAGCGTGCCGGGCGAAGCGATTTCGAAACCGAATTCACCCGTGATCGGCGAGACGATTGCGCCGACGTAACGTTCGGTCGCGATGGTGCGGTCTTGGTCGTCGTAACGGGTCATCGTGACCTGGGTGGCAACCGGGGCCGAGCCGCCTTGGCCATCGACCGGGTCCTGGCCCAGCGGCGTGTCGATGGGCACCAAGAAGCGATCGGTCGAGGCGAGCACTTTGCCGTCTTCGTCGTAGAGGGTTCGTGAGACCGACCAGTAGGACTGGATCGTTCCGCCGATGTTCGAGGGCGTCATTTCGCTGCGTGATTCGATGACTCGGCCGTCGTCATCGTACAGCGTTTGGGTCCGCAGTCCCTTGTCGTTTTCGGTGCTGGTGACCCGGTCGTTGTCGTCGTAAAAGGACCGTGAATGGCTGATTTTGGTCCCGGCCTGGGTCAGCGATGAGGTCGCCAGCGTGGCGATCGAGAAGACTTGGTCGTTGTGGACGATGTCGATCGTGGGCGACCCGGCGATCGGCGTGACGGTGATCTCGGTGCCGACAAGTTGGTCGCTGCCGAGCATGCGACCGGTTTGGGCGCCCGAAAGGTCGGAATCGACGATGCCGTCATCGTCCAGATCGACGGCGACATCGGTGTCGTAGATGCTGTGGGTGCCGGTGATTTCGCTGACCGGGGTGCCCAGCGGGAAGGAACCGGTGCTGTGGACGGCTCGACCCTGGCTGTCGTACACGGTGCGTGAAACGAACCAGGAAGCAGCGCCGTTTTCGTTCGGAGCTTCGGTGTAGGTTTCGACGGCGAGTCCCCGTTTGTCGTAAACGGTAAGGGTTCGGCGTCCGTTCTCACTTTGTGATTCGGCGGCCCGCCCGAGCGCGTCGTAAGCGGTCGATGCACCATCGTTTCGGACTTCGACGGGGCCGTCGTCGATGTACTCCATCGTGTCGGCATCAAAGGTTTGCTGGACGACTTCGGTGCGGCTGGTCAGCACGTCGCCTTCGACATCCAGATCGTTGACCGTGCGGATCAGCGTTCGCGTGGCCGGGAAGTCGGCGGGGTCGAGGTTGTTGGTTTCGCCGTATTCGTCGACCAGGTAGCGTAATTCAAATTCACGAGGTGGCCGTTGGTCGCCGGGGTAGTGCGCGAATTCGGTACCGGTTTGATCCCCGTTGAGGTTGTAGGTGATCTTGCGGACGTTTTGATCGGCGTCTTCGACCGCGACCAAATCGCCAAAGGTGTCGTAAACAAACCCCGTTCGGCTTAACGTGCCGGTGATCTCGTTGCCCTGATGCAGGACATTGACGTTCCCGTAGTCGTCGTAGCCGTATTCGGTACTGTTGCCATCTTGGTCAACTTGAGCGACCAATTCGACTTTTTGTTCGAGTCCCTGGGTTCCCCACTTGTAGTCGGTGAGCTTTTCGTCCGGGTGAATGACGCGTTTGGGATATCCACGTTCAGAGCCACGGAAATGGTAAGCGGTAAGTGTCCGCTGGCCATCGGGATCGACTTCCTCACTAACGGCTCCCTGGCCGGCAAATTCGGTTTGATATTGTCGCGTCGTGACTCGGTCGTCGCCGCTGCGGTCGGCCCAGGCATCGGCACCATCGGGATCGCCGATGACTTGAATGATTTGATAGGGGTAGCGAATGTCGTCGTCGGCGTAGGTGTACAGTGTCGTTTGACCCGATGCCGTTTTTTCGCTGGTCAATCGGTTGAATTGGTCGAAGGTGGATTCAACGGGATTCAGCCCGCTGGTTTGGCTTTGCACCCCGGCTTCGTCAATCCGAATGTCATAGGCCATTTCCTGCTCGTTGCCGTCGGCATCCTGCAGCGATTGGAGGCGTCCGGAAACGGGATCGTAGGTCTGCTGGACGGCGGTGATGCCCAGCGGGTCAATGATCTCGGTCAGATAATTTTCGACTCCCGGCACACTTGAGAATGCGTTGTCGGGAAATTCGGGTCCGTACGCAAAACGAGTGGGAGCGAATTCGTTGTTTTGGACTTCGTCGCGGAGTCTTTCGGTTGCCCGGCGATCATAAAATTCAACCAGTTGTCCGTCGGAGTTGTAGCGATAAAGCATCGAGTTGCCGCGAGGATCGATGATCTCGGTGATTCGGCCGGCACCATCGCGAATGAACTGGACGCTTCGGCCGCGGTTGCTGCGGATGCCGTCGGGCTGCAGTTCCAAGGCGTTGCCACACTTGTCACGCACCCGATGGGCGGTCATTTCGACCGTTCCGCGTGGGCCCACGAGGATGTCGTAATCGAGTTGTTGACCTCGTGAGTCAGCCTGTTTGAGTTGGAAGACGCCACCGAACACGGGATCGAGTCCCGAATAGAGTCGGCCCGAGTCGTCCTGGTGCGGTCCTTCTTCGGTCAGCCGTCGGAAGTGGCCGTCGGAGGCCGGCGGGATCAATCGATACTGATTTCCCGAATCGCCTTCGAAGGTCGGAATGTATCGGGTCGATCCATTGACGCCGATGTTGTTAATGCCCTCGCTGCCAGGCCGCCAAAAGAACGTAAAGCCTTCGGTATTGCCCTCCGGCGTGACCACGTTGACTCGGGTGCCGTTGATGAAGGTGCCGTATCGTTCAAACGACGGCACGCCCAAGGACGAGCGGACGACGTACATTTTGGGCATGGTAAATTCGAGTGACCAACCGTAACCAAAATCGCCCATGACATCGGCATCGAGGGTGTCATACGAACGGGTGATGGTGATCGGCAAACCGGCGACGGGAACTTCCAAATCGGTAAACGAGACCGCGAAGTTGCCGAGCTTCAGATCAGTTTTGATATCGATGGTTTCGCTGTCCGATGCCGTATTCCCGCCGGCATCGATGGCCGAAAGCGTTAGCGTGTAGGCACCGTCGCGAAGGTTGGTTGGATCGAGCAGTTCGAGCGGTGCGGCGGTGACCGGGCCTTGGCCACGCGTCAAGATTCGTGGCGCCGCGCTTGAATCGAGCGCTTGGATCGTGAGCGTCCAAAACAGACCGGCCGCGATGTCGTCGGAAACCGTGCCGACGATATCCACGGGTGAAAGCGGTGCGTCGCCACTTTGCGGACTGATCAGTGTGACCTGGGGCCGGTTGGTGTCGCTGGGGTCGAAGACACGCAGGACAAATTCGTCGCTGGCCGTTAAGCCCATCGCATCGCTGGCGGTGGCGACAAAACGCAAGCTGCCCAGGTGGGAAACATCGGTCAGGAATCGGGCGGCACCGGCATCGGAGAGCGGAACATCCCAATTGAGGATGGTTTCTTGACCGTCGAAGTCCGTGACGGACACCAGCGTCAATGTGGTATCGACAACGGCAACGTTGTCGAAGGCGCGGACGAGCAGGTCGACATCGTCGCCCGCGTCAAGAAACCCGGGGCTGCCGTCCAAATAGACCTCCGGCGGGGCATTGTCAGGCAAAAGCGTGACATCGAAGGTCGTTGAGACCGGATCGGCAAACCCGTCCGAGACGGTCACCGTGACCGTTTGCGTTGGGCTGTCCAAATCCGTGGCCGACGTTTCCCACCGCACACGCCCCAGATCGTCAATCGTGATTCCCCGTCCAAGCGAAGCGGGATCCATCCCGTAGGTCAGCGGATCGTTGTTTGGGTCGGTTGCGTCGACATCAACGGCCAGGGTCGCACCGGCAACAACGAATTGGTCATCGATATCGGCGATTTGGGGGGCAACATTGGGCTCACGAACCCAGACGAGCCATGAAATGCTGCTGGATGCACCAAATGAATCTTCGACTTTCAAAGCAAACTGAATCGTCGAATCAATCTCCGATGCATCCGGTAGCCAACGAAGTTGCTGCGTCGTGGTGTCGAACGTGACGCTGTTGGTCGTGGATGGGGACTCAGGCGATTTGGTCCAGGTCAAGAAGTCACCGAAGTCGAGATCGGGATCGATCGCGGCAAAGTCAAAGACGTATTCGGTACCGCTGCGGGCGGTCGTTTTGGGTTCGGAGATGATCACCGGCGGACGATTGTTCGCCCCGTTGCTGCCGTCGGCGGTCACGTTCAGCGTGTACGACTGGGTGTCAAATCGGCCGGTCGGGTCGGTCGCGCGAACCACAATGTCGTAGCTGGCTTGTGTGGGCGTGATGCCCGAGATCACACCGGTGAAGGGATCGATCGATAGCGGCAAATTGGCGGCCGTCCCGGTATCGAATGAGAAGACGAGTTGATCGCCATCATCGTCGGTCGCCGTCACGGCATAGTGGTAAAAATCGCCCTCGCGAGAATGGACACTGGGTGAACTAATGATTTGCGGTGGCGCATCACCGCGGACCACACGAAGCGTGAACGTTTGGGTGTCGGAGGCACCGGCAATGTCGCTGGCGACGATCGAAACGGTATGCTCGCCCAGTTGGCCAAGTGACGGTGTGAAACGGACCAGACCGGTGTCCGGATGGATGGACATACCGACCGGCCCCTGTGACAGCGAATAGGTCAAGCGATCGTTGTCAGGATCGATGGCATTTGCGTTGTAGGCGTAAGGACGCGTCGCCAGCGCGCGACGTCGGGGATCGCTTTGAAATTCAGGTGGCTGGTTCTGGCTGGCGGCATCCAGGTTGACTTCGTATTGGAAGACTTCGGAATCGACGCCGCCCCGCCCGTCCGAAACTCGTACCACATACGTCCCGGTGCGGCCGACATCGCCGGCCGTTGGCGTCCATTGCACGCGACCGGCCGATGTGATCGTCATGCCGTCGGGCCCATCAAACAGTTAAAACGACAGCGGATCATTATTGGGATCGATCGCCGGGATCATCACGTCCAGCGGCACCGCCGATTGCGTGGACGTCGCCGGTGACAGCAGGCGACGTGGCGGTGGGTTTTCCAGAATGTCCGGTGGTTGGTTTTCCCCAATATCCGTGATTTCGATGAAATAGGCTTGCGTCCCGATGGCTTCATTTGGATCGCTGGCATACAGGACAACCCAATAGGTACCGACGGCGGAGGGCGTCCACGTCAGCATCCCGGTTGCTGGATCGATAACGGCATCCACGGAGGGCCAGTGCGTTGGGTCGCGACCGAAGTCGTTGACCGTCGGCAGCACGTCGCCAAAGTATTCGACGACTTCCCCGTTTGGATCGACGGCTTGCGATGCGTACGTGTAGCTTTGATCGACGGAACCGGTGCGGACCGGGATGCTCGTAAAACGCGGCGGTGCGTTGGCCAATACGGTGTAGGTGACCTGTGCTTGATCCGTCGCCCCATCGGGATCCGTGACGGTGTAGGTGACCGTAAATTCACCTTCAACCGACGGAGTCCACGTCACCTGTCCGGTTTGGATATCCAGTGAGAAATCGTTTCCGGCGGGAAGTCCGGATGCGTCCACGGACCATATTAAATCGTCGTAATCGGGATCGCGGGCTTCGTTGGTGACCCGCATGGCGAGGTCACGTCGCAGGATCGGTGCGGGAACACTGGTGATTTCTGGTGGTCGATTTTCCGCGTTCGGCTGATACGAGATGACG
>JBCCRW010000298.1:0-7270 GCA_039201055.1 Planctomycetota bacterium | reverse complement strand
CCAACTTCCTTAGTGACTGAGTGGTTCTTCGGGACCTTAGCAGGCGATCTGGGTTGTTTCCCTCTCGACCCTGGAGCTTATCCCCCAGGGACTGACTGCCGAGATAGTTTCACCGGTATTCGGAGTTTGGTTGGGTGAGGTACCCCGGGAAGGGCCCCCATCCCATTCAGTCTCTCTACCCCCGGTAAATAGTGGCTCGACGCTATCCCTCAAGATATTTCGGAGAGAACGAGCTATCTCCTGGTTTGATTACACTTTCAGTCCTCCCCACAGGTCATCCCCTCAGTTTTCAACCTAAGTGGGTTCGGTCCTCCACGCAGTTTAACCCGCGCTTCAACCTGCCCATGGGTAGATCACACAGGTTTCGCGTCTGCAGCATACGACATATTCGCCCTATTCAGACTCGGTTTCCCTTGGGCTCCGTGCCGTAAGCACTTAACCAAGCCGCATACCACAACTCGCCGGATCATTATGCAAAAGGCACGCCGTCACCCGTGGCTAGGCCATAGGGCTCCGACCGCTTGTAGGCGCATGGTTTCAGGTTCACATTCCTCCCCTAGCCGGGGTTCTTCTCACCATTCACTCACGCTACTGGTTTACTATCGGTCGTCGAAGAGTATTTAGCCTTACGGGATGGTCCCCGTAGATTCAGCCCAGGTTTCACGTGACTGGGCCTACTCAGGTGCTCCTATGGTGAATGCAAATTTTCGCGTACGGGCCTGTCACCCTCTGTGGAGAAACTTTCCAGAATCTTCCGCTAACCGCATTCAATCCAACATTGGAGTCCTACAACCCCGAAAGGGAAACCCTCTCGGTTTGGGCTGTTCCGATTTCGCTCGCCGCTACTGACGGAATCGATTTTTCTTTCTCTTCCTCCGGTTACTTAGATGTTTCAGT
The DNA here is from genome assembly GCA_039201055.1 of Planctomycetota bacterium. Lineage (GTDB taxonomy): Bacteria > Planctomycetota > Planctomycetia > Pirellulales > Pirellulaceae > Rubripirellula. Next base: position 6,373 of record JBCCRW010000298.1, on the reverse strand, counting down.
TCACCGGGTTGTAACCAACCTGCCTATGGATTCAGCAGGCGGCAATCGGGAATCCTGGGATCATAACTTGTTTGCCAACTCCCCCAGGCTTTTCGCAGACTTCCACGCCCTTCCAACTTACGACGCCGAGGCATCCCCCATGCGCCCTTCGTAGATTGGCCATCGAAATCCCAAACTCAGAACATCCGGACGTTCAGAAGCAAGCTCCCGAACAACCCGACGCCCGAAAGAGAATTCAACTTTCGGCCTCATCCACGTCATAACGACATCCGCCAAAATACGAATCCGAAAACGACCCCGAAGGGCGTCATGGACCCGCTTAAGCTCTAAAAGAATTCGCAGCCAAAGCAGTCCGGCAAGCCGGACTTACCTTGACACGCAACTCAAGAATTTGTATCACCTTGAACTAAACACGTCGCGGGCGGACAAACCACCCGGCGACCTCTGGATCAAGCGTGATGCTTATTCAGATGCCAACTACCAAACAACCAAATTTTCAAAAATCAGTGCCTCGTCCGCGGCATTCGCCGGAAGAACGAGGGACGGCCGCAGGTCGCGGCCAAATGCCGCCGTTATTAGTGGCGGGTCGCAGACTTTAGTGCCATCGATGCGGATGCGTCAACGGCAGTCGGCAAGTTTTCGGAAAGTTTTCCCGAAGGTTTGGTGAAGGCCCAAAGGCCCGTACCACCGCGAGCGGCTGACGCCGTTTCATCCCGCGGGGGCGAGAATGTCGCAAAAGTCGTCTGCGACGGCAAGGGCCAAAACGCCGTTTCTTGCCACATTTCCACGAGCGGGTTTCGAGTGCTCGGGTTCGGCCCCAAACCGGTGTTTTTTTGCAGTTTTCTGCACATTCCAACGGATCGGCTGAAAGGATGCGGGAAATCGCCGCGTGTAAATCGGTGTTCGTCTTAATCCGAAAGTGATCCGCCGTGGAATTTCCAGACACCCGAGCGACCCTGCTGCTGCGGCTTCGCGATCCCCGCGATGCGGAAGCATGGTCCACATTCGAATCGCTTTACGCGGGAGTGATTACCGCCGTCGCGCGGCGGCGTGGGCTACAAGCGGCGGACGCTGAAGACATTGCCCAGGACGTGTTCACCCGCATCGCGGGCTACGCACAGAAAATTCGCGGCACGCATCCGGACGCCCAGTTCCGAACGTTTGTGCATCGGCTGATTCGCCAATCCATCATTGATCGGCATCGCCGCGAGGCGCGACACAGCCCGGGAATCACGGAAACCGATGACTGGGAAGCGCGAAGCGTGGACTGTAAAACGCGAAGCGTGGATTCGGAAACGCGAAATGCACGCTCGGGAACGCGAAACGCGCCGCTGCGTCACCGGGAAACGCTCGATTCCATTTGCATCCAGCAAATCGATGACTCGATCGATTGGCATTATCGCCGCGAAACCTTTCGCTGGGCTGCCAAGCTGGTTCAACGAGAATTTCGTGCTCAAAGCTGGAACGCGTTTGCGGAAACCGCCTTGAAGGGTCGCGATCCGGCAGCCGTCGCAAAGGAATTGAACATGAGCGTCGGGGCGATCTACATCGCACGCAGCCGGGTTCTGCAGCGACTGCGTGAACGGGTGCAGCAAATCGATCCCGATTTTTCACCACCGGAGGAATCAAGCCCATGAAGTCCCCCGATCCCGGCCGAATCGAAGAGGGCCGAATTGAAGACGCTCGAATTGAACAGGGCCGAATTGAAGGCGGCCGTCTTCCCAACGCCCCCCATCTGAGCGCGCGGGTACTCGGCGATCTGCTGGACGAAACGCTGCCGCCCGATGACGCCCAGCGGGCGGAATTGCACTTGGTTGAATGCGATTCTTGCCAAGCCTTGCTGGAATCGATGGCCGGCAGCCAGCCGTGGTGGACGGCGGCCAACGAGTTGTTGGAACGCGAGGCGTCCGAGTGGCCCAGTCAATCATATTCCAGTCAATCGCATTCCAGTCACCCGCATCCCGGGCTCCCACAGCCCAGTCACCCACAGCCCGATGCCGATCGCCAGCTTGCCGAGCGATTATCGACACAGGCGGCCGAAATCTCGCGGCAATTGGAACGCGATCAGGTCGATTCGATCCTGTTTCCCACCGACCAACCGGACCGTTTGGGCAGGTTCGGCAATTATGAAGTCATTGGCATCATCGGGTCCGGCGCGACCGCGATTGTGTTGAAGGCCCACGACCCGTCGCTGGGACGCAACGTCGCGATCAAGGTACTGCGGCCGACGTTGGCGGTTTCCGGGCTGGCTCGACAACGATTTTCCCGCGAGGCTCGCGCGGTCGCGGCGATCACGCATCCGGCGGTGATTGAGATCTACGGTGTCGCCGAACAACGCGGGATACCGTACCTGGTGATGCCTTACATACGCGGTCAGTCGCTGGCACGCCGAATCGCCGCCGCGGGGACCTTGGAACTGGAGCCGTTGTTGCGCATCGCCGGACAGATCGCCCAGGGGCTCTCGGCGGCTCATCGTTGCGGCGTCATTCATCGCGACGTCAAACCGAGCAATATTCTGTTGGGCGATGGTACCGAACGCGTCGTGCTGACCGATTTTGGACTCGCCCGCGCCGCCGACGACCTGACGCTGACGCACTCGGGCACCGTTGCCGGCACTCCGGATTACATGTCACCCGAACAGGCGCGGGGCGACGGACTGGATGAGCGGAGCGACTTATTCAGTTTGGGTTCGGTCGTGTATGCGATGGCCACGGGGCATCCGCCGTTTCGTTCCGACAGCGCCCTAGGGACGCTGCGGCGAATCACCGATCACGAATTCACCCCGCTGCGCGCGCGGCGACCCGATACGCCGATTTGGTTCGCAAATTTTCTAGACGGGCTGCTTGCAAAAGACACCCAGCGGCGTTGGGCATCCGCCGATCAGGTTGCCGGTTTGTGTCGTGACTGTGTCTTGCACCTGAGTGACGCATCGCAGCCGGTGCCTTCGGTTTTGCGGCAACCGACCGGTCACGGTGCCGCGCTACGGGACTTTTTATTTGGCAACCGAATCCGCGTGTTCGGGACGTTGCTGTTGGGTCTCTGCTTGCTGCTGGGGCTGAATTTTCTGCTGGGTGGCGGTTCGCTTACCAAGGATGGTTTTTTCCGGCCACGCGACGACAACCCACCGACGACTTCCGGCCTCCGGCAACCCGTCGCTGCGGCGTCCGACGATTCGGGCCCCCAGGTGCCACCAGATACCCGCTGGAACGCCGGTATCCAAAAGGAACTTGACGAAATTCACAACCAGCTTCGACACCACGAGCCTTCACTTTTTGAACGAGGAAACCATTGATGTTTGCCGATGCGATTTCGCTGGCCAGCCGCTTGCGGCTGCCGATCCTCCTGATCACGTTTGGACTGGTCGGACTTGCCAGCGATGCGGTGGCCGATGACGTCGCCGCTTGGCTGGGTGAGGCCCAGAAGTTGGTCGACCAATTGGAGGACAAATCGAATTCCGAAACCCAGCGTGCCGAGCTGAAAAAACAGGTGCGAGCATTGCTGGTCAGGAGTTTCGAGAAACGCCAGGCCGATCAGCGAAAGCAAATGGAAGACCTGGAGCAAAAACTGCGCGAGGTTCGCCAGCGTTGGGAAGCCCGCCAAGAAATCGCTGAACGCATCGTCGATCGGAAGTTGGAGGATTTGATCAGCGGCGTGCAGGCGGATTGGGAAGGTCGGCCGGCGAAGTCTCGCATCTCGTTCGATTGGATCGAGGCGGGCGACATCGTGGCGTTGTATATCGAAGGCGTACTGCCATTCAATCCGCCCGGCGTCCCGCCGAGTCCCCCTCCGGTGAATCAAACCACCGACGGAATTCCCTACTTGGGATTTCCACTGACCGTGCAGTCGGATGGGATGGTCGCGTTGCCGTTGGTTGACGCCGTTCGCATTGCCGGCCTGAGTGTACGCGAAGCGGAGCAAGCCATTGCCAAGCGGTACATCGACGCAGATATCCTTCGCCGGGAAAAGGCACGTCCCATCATTTCGATCATCAAGCGGTCCGGAGGGTCAGCGGTCGACACGAACTCAAGTTCCGGGCAGGCCGCGGCACCGCCTGCGCGGCAAGATTTACCCGAATCGGTCGCGTCAACATCCCCGAGCCCACTCGACTTTCTTGCGGCGCTTTCGTCGCGCAAACGTCTGGCGTCATCAACGGAGGCCAGTGAATTTTCACTGGACGAATTTCAGCGGTTGTACAGTTTCCAAGTTCGGAAAAGCCTGATTGATTTGCGAGCCAAGTCATTGGAGGTTTCGGAGGAACACGCCAAGGCGGAGCTGCGCCGAATTTTCAACGCAAAACCCGACACGCTTACGGCCGACGAAAGATCCGCGCAATGGGATTTAAAGTGGATTGATTTGGGCTACGAAACCTTGAGATACAAGTTGTCGCAGCAGCAACGAAAGGTGGACGCCGCCGACAACGCGCGGCTGGTCGCAGAACGGCAATCCACGCTCGCCGAGCGTCACTACAAGATGGGAGCGCGAAGCGAAACCGAAAAACTCAGGTTGGATGCCGAGTTGCAAAAACAAAGCTCATTGGTTGCCGAAGCAACCGATCGCGCCGCCTACATCGAAAAATTGGTGAAAATGTATGAGGATCGATTTTCGCCGTACCTGCTTGAGGCGACCGCAAACTCGGATGATGCCGCGGGCAACTGACAACCGTTTAATACAAACCTGTTTCGAATGAGGTCACTGAGTCATGTTGGAAGCGAATCCAAATATAAGAAATAGATTCATGCAAAATAGTTCGCCGTTTTGGGTCCGTTGGCTTTGCGTCGGGTTCATCATTGCGGGTTCACAATCGGTCATCGCGGATGATGCGGACAAGCTGCTTGCCGACGCGGAGGCAATGGCAACGGCGTTTGAAGACCCGGAACTTTCGGAAGAGAAAAAGACAGAGCTGCGGAAGAAGATCCGCGGACTGCTAACGCAGAGCTTTGAAAAGCGGCAGGCCGATCAGATCGCGCAAATCGAATCGCTCACGCAAAAGTTGGACGCGATTCGAAAGCGTTTCGAAGCCCGCAAAAAATTGGCTCAGCGGATCATCGATCGGAAGTTGGAGGATCTGGTCTCGGGCGTCAAAGCCGATTGGAATGATCCGCCGAATGGGGAAACACCCGCGTTCGACACCATCGAAGTCGGTGATGTTTTGGGGGTTTGGATCGAAGGCGTCCTTCCCTTCAATCCAAAGGACCAAGTCCCCAATCCACCGCCGGTCTATGTGACCGCAAGCGGGCTACCGGCAACCGGGTTTCCCATCGCCGTCCAATCGGATGGCAAGATCGCGTTGCCGCTGATCAGTCCGGTCCCGGTCGCGGGCCTGTCGGTTCGGCAAGCCGAGGCGGCCGTGCGAAACATTTATGTCGAAAAAGATATCCTTCTCCAAGACCACGCACGCCCCATCATTTCGATCATCCGGCGCGCTTCCGAAGGAGCGCGAATGGAAAATGAACAGCCGCTGGTTCCCATTGGGGCACCCGCCAGGGCGACAGGAAATTGGTCGCCTTCACCATCCGGTCCGACACCTTTGAAACCCGGGGCTTTCATGACCGGGCAGGATGCCGAGCGACCCTATTCGGCGGCTCAGGAAATCGAGGAAGTCGATTTCGAAAAAGCCGTCTCGCCCGCATTGGATGCCGCAAGCCTGCAGCGGTATTACAAGTCGCTTGTCGATATTTCCGAAGCGCACGCCCAAAAGGAGCTTCGTCGAATTCGGGAATCAAAACCTTGGGAGTTATCAAACGACGAGCATAAGATTCGCAGCTCGCTTCGTGCGATTGAAAGCCAGGCGAGAAAGAATGAATTGGCGGTTTCAAAGCAACGCCGCGAAGTCGATCGGTTAGGAGATGAAGTTGCACGCGTCGAAAGGACACTCCGCCAAACCGAAAACATGGTCCGACTTGGAGCCGCCAGCTCGATCGAACTCAATCGTCAGGAATCCGAAGCGGCTCGGGTCCAGGCGAGTCTCGAAGACGCCCGCGATGAACTCAAGATCGTCTTGCAAGCGTTTGTCGATTGGGAAGAAGACTATGGTCATTTGTGGAAATTGGACGCGGGAAGTTAGATAGCGGGGGCCACAGGTAGCTGGCTTTTGCCAGAAGTCGGAAATCCCAGACGCTTCCGTGTTCTGGCGAACAACGGCTACTTTGCGTGACGCTTCCGTGTTCTGGCGAACAACGGCTACTTTGAGTGTCCTAATCAACATCGAGCCACCCGATGGCTTGCTCAAACGTGGCGTCGCCGCTGCGGAAATGTTCGACCGTTTCGTCGGGCGCGATGCCGCGGCCTTCGATGACGGTTCCATCGGGTTGCATCGCGAGCCAGCGTGAAAACCAAACCCGCACGCCACCGGGCAAGTCGACCGGACGCGGGT
>JBCCRW010000297.1:0-7275 GCA_039201055.1 Planctomycetota bacterium | reverse complement strand
GCCGCCGCCAACGCGGCCGTGCCATCAATTTTGGCCGATAGGCACTGCCGAACCTTGTCGACGCGTTTCCGATCAAAGCGAGCGTCCTGGCCGGACCCGGCACCCTGAATCACGCCCCTGATGGCGCCGTTTTGTCGACGAATTTGCTCGCACGCATCCGCAACGGCTGCCACATCGGACACGTCGACCGAACAATACTTTGCATCAATGTTTGCACGCTGGCACTCCAGCAACGTGCGATGAATCTCCAGCGCCTTTTCGAAGTGCCGCCAGCGACGAACCGGGTTCTCGCCCGCCTTCGTCCACTGGGCAAATTTCAAACGCCGTAATCCGGGCAGATCTGAGACCGCGTGATCGTGGGTTTGGGAATCGATTTCCGGCTTCGGTGCCATGCCCAACATCCGCAGCTTTAAGTCATAGCGTTTGGCCAATTCCATGGCGACAAAAGCGGTGATGCCCCGTCCGCCGCCGGCGACGATCCAAACACCACCGGGCGTCAGGGGGACGTTGTCGACTTGGGATTTTGCCAGCGGCCGGTTTTCCGGGGGACGGGATTTTGCCTGAGGTCGGTTTGTCAAAGGTCGGTGCATGGCCATCGGAACGCGGCGGGCCAAAGCGCTTTGGTTTTCCATCCCGTTTGCTAATTCGTGCGTTCGGTTTGCCGGTTCGTACACGGTGGCTTCCAGGTCGTGCGACGGCGTGGCCCACTCGCGGAACATCCCCTCGATGATCGCCCGCGGCGGCGTACCTGGTGGACTGTCGATCACTCGCATGGGCGTCTCACGATAGCCCCGCATCCAGGCTTCGATTGACATCGCTTTGGTCAGACCCGCGATGCCACCGGATTCGGCGGAAGTTCGATGCAGTGGCGATGCATCCTGGAAACCGAAATCACCGCCCCCGCAAATCAGCGACATCAACGAGGCTTCCGACATGCGGTTTTGGTCGACGGCGTGGGTCATCCAGCGCTGGGCAACGCGGTACACCGCGTGCAGTCCGAAAGGCAACCGTTTCTTGCAGCCATCGACATCGGTGCTGAACCAAGCGGCCGCCGGGTCATGCGGTGTGGTCACGAACAAGTGCGGTGTCCAAGCGGATGCCCAAATGCGATCGAGTTCCGCATCCAGGTCGCCGCCGCCGCCGGAGTTCGCTGGACCGCCGGCGATCGACAGTGTTTTGACATCGACGTCGTGCGTTCGCAGCCGATCGGCAAGTGCCGTGGCAACGGGGTTGTCACCCAGGATCAGGGCGCCGCCGTAAAATTGCGGCAGCCTGGGCATCCCATCGCGCCACGCCGCGTTTCGCATCCGCAGTACAAAGCGATGCGTGCCGGTGCCCGGAGCCGGTCGCGACGCGTCGCTTAACGATGCGGTTTTATCGCGGCTGACGGGGTCGCGGGCTTTTTTTTTTCGCGCTCACTCAGGTGCTTCAGCACGTAGGCGTGAATGCTGCCGAGCGTGGGGAAATCGGACAATCGCAAATCCTGTTCGCGAAGAGACTGCAGTTCGTACTGCATTTCCAATTCGCCAAGCAATTGCGCACGCTTGATCGAATCAACGCCTAATTCCCCTTCCAGATCGGCGTCCATTTCGATGATGTCTTCGTCGTATCCGGTTTGGTCGACCACCAAATCAATGATCAAACGACGCAGTGATTCGCTGAGTTCCCCAGGCAATTGCTCGGGTTCCCCAGGCAATCGCTCAAGTTCCCCAGGCGATTGCTCAGGTGCCCCAAGCAGTTGCTCAGGTGCCCCAAGCAATTGCTCAGGTGCATCGAGCGCTTGGCTTGGTGCTTTCCGGGCATCCGCGGTTGTGGCGAAATTCGCTTCGCCCACTTGCAACGCGCCGGAATCCGATTCCATGCGTGGGGATTCGGCGACATCGGCTTCGCCTCGCGCCCGAGTGGCATCCAGGACGGCGAACGCCGATCTGGGCTTCGTCGCGGTTGGTTTGGCAGCGATGGATGCGGGCGAGGCGACTGGCGTGGCGGCGGTGACTTGGTTCTGCACCGGAGACATTCCCCCGCGCGCCCGAAAGGCTTCCACCGCGGCGTCGATCAAGATGCCATTGGCGTTTGGAGATCCGCTTTTTGTGCTGGCCCCTGTTTTTGCGCTGGCCCCTGTTTTTGCGTTGCCTCCTGACGGTTGATCAGCGGCCAAGCACAACGCGTTCCCGTGGACACTGGCCTGGGCCAGTTTGGTCAGCACACCGGAGGGTCCCATTTCGACAAACAGGCCGAAACCGTGTCCCAGCAAACGCTCCATTGCCGGCGCGAATCGCACGGGCTGGGTCAATTGGTCCACCAAGTTGCCAAGCACATCGTCCGGTTCGGCAAGAAAACGGTTGGAAATTGCGGACAGGAACGCCACCCGCGGTGGCCGCGCGTCCAGGCCGCGGAAGCGGGCCGCAAGCGCATCCCGCGCCGCTTGCATCGCGGGCGTGTGAAACGCCGCGGGCACTTCGATGACCGTCGACGCGATGCGTTGTCGCTGCAACGTGGACGCGACATCGCGAGCACTTTGGCGATCCACCGCGATCACCGTCTGCTCCGGTGCATTGTGGTGTGTCACGGTGTAGGTGCATTGGCCGCCCAGGATCGCGTGCACGCGGGTCGGGGATTGCCGGATCGAGAGCAGCACCTGGCTGCCGTCACTGGAAACCGCAACCGCGTCGCTGCGAAACTTTGCAAAATCAATCGCGGCGTCCAAATCCAGAACGCCGGCCGCATAGGCCGCCGTGCATTCGCCAAAGCTGTGCCCCAAGACCGCATCGGGCGGGCCCAAACGCTCGGTCCAGACTTCCGAAAGCAAGGTGCCGGCGGCCAGCACCCAAAGCTGGGTCCACCACAGGTCCCGACCGAGTTGCTTTTCTGGATCGTCCCAGCGATGCGAAACGCCTTCCAAACCGCGTCGCGCAAGCGCTTGGTCCAACCGATGCAACAATCGCTGGGCGGCGGGATGATCGACCAACGATTCGGGCATCCCCGCGTATTGCGAACCCTGACCGGGGTACAGGTGCACCACTCGGTCGCCGGCGGCCGGCGTGACGATCCAGCCGTTTCGAACGCTACCACACGCCGACCGGGAAAGGGGTCCGGCGATCAAGTCGCTGGCCGCGGCCGCCAAATCACCGGTCAAACAAGCCTGCCACAAGCGCGATCCGCCGCTGAACTTGGCAAGCGCCCGTGATTCCAAACCGGCCGACGGTTTGGAAATCACTTGTTCAAGTTGCCGGCGTAGTTCGTCGGCGGATGTGGCTTCCAATCGCAGCAAGACGTTGTCGTCGCTCGCGGGCGATTCTGCTGCGGCGATTTCGGTCGTGTGTGGCAGCGAATTCACGGGTGTCTGGCTAGGAAAGGTCGCGATCGGTTTCGAAATTTGCCACTGGACTTGATACCCGTCCTGGGCCGTGACGCGGATGCGATGGGTCACCCGCGTGCGATGTTTTGTTAGTGATGCAAATGTTGATTCAAGTGTTGCGGCGACGCTGGTGGCAAGACTGTGGGCACCGCCCAGGTGACCGATCCGTGAAGCCAACGAAAGTTCATTGTCGTCGATGGCGCCGGCGCCCGACGGATCAAAGGATTCTTTTAGTCCGTCGAGCAACCCGAAAATCTGCCGGCCCTGTGTTTTGGCATCCACGGCACGCTGTAGCAGGATGGTTGCGACCCCTTCTCCGGGGAAGACACGATGCGGGGAAGTTGCGTTGGGACCAAAACTTTCTGGGAATTTAAGGTGACCCCGGCGATACAACTGGTTCAAACAGACCGCATCGTTGGAGCGGTGTGCACCCCCCACGATTGCCATGTCAATCTCCCCGGCTCGCAATCGTTGGACGGCACACGAGATCGCCAAACCCGAGGACGCCAAGTCCGCGTCCATCGCCGCGGCGCCGCCCAGCAGATCAAATGTTCGCGCAATCGATGACGCGAAAGTGCTGGCCGTAAACCCGCCCGTCTCGTCTTGAATCGCCGAATAGGTCGCCAGCAAACGGTCCTCGAATTCGGCAACCCAGGAATCAACCAGGCCTGTTTTGTATCCTCGCCCAAGTAAGTGTTTTCGCAAACGAGCGGCCCATTCGGGACATCGCAAACCGACTTGGAGATCGTTGCTGAATTGCCCACCAAACTGCGCGCCCACGAAAACACCGACGCGTTTGCGATCCACGCTCCAGTTTTGGGAATCGATCCGGCGCGATGCATCGACCTGATGCCCGTGGAATTCCCGCAGGGCATCGTCGACGGCTTGGATCAACATCAATTGAACCGGGTTGGCGTGTTGCACCAACTTTGGCGGAATCCGGTAAGCCTGGGCATCGAATTGGAAACCCTCGACGTATCCACCCTCGCGATGGGGAACGTCAAAAAGGTCGTCGTGGCACGAATTGCCGCCCAAGCCACGGCCGCCCATCGGCGTCCGAGAACGATCGCCGATCCAACGCTGCGGGGGTGGCGGACCGAGATGACTTTCTTCGCCTCGCAAACATTCAGCTAAATCATCAACGTTGCGAATGCCCGCCGCGATGATGCCGCGTCCAACAATCGCGATTTCTGGCGGGATCGCGACGCCTCGATCCACCGTCGCTCCGGTCACACTTGTCTTATGACTGGAATTTGCACCGGAGTTGTTTGGGGCGACGGATCTCGCTTCGATCCGCACGTGCGCGTTCAGGCCGCCGATGCCGAACGCGCTAATGCCCGCCGTCTTTGCACCGGCGATGCGTTGCGGCCACGGTTCACGTGCTTGGACGACGCGTAATGTGCCCGCCGACCAATCAAATCGCTCGGTCGGTTCTTCAAAACCAAGTGAACGCGGAAGTTGTTCCGCTTGCATCGAAATCAAGCACTTGATCAGTCCGACCAAACCGGCCGCTTCGAGCAAATGGCCCAGGTTGCCTTTGATCGATCCGATGGGCTTCGCGCTTCCAATGGGTCTCGCGTTTCCGACAGGTTTCGTGTCTCCCGACGATTGGCAACCGGTGTTGGCAAGGTCGTTCAGGCTTTCCAGTTCCGTGGCGTCGCCCACCTGGGTGCTGGTCGCGTGGCATTCCAAATAGTCGACATCCAGCGGATCGACGTCGCCGCTGGCACGACGAATGGCGAGTTGTTGACCGTCGGATTTGGGGGCCCACAGCCCCTTGCCTTTACCGTCTGACGCGACACCGACGCCCTGGACCTTTGCCAAGATCGGCAACTGGTGGGTTCGTGCGAATTCCCGCCGCGCGACCACGACCGCGACATAGCCCTCGCTACTGATCAACCCGCTGGCCCGCTTGTCGAACGGTCGCGACCCATTGTCGCTGCAAGCTTGGGACTGTGAAAACAGCGCAAGGTTATCCACGTTGTTGAACGTTGCGCCGCCGACGATCGCCGCATCGATGGCCCCTTGCCCAATCGCCAACTTGGCATCGGCCAGGGCGACCAACGACGACGAACACGCCGCATCGACCACTTCGCGGCGACCGCGAATCCCAAGACACTTGGCCGCCAACGCGGCGCACTGATAAGCCTCGAAGCTGGGACCGCCGTCGCCTTCCGGTCGCGGCCGGACGGCACGAATCTCCGATACCAACGCTCGTTTGAGCGACGCCCGCTCGTTGGCCGGCATGGTTTGCAAGCCGGGTACACCGTCCAACACATCGGCGGCCTCTTCGGCCAGCACCGCCATTGCCAGGGGGCCGCCCAGTTCGGTACCGCCACTATGGCCGACGAAAATACCGATGCGATCGGCGATCAAGGAATCCGCCGGCTGGGGCAGCCCAGACGCGGCTGCCGCTGCGACCGCGACGGCGGCGAATTGCCGATGTGTTAAATCGTAAGTTCCCTCGGCTTGAATTTGGCGATCCAATTCCGCGTTCAATGGTTTCGGATCGACGCAGCCACCCAGCGCGGTGTACGTCTTTCCAATGCTTCCGCGACGCGAATCAAAATACAAATCGCGATCCAAACGGTCGGCCGGCATGGGCGCGATCAGGCACTCGCCATCCAGCAAAACGCGTTTGAATTCGTCGACCGAATCGGTGCCACCGGGAAGCCGCACCGCGTAGCCGCAAATCACCAGATCATCCGGCTGATCGTCTGCATCGGAATCCGGATGTCCCTGGGCAAGCGGATCCTGGGCAAGCGGATCCTGGGCAAGCGGATCGGCGGCGGTTTCATTCGATTTTGAAAACGCTCGGGAACGCCGCTTTGGCTGGAGCATTTCCACCAGATCGGTGACGCCAAGATCGCGCGGCGGATCGATTCCCGCATGCTCGACCAGCTTGTCCACATGCCGTCGGTCAAAGATCGGGTCGGGACGAAAATACGGCTTAAAGATTTTGACAAACGGTTCGGCAACTTCATCGATCGCCGACTGCGACGGAATCGCCAGGTCGGACGTCGGTGCCGTTTTGGGTTTGTGCATCCGGCCGGCGATCCATCGCTTGGTCGCGGTCGCGTACGCCGATTCCAAGTCCGCAACGGCGGTCCCCGTGGGCGACGTCAGATGAAAGGTTCGACCCTGCCATTCGGGATGGGCAATACCGGCCAGGATCGCCGCGGCAACAAACCGGACATCCACTAAATTTTTTCGTTCGTCGCCCCGGAAGCCCAGTGTCCGCATCCACTGGCCCGGTTCGGGGAAACCGAAGCGGGTGACCAGGGTTTGAAACATCGCGTACGCGCCGTAGATCGTGCGGTCACCCGAAACCGGCGAACAGCCGCTCGGGTCGACCACGATGGACGGGCGATAGATGGTCGGTGCTTGCGGGGCTTGTTCCCAAACCAGTTGTTCGGCTCGCGTCTTGCTCCATTCGTAATCGTTGGCGAACGCTTGCCCCACGTCTCCGTCGGCCTCCAACACGACGTCCTCTCGGAGACCACACACATAGGCGGTAGAAACATGATGCACGTTGGAAATGCCAAGCCCATCGATCCACTTCATCCAGTTCCCGGTGCCCTCGATGTTGGTTCGAATGGGCTCGCCGTCGGGATGATCGACCGCGGGGGCGAAACTCAAGCTCGCCGCGCTATGGAGCGCGACGTCCCAGCGGTTTCGGTGGACGTTCGCGACCTCCGGTGCAACACCAAGATTTTCAAAATTCAGATCCCCGACGATGATTTCCGGACGCCGAAGGCGAACGCCCCAGACCATTTCAAAGGGGCGAAGGATGTTCTCGACGCGTTGCGTCGCGCGCTCGAACGACTCGGACGCGCTGCCAGGACTCCGTCGTAGCTTGGTTTTCGGGTAGGGCGGGTTCGCGCGAACGTGCCTTCCAAGCGGGTCCGGGTCCGGGT
>JBCCRW010000296.1:0-7285 GCA_039201055.1 Planctomycetota bacterium | reverse complement strand
GGCCGAACTGATTGATTCGACATTGTCGCAGAACGTCGCCGGCACCAACGAAGGCCGTGGCGGCGGGGCACTCAACGACGGCGGCGAACTGATCGTCAACGGCGGTGAGATTTCCGACAACGTTGCCGATCGCGACGGCGGTGGTATCGCCAGTTTGGCGGGCATCACGGATTTGGATTCGGTGGATGTGATTGACAACACCGCCGGCATGAACGGCGGCGGCGTGTACGCCTTTGGCGGCGCGGCGGTGACGACGATCACCGGCGGCACGATCCAGTCGAACATCGCCGATGAAGAGGGCGGTGGCGTGTGGAATGGATTTGGCCAAACGACGGTCGATTCGGTGACGATCAGCGCAAACGAAGCGTTGGCGATGGCCAACGGATCGGGCAACCAGGGTGGCGGTGGTGTGTTCAATAACATGGGCACGCTGGACATCGACAACGCGACCGTCTCGATGAACCTAGCCAACACCAACGACGGCAGCGGTGGCGGTGTCTTCAATGTCAACGGAACGGTCACCATTTCCGGCACGGACGTTTTGGAAAATATGGCTGCGGCGTTCGGCGGAGGGATCGCGGCCCAGGGGGGATCTTCGGTCACCGACGTGATGGGTGGAAGGGTTGAACTCAATCGCGCGGGCACATCGGGTGGTGGTCTTTCGAATAATGGCGGCACCCTGAACGTTTCGACAACACAAATTCTTGACAACGCTGCCGAAGGAACCGCCACCCAAGACGGCGGCGGTGGCGTATTCAACGCCGCCGGGATCGCGGTGCTGGACGGGGTTACGGTCAACGACAACAACGGCACGCTGGGTGGTGGAGCATTGAACGATCAGGGCGATTTGACGATCCTGAATTCGGCTTTCGAGCGGAACGATCTTTGTGCGATCGCATTCATTCGCCCTCAGGGAACGTTGTTGAACAACACGTTCGCCGACAACGTGGGCGGCGACCTCTGCCCGCTGATTGGGACCGACGGTGATGACCTGATCGCCGTCGAATCGACTCAGATTCGTATCAATACGGACGAACTGAATTACGACGGAACGATCGGCCCGATTCAGATCGAGGCGGGCGCGGGCGAGGATCGTTTCAGCATCATCTCCACGGCAGCCACCAACCCGATCTTTGCTCGCGGGCAAACCGGCGACGACACCTTTGTGCTGACCTCGATCGAAACCTTTGGTGAACTGCCGGCGGGCGTGGGCGAAGTCGATCTGATTCAGGGTGTGGTGACTGTCGATGGCGGAAGTAGCTCTGCGACTCCCAACGACCGATTGTTGAACGCCAAGGACACCGTCACCGGTGATGCGATCAACATCGGCGACCGTGTCGTTTATTCCGATGCCGGCAATTCGGTCGACCACGATTACGAATTGACGGCGACGCAGCTGGCCCGCACGAGCGTTCCCGCAACCGGCGTGATCACCCTGCTTGGCGTCGAATCGTTAGACCTGCGGTCCGGATCGGGTGATGACGATTGGTCGATCGTCGACACTCCGGCCAACGCTCGCACCGAGCTGACGACGGCGGCGGGCAATGATACGTTGACCATCAGTAGCACCGGAGCATCAAGCGTCCTGTTTGCGGAATTGGGTTCCGGCAACGACGCGTTGACACTTTCCGGGGGCGGGGCCAACAGTGGCATCCAGGTCGATGGGCAGGCCGGTGATGACACGTTCGAAGTGATTTCAAGCGGGCAAGCGGCTGCACTGAATCTTGCCGGTGGCGGTGGCGACGACCAATTCGCCGTCGTCTCCATTTTGGCTGCCGCGGCAACCGAGTTGTTTGGTGATGACCGTCCCGGTGAATCGACCGGTGCCGCCGGTCAGGACACCTTTGACCTCGGCAATACGCTGGCCAACCTGGGCAATCCGAATACGGGGCTGCTTGATGTGCAAGGTGACATTTGCATCTTTGGTGGCGAGGGTCCGACGTCGCCGTTGCCCGTTTCCGGCGGCAGCCGACACGCGCCGGGCAACGAATCGCTGTTTGCCGATACCGTCGACGCATCCGACACGCTGTTCATTAGCGATGCGATGAACCCCGACAATCGTGCCTTTGAATTGGATGCGGCCACTTTGGCATCCGCACCGATGACGCTGGATTACGAACAGCTTGAGTCGCTGTATCTTCGTACCGGCAGCGGTTCGAACTCGGTCACCATTAGCGACACCAGCGCGAATTCGTTCCTGGGGGTCCAGACCAACGCCGGCATGGACTCGATCACGATGACGGGCCGTGGAACCGGTTCGGCGACACAAATTGAAACCGGCAGCGACGAGGATTCCATCCTGCTTGCTGCGGGAGTTCCGACGGATACCAGTGAGAACCGTTCGCTGCTAACGATCGATTCGGGTTCCGAAGACGACACGTTTGAAATCACCGAGGTGTTTGCCGAGACCGTTGTCGATCTTCGCGGCGACGACGGAAACGACACATTCACGATTGAATCCAACGCACGGTCGGCCGAAGGTTCCCTAGTGGGAATTAACGACGATCCCGGCATGGCGGGTTCGCGAGACGACGCGGCTTCGCGGGAATTGTTGATTGACGGCGGTGGAAATTCCGCCGACCCGCGCGCCGTTCGCGAACAGATCAACGTCGACGGTGACAACCTGGTCCAGGACAACACCGCGAATGTCTTCGCCGGTGACCAAGTGATTTTGTCAGCAAACGTTGGTGGCGATGCCCTTGACCTTCGCTACGTCCACACCGGCGACGGCGGCGGCGTCTTGGGGACGGCACCGCCGGCCGCGGACCCAGATGCTCGCGACACGCTTGTGGATGAAATCGTCGACATCATCGGAACCGAAGATGTTTCGATTCGCGCCGCCGATGGTGAAGACGTCCTGACGATTTCATCCGAGGTTCCCTTTGGCGTCGCGGATACACAGCAGCTGGTGCAATTCGATGGCGGTGGCGCGAACAATCGCCTGGAAGTGCTTGGTGGTGATCTGTCGGACCGGATCAGCATTGGCCCCATCGGCACCACCGATCCGCAATTCCCAATCGAAATCGAGAACGTCGCGTTTGTTCGTGCCGATGGCCTTGATGGCGACGACCAGATTGCGATCGATACGCCAACGATCAACGTCGTCGACGGTGGCGCGGGTGACGACCGCTTGCTGGGTGGCGACGGGCCGGATTTGTTGACCAGCGGACTGGGTGGCGACCATTTAGCCGGACGCGGTGGCGACGACGTGCTCTTGTCGGACCAGGATTTCGGTAGCGATGTGCAAACGAACAATCCCGGCGATGTTCTCAACGGTGGCGACGAAGTCGGTGATCCCGGCGACATTTGTGTTCAGCTGGGCGACGACCGAATCGTTCGTTGCGAAGTTCTGGGAGACGGTGGCGGCCAAAAAGACGTCTTCACGTTTTTGCAGGCAATCCTAATTCCGCTGGATGAGCTGTCGTTTGATCCGCTGTCCGAACAACTGGAGGTCTTCCTGCCGGCGTTCGCCGACCCGTCTTTGTCACTGGCGACCGTCGAACCAAGTGGGATCACACCGGGCGCGCCGTTGCCGGAATTTACAGGAACCATTCCTGCAGCGACAACGAGTCGATCGGCGGGAGCCGGAATCACTTCGAGCGTGACAGGTGATAACCGCGACGTCAATCGGGACGGCAAGGTCACGCCGCTGGACGCGTTGGTTGTGCTGAATCGCCTTCGTCGGGGCGAAGCGCTTGGCGAAAGTGCAAGCTTGGCTGTGGATTCGCCCTGGGATACCGACGTCAATAATGATGGCCAGACTTCGCCGCTGGACGCGTTGCACGTCCTGAATTTCTTGCGTCGCCAAGGGCGGGGCGAGGGAGAATCGAGCGAAACGACCGACGCTTTGCTGGATCGTTCGGCGACAAGTACCGAGTTGCCACAAGCCGCTGATCCACACGCTGCGAGAAACAAGGCGGGTTGGAGCCAGGCGATCGACGAAGTATTCAGCCAGGACGAGTCCGAGCGTCGCCGAAGGGGTCTGCTTTAGGATCGCGTGAGTGTTGTTTCGCCTCGGAGAGGCGAGCGACTGAGGTGGTCTTCGCCTCGGAGAGGCGAGCGACTTTGTTTCACTTGGACGTCGTGACGTCCTTGACGGGCACGGGCACCAATCCGACGGGCTTTACCCCGCTGGTCTTCGATCGGCTGCCTTGGCGTTGTCGAGGGCTGGCCATCGGCACTCGCTTGCTGCGGGGATTCGCCGTAGCGTTCCAACGCGAAGCTGGGCCGGGGGACGCTGGGCCGGGGGACGCTGGGCCGGGGGACGCTGAGCCGGGAACCGCGCCCGCCGTCGTTGTTGGCGACGCACTGGGACGGTGGCCGGCGGGGGTCACCACAACCGATTCCAAACCATGGGTCACACGAACGTGGCCGCGCGCCGCGGATCCGGTTTGCGGCGTCGCAGCCGGAACACCGCCAACCTGGACGGCTCGGCCATAAGTCACCTGGGGCTTGACGGCCGACCGCTGGACGCGATTCTGCCCAGCGGCAGTATTGCCGGGGTTCCCCTTGGGCTCGGGTTTGGCAAAGGCTGAAATGGACCCTTGTGCGACCGGCGGCTTTGTGGGAATCGAGACCGATTGCGGCATGGGAGCTGGCTGAGTCTGGACGGCTGGCCGACCTTGGACAGCCGGTGGTGACAGCGTCGCTGGTGACGTCAAAACGGGCTGCGAGGAGCGTGCGGGCGGCGTCGAGATCACCGGTGCCGGAATGGCCGAGGCGTTTTCGGGCAAAGGCTGGCTCGACAGCGAAACGCTAACCCCTTT
Source organism: Planctomycetota bacterium (assembly GCA_039201055.1). Classification (GTDB taxonomy): domain Bacteria; phylum Planctomycetota; class Planctomycetia; order Pirellulales; family Pirellulaceae; genus Rubripirellula. The sequence goes on along the minus strand of JBCCRW010000296.1, from coordinate 2,519 downwards.
GGCTGGCAGCGTCGCCTTGCGAAGAGGTCGCTGATCCAAGAACTCCGTGCGAACGCTTTGCAGCCCCGAACCAACCTGCAATCGTCGCGGGACCATTCGCTTACCTTGTCCAGCACCGCTTGTTGCGACGCGACGTGGTGGCGTCAGCGTGTTGGGCCGTGGATACCGCACGTCCACGTCGATGTCATCGTCATTGGCGGGCTTGTCGCCGTCACCACCAAAATCCGATTCGTCCCACAGATCATTCTCCTCCCCGCCGCCGGCGGCGCCACCGCCACCCTCGCCGGTCATGCCATCGTCCGCATTGCCGCCGCCTTCGCCGGTCATGCCGGGATCCACCGGCGGCGCCGTATTGCCTCCGCTGCCCGGTTCCGGCGTTGGAATCATTCCATTGCCGGGCCCGACCACCCCATCATAAATCACTTCCATCTCCATTTGCGGGTAGCCACGGCGGGGACAGCACTTGCATAGGACTCGTTTGGCCGCAGCGCGAATCTCCTCCGAAGGCTCGATGAAGCAACCTTCATCGTCGCGCTCGTACGCCATCTCGCTTAACCGTTTGCTGATCTTTTCATTGCAGCAAGACTTGGTCCCGCAGCGTTTGCAGCAATCTTCGTTAACGTTGTCCTCAATGGCCTCGATCGCCGCCAATCGCACATCGGGCGTGCAATCGTCCGTTGCAGCGATCAACGCCTTGGTGATCTCTTCGTCCTTGTCGTAGCAGCCGCAACCGATTGAAGCGAGATATTTGATCGCCTTGATCTTTTGCTGCTTCATGTCCTCGGCCTGCTTGATTTTTGCGGCCGCCTGGATCGCCGGGTTGTCCGACTTCAAGTTCGCCGGATCGGCCAGGGTCAGAATGGGCGGCTTGGGTTCCAAGCGTGGAAAGTTGCCACGGCGATTGAACAGTCCTTTGCGAAGCCGCTGTGCCGTTTGTGGAATCGCCAAATATCGCCACAGCGTGTTGGTGCCCGCCGCGGCCGGTGTCACGGCGGTGGCGACGGCGGCCGGTGTCGCCGCGGCGGCGGCTGGTGTGGCGGCGACGGCGGCGGCCGCGGCACCCTCCTGGGCCTGTGCATCCGGCGCTACAGTGCCAAAGCCAAGCGATCCGGCGACCAGAGACACAATCAGGTAACGTGGGATCGATTTGGACATCGTTGCATCCTGCGAGCGGGTTCCCGGACGCCATTCCTTTGACGCCCGATCGATTTGGAAAGGTTCAGCGGCGCGGTTCAACCCATCCGATTGAGCGGACTCGCACCCGCTACTGCCATCGGCCGTCTCATCATGCAGGATGCGAAGAATACCGCGCACCCGCACAAATTGACTCATGTGCCCCCTTCTGGGGCCGGTCGCGCCGTTTGTAACGGCTGAACGGTCAACGGTTTCCCGCGGGAAACGGCAACTCCGCAATGTCGTAAGCAAATCCACCGGATTCCGGTTCCTTGAAGATGCGGACCGATCCGATGGCCGAACCCTTGGCCAAAATCGACAGCACCTGCTTGGACAGCTCCGGCAACAGCGTGCGATTTAAAATGTGATCGACGTTGCGAGCCCCCGTATCGACTTCCGAACAACGTTCCAAAATCGTGTCGACCGCTTCGTCGTCATACGAAAAATCCGCCGCGTAGGCATCGCGAATACGGCTGCCAACCTTGTTCAACTTCAATTGAATGATCATCCGCATCACATCGGGCGACAACGGATAATACGGAATGATGCTCAACCGGCCCAGGAACGCCGGCTTGAAGGTCTTGAGTAATTCCGGGAACACCGCTTCGATAAATGCATCAGGCATCGGCGCGGTGTCGGGGTCCGCACAAAGTGACTTGATCAGGTCCGTGCCCGCATTGGTGGTCATGATGATGACCGTGTTTTTGAAGTCGATATCGCGGCCTTCACCATCCTTCATGTTGCCCTTATCGAAGACCTGATAAAAAACATCCTGGACACCCGGGTGTGCCTTTTCCATTTCGTCCAAGAGCAGCACCGAATACGGTTTTCGCCGCACCGCCTCGGTCAACACACCGCCCTCGCCATAGCCGACGTAGCCTGGCGGCGAACCCATCAACAGCGCAACTTTGTGTTCCTCCTTGAACTCGCTCATGTTGATCGTGGTCATGTTTTGCTCGCCGCCATAGAGCAAATTGGCCAACGTGATCGCCGTTTCGGTTTTGCCGACGCCGCTGGTGCCCGCCAATAAAAAAACGCCAATCGGCGTTCTCGGATCGCGAAGTTCCGCCCGACTGGTACGAATGCTTTGTGCGATTCGCTCCAGTGCATGGGATTGTCCGATGATGCTCTCCTCCATCAAGGTCTTCAGATTCAGCACCGTTTCGATTTCGTTGCTGACCATCCGGCCGACCGGGATGCCGGTCCAATCGGCGACCGTTTGAGCGATCGCCGACGCGTCCACACAGGGGTGGATCAGCGGCGATTCACCCTGCAAGCCGCGCAGCTCCGATTCGGCGGCGGCCAACATTTTGCGAAGTTCGTCGGGGTCCGATGGCAGCCCATCG
>JBCCRW010000295.1:0-7331 GCA_039201055.1 Planctomycetota bacterium | reverse complement strand
CGGCATCAATTCTTGATTGAGGCGGCGATCAAATTGCATCGCTACGGCACTCCGTCGCACCGACTTGAGCGCGTGTTGACCGATGTGGCCACATCGCTGGGAACGCGCGGCGACTTTCTTTATACGCCCACCGGTCTGGCTATCTCGCTGACCGATGTCGAAGGCGAACGTAACGCCGTGACCGTGGTTCGTCGTGTTGACGCCGGCGGCGTGGACGTCGACAAACTGATTCAATTTGACCGTTTGCTTTCCGGTGTCCAATCCAAGGCCATTGGTGTACCCGAAGCGATCGGGCGGCTGGAGGAAATCGAGGCAGCTCCGCCGCTTTACTCCAATTCGGTGCTTGTCGTCGCTTGCGCGGTCGCCAGCGCCTGCGTCGCGATCCTTTTTCGCTGCACGCTATCGGAACTTGTCGCCGCGTTCGTGGTGGGTGGATTGGTAGCGATCATCGAATTGACCCAACCGCGGTGGAAAGCCGAGACGGGGTTGTTGGAACCGATCGCTGGCATGGCAGCCGCGTTGGCCTCGCTACTGATTGCCCGGTTCCTGACATCATTGGATGATCGATTGGTAACACTTGCCGGCCTTATCGTCTTGATACCAGGCCTACGCTTTACCGTGGCGATGACGGAGCTGGCGGTCGGCCATTTATCGGCGGGCGTGGCAAGATTGGCGGGGTCACTCGTGTCTTTATCGACGCTTTTTGTGGGTGTCGCTATGGTTTGGCGATTAATGGACGGCCTGCGACCGGCATTCGTTGCGGCGATGCCTTTGGGAGAAGCTTGGCGTTGGATCGCGCTCGCGATTGCACCCATTTCATTCGCAATCATCTTTCGGGCGCGTGTGCAACAGTGGCCTATCATTAGTTTGGTTGCGGTTACCGGCGTTGGAATCAATTGGTTGGCTGAACCTGTCTTGGGCATCGAGATCGCTGCATTTTCCGGTGCGCTGACGGTTGGATGTGCCAGCAATCTTTATGCAAGACTTCGTGACCTACCGGCCCTAGTACCACTGACCCCCGGTATGCTCATTTTGGTGCCCGGTTCTCTCGGGTATCGATCCCTGACGGCACTCCTGGAACGACAAGTTGTCGATGGCGTCCAGTATGGATTCACAATGTTCATGATTGCGGTGAGTTTGGTCGGTGGTTTGTTGGTCAGCAATGTTGTCGTGCCTCCCAAACGAATCCTCTAAACCCCAATGCCGTCTTCGGCATCGCCGCCCCGAAAAAAGGTTCTCTCCTATTCCGCACGTTTGTCGCTCAAGGCTCGGCACATAACGCGAAAAAGACCTCGATCGGGTCACAAACAATCACACTTCCCGTGTCGCTGGACTCCGCAACGACCTGGCCGCCGTGGTCGCGAACCCGTTGAAGGCTTTCCTGAAGATCGTCGACGGGCAAGTGAATCAGCCACACCGGCGGGACGGCGTCTTGCCCGGGCTTCTGCTGGGAGATTTCGGCGACACTCCGTCGGTCGTCAATCCGCATTTCGAATCCGGTGGCACGTTCCTGATTGTTCTCGTGCTCAAGCGGCATGGCGGTCCAACCGATCACGCGTTCATAAAAGTCGCATATCGGCGCGACCTGTTTGGCATTCAATGACAGCCACGCGATGCGGCCTGATTTTTTGCCTTGAGCTTCTGTGGATTCGGATGCGACCACCGGAATCACTCCAAAGTGCGCACCCGCCGGGTCGGCAAGAACCGCCCAATGGTCTTCGCCGGAGCGCATGATCACCGAGCCGCCCATCTGGACAGCATGATCGGCGGCGGCGGCGACGTCGGCGACCTGAAAGTGCGGCATCCATTGCAAAGGCAATGAATCGTATTCGGCAGTACGCTCGCCCAACCCAATCACCGGCATGCCGAGAATGTTCATTAGGTCCTCGCGCCACAACGGCGTGTCTCCACTGGTCAGGACCCGCGAATAGAACGCGAGTTCCGCCGGGTGATTCGGGACGGCAATATCGGCGCTCAGAACGCCGCCGACTCCGTGGACGGATGCTTCTTTCATGACTCTTTTCTTGCTTTTGGTAATCGCCCTGCTTGCAGGTGCGCCCAAACGCACCCTGGATGACGTTATCCTTGCAGGGTTTGATGTGCTGTGCCTTACTTTTTTGGGACCGATCATGTTGTTTGCTTATTCTTCTAGCTTTTCTCGTCACTTCGTGGCCACCTTGGGCCTTCTGACACCGCTGTATTTGTTCACTACGCCAGCGTTTGCGTCGGAGGTGATTTTCCAGGACGACTTTAATCGCCAGGAGGCTGACGAATCCAAGGAGTCGGTTGGCAACGGCTGGTCGACCAACAGTCGCGGCCGCGCCGAGGGCAACAAGCAGGCGGACTTACGCGAGGGTGCGCTTTACATCTATCGGCACAAGGTCGCCGACCATGGCGTGTCCGTCGTCCACGACGCTGAATTCAAAGACGCCGTGATCAAGCTGCGTTTTAAAATTGGCAAAGGTGATGAATTGGGCGTCAACATCGCCGACATGAAGGAAAAGAGCGTTCATGCCGGCCACATCTTGGTGACGCGCGTCAATCCGAATCAATTCACACTGCAAGACTTAAAAACGGGCCAGATGAACTTGGAACTTCGTGAGCGCCGAAAAGCTGATAAGGCGACCGAGGAGGACAAGAATTTGGTGAAAGCGAAACGGAAGATCGTCAAGCGGAAAACAAGCTTGGACACTTGGCACAATTTGGAAATCACGATTCGCGGTGAGACGCTATCGGCCAAAATCGATGGCAAAGAAGTCGGCAGTTTTACGTCGAAGGGTATCGGTCATCCAACCAAACGCCGCATTCGCCTGGCCGTCAAAAAGAATGCCTGGGTGGATGATTTAAGCATCACTCGACTATGACACCGGTGGGCTGTTGACGCTCAAGCGTTCCCCGGACTCGCGTCCGGGGCTACAACCTGCCGTGCCTTCGGCACTCAAGCGAGTCGAGTTTCGCCTCGGAGAGGCGAGCTACTTAGTTTTCTTCGTTTCGGAGAGGCAGGGCTGCTTTGCTAGGCGAAGAGGTCCAAAAATTGCCCGGTTTCGCTGGCGGCTTCGGGTTCGGATTCACGCTCGCGGACTTCCGCTAAAGCTTGCTGCTCCATCTGCGTTGCCTGGGCGGCGACCTTGCGATCCTGACCGGATGGCTCGGCAGGGGCCAGCGCGGCGGCGCGGACGACGCGTGCCTTGGCGGCGGTCGCCTCGGGGTCACCCTTGACCGGTGAGGTATCAATTTCGACTTCACCACCAATTGCGTATTGCCGACCGTCGGGCCCCGTTTGAAACGTGTATGTGGGACCGCCGCGTGCGTAGGGACCGGCGGCGGCCAGGTGAGCCTGTTCGTGCGTCCGCACCTCACGGTCACGCGCGGACAACCATTCGACCTGCTCGATTTCCTCGGGCGACAGGTCTTCCCCGCTGGCGGCCTTGGTGCCAGCGGTTTTCGGCGTCCCGGTATCGGATTCCGTGTCCGGATCCGACAGCGCCGCTTGATTCGCCGCCACGGCCTCGACGGAAAGATCAAGCACGTCCTGGACAGCCGTCGACGGTTCGGATGCGGTTCCAGCAATCGCGGGTCGCGGCGCAGCATCCGGCGTCTCGCTTCGTCCCGCAACGGTCGAGCGGACGCGAGAGGTACCCAGAGACCGAAAGAATTCAGTCGTCGAAAAGCCAGAAACAAGCATGCAAAAAGTTACCACCTAGCCCGTGAAGTGGTGGCCCGCCGCCAAGATTTATTTTGCCGCGAACGAAGACAGTCGTTCGGGTGACCGATTCGTTTCGTCCAAGTGGAATCGGCATGGCGTTCGGATTTGGACCGCGGACGTCCGAACGCAGCGATCGTGAGGGTTTTTCCGCTAAGGACTCATTGACACCTTCGCGATATTATGGGGCGAACGCTGCTTCCCATTACACCCGCGATACGGAGACGGAAATGTACATCCCGCCGCTTTTGCTTGGTCGCCTGAATCCCACAAGTTGGACGTTTGGCAAAGTCGTGATGCGGCCAAGATGTGTACGCGGGTCTGGGCTCCTGCTGCTGTGTTCCATTCTTTGGTCAGGGATCGCCGCGGAAGCCGCGGCCGATTCCGCAGGCGACAAACAGGACGCCGCAGAAAAAACCACGAAGTCCCTGGAGAAAATGGAGCAGCGAATCGACCAACTGAACCAGTTGATTCGCCAGCGTGAAGCGTTGCTGATGGACCTGAACAATGAACTTCGCCGTACCGAAATGGAGCTTGCCCAAGTCCAGCAAATCGCCGCACGAGAGAAAGTGAAGGCCGAGGCCAAGCGTCAACGCGAAGAATTCAACGCGACTCGCCGACTTGAGGAATTGGAACGGGCGAATCTCCAACGCGAGATGGATATAAAAGAAAAATGGTTTGCGATGGAGCGTGAGGAAACGGAGCTTGAGGAAAGAGAGCGTGACGGATCTGAGCTTCGCGAACGGGCCGAAAGACTCGAGCTGGACGCGATGGAGTTGGAAATCAAGGGACGCGAGATGGAACTGAAGGCCCGTCCGATGGAACTGAAGGCCAGCCAAATGGAACTCAAGGCAGGAACGATCGAACTGGAGCGGCAGATGCTCCAGTCGCGGCGCGTTCGCTTGGAACTTCTTAGCGATCCGGTTTTTGTTGCGTCGACAAGCGTCGATTCGGCAATGGAATTTCTGCCGCGAGAACGGGCGGTAAAACTGCTTCAAGGGTGCATGAAGGAATCGGAGAATCCGACCGTTCGGCAATTGATTCGAACAAAATTGTTAGAACATCACCTGAAGTCAAAGGACTTTGACGCGGCGACGGAATTGATGCGGGATGCGATTTTGTTGAAGTGATTTTTTTGTCGTCGCGGGTTCGACGGGCCAAGCATCCGTTTTGATACCGACCTGGATCGTCTTGTCGCTGTGCTCAGCGATCTTGCTTGGTCTTTATGACGCCGCGAAGAAGCACTCGGTCCGCGACAACGCGGTACCGCCGGTGCTGTTGGCGGCGGTCGTGTGTGCCGCGATACTCTGGTGCATCGGATTGTTTGCCGGCCGCACGATACCGGTTTTATCCGGGACCTTCGTCGACATTGCCCCGTTATCGTGGTCAACCCATTTCGCGATCGCATGCAAGTCCGCGATTGTGGCGGCATCTTGGACGTTAGCGTATTTTGCGCTGCGTGAACTGCCGCTTTCGATCGCCGCACCGCTGCGAGCGACAGGGCCGATTTGGACCATCGCGTTGGCGACGACATTTCTGGGTGAACGGCCCGCTCCGCTGCAATGGCTGGGTGTGTTGGTTGTTTTGGCGGCCTTCTTTCGCTTTTCGACGATCGGCAAATGGGAAGGCATCGAATTTCGACGCAGCCGAGCGGTGGGCTGGATGATCGCGGCGACCTTGGTGGGCGCGCTAAGCGGGCTGTACGACAAAATTTTGTTGCAGCGCGTCGGTCTGCGGGCGGCCGAATTGCAGTGCTGGTTTTCGATCGACTTGGTCCCGATGATGCTACCGGGTTGGTGGTATTGGTGGCGTTATGACCGCGTCAAAAGGCCCTTTGCGTGGCGGCGGTCCATTCCCCTAATCGCCATTTTGTTGCTGATCGCCGACTACGCGTACTTCACGGCATTGGAAGATCCCGCCGCGATGGTCGCGTTGGTTTCGCCGATTCGACGCGTCGCCGTGATGGTCAGCCTGGGCATCGGCTGGTGGCATTTTGGCGAGGCAAACGGTCGGGCCAAGCTGCTGGCGGCGATGGCGTTGTTGGTGGGGATCGGCATGATCGCGGCGGGAGCGTAAGGTCGATCCACTCGCAGCTACAGACGATCCACTCGCGGCTACAAACTGGCGGCGACGTCGTCGATGATCGCGTCCAGGTCCTTCGTCGGTGCGTAGCCGATCGCCTCGCGAATGCGTGTCAGTTCGGGCACGCGGCGACGAATGTCCTCGAACGAATCGTCGTAGGCGTCGGAGTACGATTGAAATTCGATCGCGACATCCGGATTGACCCTGGCGATGACTCTTTGGGCCAACTCCAAAATAGAAATCGGCTGGTCGCTGCCGATGTTGTAGACTTGGCCGGCGGCCTCGGGTGTTTCGACCAGTTTGCATACCGCGGCAACCACATCATCAACGTGCGCAAAACAGCGGACCTGTTTCCCATCGTCGTGGACGACCAACGCTTGACCCTCTTTGGCCGCTTGCACAAAACGGGGCAGCACCATGCCGTAGGCGCCCGTTTGACGTGGCCCGACGACATTGAAAAAGCGTCCGATGACGACGGGTAAGCCCATTTCTTTGAAGTGGGCGAGCGCCAAAAATTCGTCAATCGCCTTGGAGACGCCGTAGCTCCAGCGGGGCTTGGTGGTCGCGCCAAAAACCAAATCGTCCTCCTCGCACCATGTCTCTTTTGGATTCTTGCCGTACACCTCGCTGGTGCTGGCGATGAAGCAGCGGACCGCGTCGCCCGCCTTGGCGCGTTTGCCAAGGCGATCCAGGATCAACTGCGTCGGATAGATATTTCGCTCGATCGTCTGGATCGGCTGCTTGGCAATCAACGCGACGCCGACGGCGGCGGCCATGTGGTAAACGTGGTCGGCGCGGTCGACCAATTGGGCGACGAGCGTTTCGTCTTCGACGGTTCCCTCGATACATTCCAAGTTGGGGTGGTCAATGATGCCGTCGAGATTCTGTTTTCGACCCGTTGAAAAGTCATCGACAATCAGAACCCGGTGCCCGGCACCGAGCAAACGAGTCGCGAGGTGGGACCCAATAAATCCGGAACCTCCGGTGATCAGGCAATTCAGGGAGGACACGGTTGGCGACTCTGAGCAGTTGGCGTGATTTGGGTAGACCCGTGGTACGGCACGAACCTGACGGAAGTTCAGGAAATCCTAGCGCCAAGCCGCGTTTTGGGCACCGCCGGTGGGGGCCGATCATCGGCAAAACTATCGATCCCGGGGCGCGATCGCTAGAATGAGCGTCGATGGATCTCTTCTCCCCCTGATTGCCGCGATGTCGAAAACGCATTTCTTTACCGGCCGGCGCCCAATCGCGGCACGATCCACTCGTCCGTTCTTGCGGCTCGTTTTGGTGGCGACCTTGATCGGGGGTGTCGCGGCCGATTCAAGCTGGGGCCAGCTGGAAGCTTCGCCATCCAAGCCGGATCAGGCAAAGCGGGACCAGGCGGCGCTGGAAATCTACGCCGATGCGGCGAACCTGCAAAACGGCGGCGCGCCGGATTTGGCGATTGAAGAATGGCAAAAGTTCCTCAAGCAACATGCCAAGCACCCCAAGGCTGCCGAGGCGGCTCATTACATGGGTGTGTGCCACATGCAAACCGATCCGCCGG
>JBCCRW010000294.1:0-7343 GCA_039201055.1 Planctomycetota bacterium | reverse complement strand
CCGGAGGTTTCGATTTGATCACGAATCCGTGGTTGCCTTCCCCGCAAGTCAAGCTGGCAACGCTGCGTCGAATGAAGCAAGCACTGCGGGACGACGCTGCAACTGCTTTGGCAGCATCTAGCCAATCGCCGGACCCAAGTGATCGTCGCGATTCCAAATCGTTGCGGCAACAATCGCTTGACCGCTGGGGCGATCCCTCTTTGATCGCCCTCCCATCGGCGCATTCATCCCGGACGGAACCCGAAGCTTTTGCGGTCGAAGAGTACCGGTCACGAACGCGTCGGTTTCACACAGCCGTTGGATTTTCCAAAGCGGCTTTAGCAATTGCGGAATATCGTGACCGCGAGGGTGTCTTTCCAAAATCATTGGAAGCGCTGGGTCCGATGGGCTTGCAAGCAGGTGAGCGGGTGCAGTGGGATGGCACTCCATTTGAATACTATTTCGATCCGAGCGGTGGACCGGCGACATTGGCAATGCAGACTCGCGATCCGCGATCGATCTACGCGCTCAGCAACCCCAGATACAAATTCATAAAACGTATCATCCGAATCGCTGCACCGGGTCTTGTTGACAATCAGTCAAAGTCTGCCGATTAGCGAATCGATTTTGTCTATGCACATCGCGATGGGCTCAGACTGGGAACGGGCGAAAGTTTTCGGTGAAATCATTTGCGATTGGGGTTGAGCGCGGCAAAGCTCTTGTAGCGGTGAAAGCTTCGGCGTCACCGAAGGGCAAGGAATGGCCCCATTCTTTGTTCTTCGCGCGGCGCGGCGGATTTCACTTCGTGAATGAGTCCGACCTCCCCTCCTTCATGGATGTTCTATCGTGCGAATCCAAAAGTTTCACGCCGACCACTTGGCGACCCAATCCATCTTTTTTGCAATCGTGCCGGCGGCCCTGGTGTGCTGCGCGCTTGTGTCTCCCGCTAGCGCGGACGACCTGGACGCTCTTGTCGGCGAAGTCGATTTTGCTCGGCCGGCCCGACAGGCGATTGCCGTCGAATCGCTGCCCCAATTGCCCGGGCATCGTGCCCTGGATGCGGCCTCGGGAATGCTTAATTCCGGTGCGGCCTTCAAAATGCCCGTTGATGTGGTGCCGGCCCCGCGAATGCGGCGTGCGCCCCTGAGTGAATCGGGCTTAATCCACGGCCGGGCATCGGCCGTGGACGGGAATCCGGCCGTGAACATGAAACCGGCCATTGAGATGGCACCGGCGATCAATTTTGACGACGTCTTTGAGGCTGCCGACGCCCAACCCAGCGGGCATCGACTGCTCAACAAGATCGTCGGCAAGCATGACGCCTGTGACGCTCCGGCAAGCTGTGACGCGCCGCAGCACAATCCCTTTGTCCGCAACGATTGTGCTTGCGAAGTGCTGCCGCCGAAACCTTGCAAAGGCTGCTTGGGATTGGCAAAACGCGAAAAAGAATGCGGCTGTCTTCCCGGGCCCCCGGTACTGCAGCCACACATTCCGGCTCAACTGCCGCCTGTCTCGTTCTACCAGAATTGGTACAGCGATCCGGTCCAGCGTGATGTTTGGAATGGCTACGAGCGTCAGAACTGCAAGTTGTACGAGGGTTGTCCGCCGGCACCGAAGCAGAAAAGTTGCCAAAGCTGCGGCCCCGTGCTGGCCGCTCCGGCGCCCACCTGTGCGACCGCCGATCCCTGTGACACCTGCCACTAGGCAAAAAAACAACGTGTGTTCTTGATTCGACTTTAGGCACCGAGACGGCTTTGCCGATCCCATTCATACCATGGATTGGGAGGGTGGAACGATCGGTGCCATCGTTCCAGCTTTTGATGGGTCATGGTGAGGCAGGGAGGGCTTCACCATGACCCTTCTTTTTTGCGCAGTCGATACGAGAGTGAGCGACTGCGCGCTTGAGGAGCCAGTCACGGCTCACTTCTTAGGGGCTCGGCCCACTACCGTCCGCCTTCGGCTTGCGGTGATGCGGTTTGGTATCCGCTGGCGGGGTAATCCTTTGTCCGACGTACCGACGGTGGTGCCATACTGGCGATCGAAATGGCCGCCGATTCCTGCGCGTTCACCGTGGATCGGTTCCGCGCATACCAACTGTCTCCTTGCCAGGGGTCCGCTGATCCGGAGATCAAGGGACGTGGCTTGTCCGGATCCCAAGCGACCGCATTCGCGATCCCGAGATTTTGGCGACGCGGGGGAACCTCCAGTGATGCCAGGGACACCGGTGTGCGAGGCGTTGCGGTCGACGCAACGACCTCCGGTGCAACAGGTGGATTTGCCGCAAAACGTTCGACCGGACCGCTGCCCGCGGCCACCCATGCCACCCAGCGTTGTTGCAGTTGGGTCAGTGATTCATAACCGTAGTGTTTGCGGATATTGTGCGTCCACGAGGGTCGCTGCATGAAATCGGTCAGGAAACGGATGAAGGTTTGCGGGCCCTTTTGCAAAATCAAAAACTGGCACACCGAATGACCCTGCGCGTACATCGGCAAGATATCACTGGGATATTCTTTCATCTGGAACAATTTGTTCATCGCAATGCCACGGCGTGAGGCCAGAAACTCACGGAGTTTTGCTTCGTGCTTGGCCCGCTCGCTGGGGTGTTCAACGGTGGTGCAAATCCCTTCGTCGGCCCAACGCGGCAGCGGACGGCCAAAGTGCGTTGCCAAAATCGTGTGCGTCACTTCATGCGGCAGCACGCTATCAAGGATTCGTTGCGGCGTGCCGACGACTTCCATTTGAAAATCGCGAACGGGATTTTGGTTGTACTGCGTGACACCCTGGGCGGCGAGCGTCGGTCCGGCGATCACGCGAATCGGACAGGGGTAGGGCCACGGTGGCAGTTCACGGTCGAGCCAATACTTGGCCAGGTCACGTCGAAACCGCTCGGCGGCCTGGCCAACCGATCGTGCCAGTTGTGGGGTTTCGGCATCGATCAGAAAATTACGCGTGCGGAACGACGCGGCGTCAGCCGAGTTTTCCGCCGCCAAAGCCGCCAGTAGTAGAGTTCCCAGCAATCCCAGCGGCAAAGCGCGACAAATCGAACCGATCGATTTGCAAACGGTGCCGAACCACGCGACACACCGGAGGCAATTGCCGCGTGGTTTCCGATCGAAGACAGCCCGGGGGCCTGACCGACTTTGAAGCGCATCCATGCGTGGGTCCCGTTGCCGAGTTTGGAATCGCCGGGGTGTTTGTGCCCGAATCCTTTCGAGCAACCTCGCGATGCGGCGGAGTCTAGGAGATCCCGCTTCGGCATCGATAGGTGGAATCTTTAACGCATATTCAGATAACGACGGATTCGGGCCAGCACCACCGGATCGTCTTCACGGGTCATTCGCAAACGCATCACCGCGAAGCCTTCGGGATCATTCATCGTCGCGATCATGGCGAGCACCTTGAGTCGCACGTCCCGATCGTCGTCGCTGAGCATCATCGTCAGCCACGGTCGCGGATCCATTCGGTCCAGCTTGGGCAGTTGTTCCACCAAGTCCAAACGATCACGACGATCCGGTGAAACCGAGATCTTTGCGATCTGAAGATGAATCGCTTGGTAACCACGCCGCATCAATTCCAATTCCGCCGCCTCGCGAAACGATACCCTTGCATCGCGAAGCAGGTGATGCAGCGAGCGTTCCGGCATCGCCTGCAAAACGTTTGCCGGGGAAACAGTTGCCGGTGAAACGTTGCCCGCGGAAACGGATTGTGCTGAATCCCATCTCGGCAAAAGCTCGGCGTGCATCGGCGGATCGACGGGCCGCAGCGACAGCGGTTCCCGCTCGGTTTTTGGAATCCTGTTCAAAGTAGCACGGCTCTCCGAGTCATCTTTCAAAGTAGCACGGCTCTCCGAGCCGTTTGTCATCGACTCGGAGAGTCGAGCTACTTTGTTCCCCGACTCGGAGAGTCGAGCTACTGAGTTCATCGACTCGGAGAGTCGAGCTGCTTTGTTCGTCGACTCGGAGAGTCGAGCTGCTTTGTTCTCCGGCTCGGAGAAGGGTGCGGCGGACGGTTTGGGCGAAATGCGGGTTGGTGGCCGCCCGACCACCGTTGTCCTTCGCGATACCGAGCCGCCGGTTCGCGAATCCAGGACCGCCAGGATCGCCGGAGTGCCGGCCGGTGGACGCATCGGCTGGGCGGATGCACGCGTCGTCGATTCATCGGAAACGTCCACGATTCTTGTTGCCGACTTGATTCGCAGCGTCGGACGATTCTCGGCGACAACCCCGCCCGTCCCGGCGACAACCTCACCGGCGGTTGCAACGGATGGGCTTTCGGTTGCCGGAACCGCGTTCATGTTGGCGATCAAGGTGTCGACGTGACGGCACCAACCGTGATAGCTCTCGGGCAAGCGGGTGCCGATGTCGTCGCGGCACGTCCGCAGCAGCGGCAGGATGCGGGCGTTCTGTCGTGGCTGCATGGGTCCGGCAATCGCGGCAATGCGGCGAATCAGACGGGCATGGCGGTTGGCCGCCGCATCGACCGGCAGTGCCTTCCAACGCTCCAGATCGTTGGCTAGCAATTGCGCCGCGAGATCGGCGACTTCGGGATGTGGCGACGCCAAGCGCTCGACAACGTAACCGGTGGCGACATCGCCCAGCGAGTGCAGGTGCAACAGGCGGGACGTTTGTTCGGTCGCCGATAATTGGTCGAACCCTCGAGCCCAATGCTGGGCCAACCACGATGGTGTTTTGACGATGACCGCAAGCAGCACGGCCAGTCCGATCGCCGCCAGCGCCCAGCGACGCAGCGCGCGATGCAGCGCCCGCCTGGAATTGCTCAGCTGGGATGCCCTGGGCTTGGATCGGGATGCCCTGGGCTTGGATGGGGTCGCTTCGCCGCGGTCGCGAAATCGTTTCGATTCCACAAACAGACTCGGTCCTTCGTCGTCAATTCCGACCATGTCAGTCCAACGCGACCTCCACGTCTTGAAGCACCCGACGGTACTGGGCGATTTGTTCGTCGTGTTGCGACCGCAAGCGCTCGGCGACATTCACCCCCGCATCGACATCGACGCTGACCCCCAGCAAAAAGTCCGGCACAATTTGGCCCACCAGCGGCTGCAGGAAGTGCACTCGGCCGCGACGGGTTTCGACCACCCATAAACTTTCCGGCGGCATTTCGGGGACCCGATCGGGGTCCAAACGTCGGATCGTATCCGGTGCATCGGCCAGTTTTTCATCTTCGGCGACCAGCACGATGTCCAAATCCATTTCCTGTTGCCGTTGCAGCGACTGGCGAAGCTGGATCAACCACCGCAGCGTTTGGGCGTTGGAAGTCTTGGCGAACCAAATCACCTTCGCGTCGCTCGATCGGCCACGCAGCACACGATATTCGCGACCCACCGTTGCCGGCGGCGGCGGGGGTGGCAGCGGCACAAAACGTTTGACGTAAATCGGGTTCTTTGGCAATCCGCTGGGTCGCGGTGGCCGCGTTGCCGGTTGGAATGTCGCGTCATCCAAATGCAAACGCGTGCGCAGCACCGTGGCCGGTGGGCGATTGCCATCGGGCTCGGGAACGACATCGGGAAAATCAATCCGGCGTATCAACGCCCGCTTGCGATCCACCCAAAAACTGTACACCGCGTCATCGGCTTTTAACTGGATCGCCGTGCAGGCGTGCCCGTCGATGAATTCGCTTTTGCCAAATCGCGCCTGCTGTGCCGAACGCAACAGTTTCTCCATCGGCTTGGCGGCAAACAGCCATTCCAATTGGGGTGGCGGTCCGGCCGCGCCGCTGCCCAAGCCGCTGACCAGGATCGGGTCCAAAGCCAGGGTTTGATCGGTGGGGCGACGATTGGCTACGTCACGAACCAACACTTGGGAATCAAAGTTGTCGGTCAATTCGTCACGGAACCAGGCACGCAGGCGTTTGCCGTTGGACACCACGCGTGTGGCATACGCGCGAACGGCAATTTCGCTGCCCGTCATCCAAACGGCCATCGGGACTTCGCCGACGATGGTGCTGGCCTGGGGACCATCCTGGGTCGCGACCAAGCGGCCCCGGTCGGCATAGTTCTTGGCGGTGCGATAACGATCAAAAGCGCTGCGCAAAACTTCCACCGGATCCGCACCGCGATCCATCGGCATCCGAAACCGCACGGGTACGGCCGTGTCCGCGGCCACCCGCTGTGACATGGATTCGGGCGGCGTCTGACTGTCCGAAATCTGACTTTCCGACGTCGGTGAACACCCGGGTTGCCACACCAAACCAAAAAGCATCAAGCCAATCATCATGGCGTGTTGGCACGCATTCGGTCGGCGATGGGAAGCTTTTAACACGCTGGCGGTTTGACAAACGCGGGGAACGGGATCTGGCACAATCGCGGGAAAATTCGCCCGCACCCCCGATCTGTCTACCAAGAACCCGGCGATCGTGGATACGGTGATTCGGTGAAACTCGGTTTCCGGCATCCGGAAGCCCATCGTCTACGATGCAAGCCATATTCCTGTTTCTTTGGAAACGCCGTGCATTCCAAACGCGACCGTCTGCGACCCGAGCTGCCCTCGTGGCGACAAAGAATCTACGACATCATTTTTGAAGCCGATTCACCGGCGGGTCGCTGGTTCGACATTTTGTTGTTGGTCGCCATCCTGGCCAGCGTCGCGATTGTGTCGTTGGAAACGGTCCCGCAATGGGCCGACGCGTCGTGGCTGGAACCCACCGAAAAGGCGCTGACGGCGTTGTTCACGCTGGAATATTTCCTTCGTCTGATCTGTGTTCGGCGGCCCCTGCGATACGCACTCAGCTTTTGGGGCATCATCGACCTGCTCAGTTTTTTGCCCAGTTATCTGACGCTGTTTGTGGGTGGCAACTCGCGTTCCTTTGTGATCTTGCGTTCGATCAGGTTGCTGCGTGTTTTTCGCGTCTTGAAATTGTGGCGAATGATGAGCGAAGCGGACGAATTGGGTGCGGCGGTGTGGCGAGCCCGCGAAAAGATCATTGTCTTTTTGTGCGTGGTGCTGGTCGCCGTCACGATCAGCGGCACGTTGATGTACCACGTGGAGGCCATCGGCGCCGACGAAGAGGGCCGCGAGAGCCAGTTCACATCCATCCCACAGGCGATGTACTGGGCCACCGTTTCGCTGACGACCGTCGGTTACGGCGACGTCGTGCCGCAAACCGCCTTGGGCAAAGTCATTTCAACCATCCTGATCCTGCTGGGCTACAGCCTGATTATCGTGCCGTCGACGTTTGTTAGTGCCGAATATTCCAAGACAAGGCCTGGCGACCGAACGCCCGATGCGTCCGGCGTTTTGGAAACCAACGCGGCCGGCGTTTGTGAAAATTGTCAAAACGACGATCACCGACCCGATGCCCGCTACTGTTACGGTTGCGGCGGCGCGTTGCCCTGAAGATAGTTTTTG
>JBCCRW010000293.1:0-7357 GCA_039201055.1 Planctomycetota bacterium | reverse complement strand
GGGCCGTTTCGCTTGGGCTATATTCAGCGACGTTTTTCGGTCTTTTGCTTGCGAAATTCATTCTCTACTCGGCCAAACCCGCCATGGTTCCCACTTCAAAGTTTAGTTCTTCATCGATTGACGAAACCAGCCGGCGATCGATCCCCAGCCGGCGATACACACTGAAAGCCGCGTTGGCGGGTGCCGCCGGGATGCTCTTCGGCAACGGCGGCATGCTTGATGGTGGACTCTTCGGCGCCCGGTCATCGGATGCACGGGCGATGATTCCGGATACGGAACATTCCCGCAGCATTGCACCGACGGGTCCGGTCGAAAAGGTCGCCGATGGATTCGCGTTCACCGAAGGCCCCGCGGACGATGGACAGGGCGGGTTTTTCTTTACCGATATTCCCAAAACGTCGATCCATCACGTCGACGAAAACGGCAAGTTGACTTTGTGGACCGATCAATCCAAACACGCCAACGGGTTGATGGTACGCGATGGGCGGCTGTACGCGTGCGAGATGGATGGCCAGGTTGTTTCCTACGCCGTTGCAGGTGGGGATCGAAAATTGATCGCCGGTAAATACCAGGGAAAGCGATTCAACGCCTGCAACGATTTGGATCTGGATTCCAAGGGCGGCGTTTACTTTACCGATCCGCTGTACCGCGCGCCTCAACCGCTGCCCCAGGGCATCCAGGCCGCATATTACGTGACGTCCAAGGGTGAAGTGACACGTTTGACCAAAGCGATCCCGGCACCCAATGGGATTGCCTTATCACCCGATGAAAAACGTTTGTACGTCGCGCCGACTCAGCAATCGACGATGTTGGTTTACGACGTCGACGCACCGGGCAAAGTTTCCGGCGGCCGCAAATTCTGTCAACTCACACAGGTACCGGGAGGTCGCAACCAGGGCAGCGACGGGATCGCCGTGGATGTTCGCGGCAATGTTTATTTCACCACCGCCGTGGGCGTCGAAGTGGTCTCACCGGCCGGCCAATCTTTGGCAATCATCGACTTTCCCAAGCAGCCGGCAAACGTCACCTTTGTCGGTCGCGACAAAAAGACGATGGTCGTGACCGCAAGGGATACGGTCTACAAAGTGCCCATGCCGATCGCGGGTAAATAGGCCCCCGCAGGTAGCCGGTCTTCGCCAGAAGCCGGACGGCCTTTCGAAAAGTAGCCGGCCTTCGCCAGAAGCCGGGCGGCCGCTCGGAGGGTAGCTGGTCTTCGCCAGAAGCCGGACATCCGTGTTCTGGCGAACATCGGCTACACGAGCGCTTCCGTGTTCTGGCGAACAACGGCTACGCCGACTTTGACTTGGACCCAAACACTAATCTTGCCCAACGCCCGCGTACTGCGATTGGTCTTGCTTCGCCTGCTTGATGTCCAGGGGGCCGCGGTAAAACACCGTGCGAAATCTCATTTGCAAAGATTCGCCCTTTTTCAATCGCACCCCGTCGGTCTTTTCGCCACCGGTAAAGTGGTACACGCCAAACGGATTGGCGGCAAACAAGCCGTAGGTGCGAACGTGCCAGCGGCAGGGAAACCCGAACGAACTGGGATGTTGGTGAATGCGAATGCCCGCCAGGATTAAATCTTTTTCGTCCGTCGCATCTTTGGCGGCCACCGGGCCGTTGTAATCAACCCAGGCGGATTGTTTTCCCCAGGCTTGCTTGTCCAGGATGCCCTCGGCGTTGGTGATCTTGCCACCTTTTTTGGCGTCGACTTTCATCGTGCCCGGCACGCGAATGCCGAAGGTCCCTTCCTTGGTGTCGCCAATGTGAACGGGACCGAATTCGGCGGTCAGCTTGGAATCAAGGTCGATGATCCGTCGCCCGTTCTGGACAAAAAAGCGAAGCACTCGACGTTCCATCATCACCTTTTCGCCCTCGGCGGACTCCCACCGATAATCCGCCTCGAACTTGGCGCCGTCTTTACCGGACGACAATCGGTGGCCGGTGTCGACGATGCGTCCGGTCCCGGGATCGTCAATCCAAAAATCAATGTCGTTGACTTCGCCGTGGGTGAGCCACAGGCTGCGATGGTGGTCATGATCGGACTTTTCATCCGGGTTGGCTTTTTGAAACGGAAAGCCACGCGTCATCGATTCACCGCCGGGGCCAAGAACGGGGTACCAAACCGGTCGCCCCTGGCTGTCGGGAATGTATCGCGTCCACAAATCATCACCGACGCGAACTTCGACGGCACCGTCGTCGGTGCGGACCAGCCGCGGCTGCAATTCTGTCTTTGTCTTGCCGGCGACTTCCTGTCCGCCCGCCAAGTCGCCTTGCAAAACGAAAGCGGCCACAAAACATGCCGGCACGATTAGCAGTCGATGAATCGACACTTGGAAGGGATTTGCAAACATCAAATCAAACATCGCTTGGATAAAAACCGGGGCCGGTGCCCATCGGCTCATTTTGAATTCGGTAAGTGAATGATGGACGAGCCCTAACGTTCGATCGCCGTCTCGGCGGCCGCACGATTGTTTTGTTCGCGAAGCTGGTTCATCGTTTCGATCACCGCCTCGGCCTGTCGCTCGACCGCCTTACGAGTGTCTTTGGCGTCAACGGCCTCGCTGGCTTCCCGTTCCAAATGGTCGACACGTTCCCATTTCATCATCCAGTCGTTGCCCGACGCGGCTTGTCGTAATTCGGCAACGGTTTCCGCCAAGCGCTTGACCATCTGCCGATGTTCGACCGTACGGTATTGGCGGTAGGGGCCCTTGCCGCCCGATTCGACGGTTTCCTCGCCGGCGAGCGTGGAAGACTTTTTCTTTTTGGAAATCGCAAAGCCGAGGACACCAGTGACCAGGGCCAAGACACCGACGATGATCGCGGCTTCGGAATTTCGCAGCACGCCCAAGACGACGGCCGCGGCGGCCAACAGGGCCGCAAAAATGCCCAAGACCGGACCCTGCCAACCCAGCTCCGGTGCGACGGTGCGTTTGAACTTGTCGGCCATCGGGTCGGTCACCTTGACGACGATCACCGAAATGTTGTCGGGGCCACCCCGTAAATTCGCCAGGTCAATCAGGACTCGAGTGACCGTCGATTCGCTCAAGCATTCCATCAAGGTGGCGATTTCGTCGTCACCAACCTGCCCGGTCAATCCGTCACTGCACAATAGGAAACGGTCGCCAACGCAAATTTCAAAGGGGCCTTCCAGGTCCACACGGACCTCGGGACTCGGGCCCAACGAACGCGTGATGACATTCTTTGGGATCCCCGCCGCGTTGTCGTCACTCATCTGGCCGCTGGCCTGAAGTTCCCAAACCAACGAATGATCGAAGGTCCATTGTTCCAACTTGCCGTCGCGATGCCGGTACACGCGGCTATCGCCAACGTGCCCAATGATCGCACCCCGCGGCGACAACACCAGCGCGCTGGCCGTCGTGCCCATGTTGTGAAATTCAGGATTGTTTTGGCCGCGAGCGTAAATGTCCGCATTGGCCCGTCGGATCGCTCCGCGGATGGCCGCCGCGATCGATTCGGTCTCGGCCAAACGAGAATAATGCTGGGTGATTTGGTCGACGGCCATCTTGCTGGCCAATTCCCCCGCAGCGTGCGCCCCCATCCCATCGGCAACGACAAACAGGTGGCCGCGAGAGGTCAAACTTTCCGCCGATCGCGCGGGAACGCAAATCAAGGAATCCTGGTTATTCATGCGTCGCATGCCGACATCGGTCAATTCGGCGAACGCGATACAACTTCGAAAAGTATCGGACAAATTCAGTCGCAGTGATGTGGGCGAGAATTCAAAGGGGAGGGCCGCTTTTCTACCAACGCGAGAGTGCTCGGCAAAAACCGCTTGCACCGGACCTTGCTCGGCTGGCGAAGACTCTTCCCCAATGCTTAGCTTAAGAAACACTCAGTTTAAAGCATTCCCAGCCGTCGCGTCGGCACGATCATCCAACCCAGTCCATTCACCCGTCCCTCGCAATCCCTCCGCACATGATAGGTGACTCACCGCCAGCACTAAACCGGGAACCAGCACTAAACCGGGAACCAGCACTAAACCGGGAACAAACACTAAACCGGGAACCAGGATCAAACCGGGAAGCGGTCCACCCCTGGGGATTGGTGACCACTCGCCAGCGTTGCCGCGTTCTTGGCAAGGCGGCCGCGAAATGGGTGCAACGCACCGAGGTCTTGTGCGAACGATCCGCCAGCGACCAGCGGATCGATCCCGTGGAAACACTGACCGCCGAAATCCTGCCGCTGGCGGCCTGTTTGCGTTGGCTGGGCCGCCGGGGTCACCGAGTTTTGGCGGATCGAAAAGCCGGCGTTTGGGGGCGTCCCCCATGGTTATGGGGGGTGCGGCACCGCATTCGGCGTGTCGCACACGGTCGCGTGTTGGTCATTGGCACCTGGAATTATCCCCTGTTTTTGACCGGTGCCCAGGTCGCGACGTCGCTGGCCGCCGGCAATCAAACGTTCATCAAGCCGGCGCCCGGAAGCGAGGCGGCGACGGCCGAACTGGCCGACGTGCTGTGGAGTGCCGGTGTCCCCGAGGCGTCCCTGCGGGTGCTGGATTCAAGCGTCGATGCCGCCCAGCAGCGAATGCGAGACGGTGTCGAATTGGTCGTCTTGACCGGTGCGTCGGAAACCGGCCGCGCCGTGATGCGAACGTGTGCCGAAACGTTGACGCCAACCATCATCGAAGCGGGCGGTTGCGATGCCGTCCTGGTGCTGGAATCCGCCGACCCCAAGCGTGTCGCGCAAATGCTGCGTTTCGGTTTGATGCTAAACAGCGGCGCCACCTGCATCGGCCCGCGGCGAATCCTGGTGCCCAGCAGTATCGAAGCGGCACTCACAAACGCGATTCGCGATGCGTTCGCCGACGCCCAAGCGCTGCAAGTGCATCCGGCGGCCAGGCAATCCGCCGTGGATACCCTGGATCTGGCCGCGGCAGCCAAGCTGTCCTGTTTGATCGGATCATCGGACGCCCGATCGCTGCGGGAAACCGGGACGATGCCCGCCACGGTGATACAAGGCGTGACGCCGGAGATGGAAATCGCCAAGCGCGATGTTTTTGCACCCATCGCTTCGCTGCTGCGTTACAAGCACATCGATGAAGCGGTCCAAGCGGTCAATGATTGCCCGTATGGTTTGGCGGCCAGTGTCCTGGGCGACCGCCGCGAAGCCGAACGCGTCGCCGCATCATTGAACGTCGGCGCGGTGACCATCAACGACATCGTGGTCCCCACTGCGGACCCGCGAGTGCCTTTTGGCGGTCGCGGGCACAGCGGGCATGGTGTCACCCGCGGCGTCGAAGGCCTGCTGGCGATGACTCGGGTGCAAACGATAGCCACGCGTCGCACGAACTGGTTACCGCACCTTCAGCCGCGACGCGAGGGCGATTTGAAAATGCTGACCAAAGTGGCAAAAATGCTGTATCGATCTTGATTTCTGCCATCCGCGTTTTGATTTGGAACAGCCGCCGCCGGCCAATACACGGAAGCGTTTGGCATTTCCAAAGCTTACAACTTTGCCAGCTTCGCTAGCACTTCCATGCCGCGATCCAGCGTGTTGTCGTCGGCGGCGAATGACAGCCGAAAGTGCGTATCCTGGCCACTAAAAATTTTGCCGGGAATTAGCATCAACTCGTGCTCGATCGCACGCTGGACAAACTCGGTTGCCGACATCGTTCCCGGTACTTTTGGGAAGAAATAAAACGCACCGCCCGGTTTGGCGACCTCGTAGTCACGCTGCAAGCGATCAAAAACGAAATCGCGTTTGCGACGATAATCGGCGATGTGATCGGCCAGATCGATATCCATCGCCGCAACGGCACCCCATTGGGCCGGCTGGGGCGCGCAAACATACGAATACTGCTGGATCTTCATCATCGTCGAAATGATCTCGCTCGGGCCGTGCGCGTACCCGACTCGCCAACCCGTCATCGAATGCGACTTGCTAAAGCCGTCGATGACCAAGGTTTGATCGTTAAACTGCGCCGGTGAAATGAAGTCGTCGTCGAACAAAAATCGGCTGTATATTTCGTCGCTGACCAGCAGAAGATTCTTCTCGGCGGCCAATTCCGCGACGTCGCACAATTGTTGCCGCGTGGCACAGACGCCGGTCGGGTTCCCGGGCGAGTTGACCAGGATGATTTTGGTCTTTGGCGTGATCGCGGCGGCGATGCGATCGACGTCCAGCGTGAAATCGGGATAAGAATCGATTGGCACGGGGACACCGCCGCACATCTTCAGCAGCGGTGGATACATCAGGAAATACGGATCCTGGAAAATGACCTCGTCGCTGGGGTTCACCAGCGACCACATCGCTACCGTCAAACCACCGCTGGTGCCGCTGCAAATGAAGACGTCACGGTCGGCGTGGTCGTAGGCTTGTCCGATTCGCTCGCGCAAGGCATCACGCAGCGGCGGGATGCCCTGCGTCGGACTGTAGCCGTTTTTGCCGGCCCGGATCGCATCGATGGCCGCGTCCTGGATGCCTTCGGGGACATCAAAATCCGGTTGGCCGATGGAAAGGTTGATGGGATTCTTTAGCGAGGCGGCCAAATCGAACACCTTGCGAATGCCACTGGCATCAAAGGCGTCCGCGCGATCGGCAATCCACTCGGTGACGGGAATGTTCATGACTTGGAATGACCGTTTGCGGTGGTGTCGATCGCTTCGATGCCAAGACTTTCGATTTCAAGCACCTGAGCCAATCGTTTTGCGTGACGCGGCTGGGGTTCATAGCGGGCTTGCAGAAACGCATCGATCAATTCAAAGGCCAATTCGGAACCAATGATGCGGCCACCGATACACAATACGTTCATGTCATCGTGTTCGACGCCCTGGTGCGCCGAATAGGTATCGTGGCAAATCGCTGCCCGAATGCCCGGGATTTTGTTGGCGGCCACGCTGACGCCGACACCGCTGCCACAAACAACAATCCCGCGGTCGGCTCGCCCTTGCAAAATCTCACGCGACACCGCAATGGCGAAATCCGGATAATCGCATCGCTCGGTGGAATGGGTGCCACAATCCAGCAGCTGGGTGACCCGTGCTTCGAGTCGCGAAACGATGGCCCGTTTCAATTCGAAACCGGCATGATCGCCGCCGATGGCAATCCGGAGCGGCAGTGGATCGGGCATGTTTCGGGTCGAATACCGGGCGGGGATGGAAGCGAGAATCGAATTGACCGGTAGTTTACTCGCGACCAAGTCATCCCGTCAGGGCACCGAATCCAATGCCAGTGTGCACTGTTTTTCGGCAGGAACCTGTTTCCAGTTGGCACCGTTTTCCCGGGCCCTGCTAAGCCAAGATTTCGTGCACCACGCGGCTCGGTTCCACGCCGGTCAAGCGTGCGTCCAAGCCCTGGAATTTTGCCGAAAATCGTTCGTGCTGGATGCCCAGGG
>JBCCRW010000292.1:0-7367 GCA_039201055.1 Planctomycetota bacterium | reverse complement strand
TTCCGGCCAAACCACAAGGTCCACCGGAGCGGTTTGCTGCTCGAGCGCATCCAGCGTGCCGAGTGCGTATTGGTCAAAGATTTCCGCATCGCGTTGGGCCGATTGGCCATACACGGTCGGCTGGTTCAATCCCACCAGCATTACACGTGCCACACCCGCCTGGCCGGACGTCGTGTCGGCCGCCGCCGATCCATCGAGGGTGCCAACGCTTTCGTGGTGCCAAAATCCATAGGCAATCGTCAGCGAGAGGGCCAACACGCCAACGACCGGATCCCATGTGGGCAATCGCGGTCGACGCATCCGCCGGCGGTCCCACAGCCAGCCCAGCACGCTGGCCACGGAAAAACTGGTCAGCACCAGCACCGTGGAAACGCCGTAGGACCCAAACAGGTCGGCAATTTGAATCAGCAGCGGAACATCGGCGACATGATGGCCCAACATGCCCGCCGACAAACCGCCCAGAAAAGTGTTGCGGCACCATTCCAAACTCAGCCAGACCGATGCGGCACAGATTCCCAGCGGCAACCTCGCGCCCGCGGCGGAAAGATTGTCGTCAAGCCGGCCGGTCAGCCAAAACCACAACGGCAAGTACGCCGCCAGGTACGCACTGAGTGCAAACCAGCCCAAAAACATCCAGGGATGGGCGTGACGCAAACCCTGCAATTGGATCAACCAGTAAACCACCGCGGGAAGATAGATCGCCCAGCCGATCCGGCCGAGTTTGGCTTCCGTGGCGGTCGATGGGTTCCGGCGGATCAGCAGCCATGCCAGGGGCGTGAGCGCGACGAAGCTGAATGGCCAAAACGCGAGCGTCGGCGCGCTCAGCGTCATCGCCAGGGTGACCAAGCTGGACGCCACCAGCGCCGACCACCGGCGCGGGGTGGATGGGGTCGCCGCGACGACGCGCTTGCGGTCGCCGCCGGCCGTTTCTGGATTCGCGTCGAATGGGCGTGATTTTTTTGGGCGGGCCATGCTGCGAATCGTCCCAAAACCCGGTCCGTGCTGGCAAGTCAGTTCCACGGCCGGTTATCCTGAACCAAAAATGCAGCCCCGCCCGTCAATCAGCACCGGAAACTGATGGAATCACCACTGCCCTTCGAACACTTGGGGCCCTACAAGCTGATTCGGGCGATCGGCAAAGGTGGCATGGGAGCGGTGTTTTGTGCGTCCCACGTGAAGTCGGGCGAACGCGTGGCGGTGAAATTGATCGCCGAACACGTTGCCGATGAACCCAAGTTTCGCCGCCGCTTTGCCGCCGAAGTCGAATCGCTCAAGCGTCTGCGGCACCCGGGCATCGTGCGTTTGATCGGTTACGGGGAAGAACGCGGCCGGCTGTTTTATTCGATGGAATTGGCCGATGGCGAAACACTGCAAAGCCGCATCCGGCGGGAAAAACGGATCGCCTGGATCGAGACCATCGAAATTGCGATTCAAATTTGCGCCGCGCTCAAACACGCGCATGACATCGGCGTGATCCATCGCGATTTGAAGCCCGCCAATTTAATGATTGACGAGGGTGGCCGGATCAAATTGGTCGATTTTGGCATCGCAAAAATCTTTGGCGAAATGGGCGATCACACCGCGGCCGGTTCGGTGTTGGGCACCGCCGACTACATGGCACCCGAACAGGCCGACGGCAGCGGCATTTCGCAGCGAACCGACCTGTATGCTTTGGGCAGCGTGATGTACACGATGCTGGCCGGCCGCCCACCTTTTCGCGGAAAAAATGTGACCACCGTGATTCGGTCGCTGCAACAGGATCCGCCACCGCCACTGGACGTGCTGTTTCCCGAACTGCCCGACGCGATCGTTCATATCGTCCATGACTTGTTGGCCAAATCGCCCCAAAATCGGCCTCCCACGGCACTGGCGGTGTTGAACCGCTTGCGGGCAACCCAAGCGGGCCTGGAACGTGAACAAACACTTGCACTGGAGGAAGAGAATACCGGGATTCACTCGGTCGCGGATCTGGCCACCGACGCCAATCCGCCGCCGGCGGGACGAACCGAGGGCGTCCACACACGCCGCATCAGACCCGGTGATTCGCAACGGAGCGGCGATTCCTCAAAACCCGGCGGCAGCTCGAGCGATCTTTCCATCGGGGGTTTAACCAGCCGGCATCCCGATGCGTCGACCCATGCCACCAGCGGCAACGCGGTAACGATGTTTTCGGATCCCGCCGCCGCGCCCGGTCAATCGGCGACCGACAAGACACACCCGGGGAAAGTCAGCACGCTGGATGGCATCGGCCAGCCGGGCCCGACCCGCGAACCCAAAACGCATTTTCGCACGGCGGCCGAGGACGAAGCCGCTGATGCGCGTCGAGACGATTCGGCGTGGGGCAACGCGCTCACGCTTGCCGGCATCGTCGCGGTGCTGGCGGTGATGGTGGGCGTGGTGATCATCGCTTTTCGCAGCCCCGATCCCGAGGCTTTGTTTGCCAAGGCCGAAGCCGGCGACCGAAATGCGACCACCGCGTTCATCGCCGACCATCCCGACGATCCGCGAACGGCGGGCCTGATCGCGCGTCTGAACGCGGAACGATTGCGTGGCGTCGAAAAACGCCTTCGTGTCCAAAAACGGCTGGGCGTCAAAGCCCTCTCGGGGGCCGAAACGGCATTGCTCGAGGCCCTCGACGGGCGTGACGTCGATCCCGACGCGGCTGCCGGCCGGCTGGAAAGCTGGCTGCTGCTGTTTGGGCGCACCCCCGATGGCCAGAACGCCGAAGATGAATTGTCGCGATGGGTGCGTTCGGAAATTGAGCGTCTGACAAGTTCGCCGAGCACGGTGCAATGGGACCCCCGCGCGATCGAATTGTTGACCAAAATTCGTAATAGTCTCGCTCGCGACGACACGGCAACCAGCCAGAAAGTCTTGCAGGGTGTCATCGATTCGTTTGACCAACAGCCGTGGGCCGAACCGGCGGTGCGCGAAGCACGTGAACAACTGGAAAATCTGCGAATGTTTTCGGCGCCCGACGACCGCGCGACCACGCCCACCTCCCCGCGTCGAAAATGATCGGCTATCGTCTTGAGACTGCCATCCCAGTTTGACTTCATTGAAACGCTCTTATGACCGAAGGATCATCCGCCACACCCCTGCGATATCGACGCGTCATCCTGAAACTGAGCGGCGAAAGTTTGGCGTCTTCGGGCGGCCGCGGCATCGAGCCGGACGAGATCGAACACATTGCCAAACAGATTCAATTGGCACACGCGTCGGGTTGCCAAATGGCGATCGTCATCGGCGGCGGAAATATTTTGCGCGGGGCCGAATTCAGCGGCGGCACGCAAATGGTTGACGAGGCGACCGCGCACTACATGGGAATGCTGGCGACGACCATCAATTCGCTGGCCATGCAGGACGCGATTGAATCGTTGGGCTTGCAAACGCGAGTGATGTCGGCGGTCCCGATTGAAAAAATTTGCGAGACATTCATTCGTCGGCGGGCGATTCGTCACCTGGAAAAAGGCCGCGTCGTGATTTTGGCGGCGGGCATGGGAAATCCGTTTGTGACCACCGACACCGCGGCGGCCCAGCGGGCCCTGGAATTGGATGCCGACGTGGTGCTCAAGGCCACCCGCGTCGATGGCGTCTACAGTGACGACCCGGAAAAAAACCCGCACGCGGTCCTGTATGACCGGCTGACTTTCGATGAAGTTGCCAAGCGAAAATTGCGGGTCATGGACGCGACCGCATTCGCGTTTTGTGCCGAACACGACAAACCGATCGTGGTGTTCAATTTCAAAAAGGACGGCAACATTGTCCGCGCCGTCAAAGGCGAAACGATCGGCACCTGGATCGGCAATCCGATCGCCGACACCGACATTCCCACATCTTCGTAATTCCATCCCACTTTCAAGGAAGCCAGCCCGATGTCGATTGAAGAAACCCTGATGGACGCCGAAGAACGGATGGAAAAAGCCGTCGCGGTCTTGCAAAACTCGCTTTCGGGAATCCGCACCGGTCGCGCCACACCCGGGCTGGTGGATTCAATCAAAGTCGAAGCCTATGGATCGACCACGCCGCTGAAGCAACTGGCATCGATCGGCACGCCCGAGCCGCAGCAGATTCTGATCCGTCCCTACGATGCATCGACCATCAAGGACATTGAAAAGGCACTCGTTGCCGGCGACCTGGGACTGAATCCTCAAAACGATGGCAAGATCATTCGGTTGAATGTTCCACCCCTGTCGACCGACGTGCGAAAGAAAATGGTCGCCCGGGTTAAGGAATTGGGCGAAGAGGCGAAGATTTCGATTCGCAATATCCGCCGCGACGCCAACAAAGCGATCGACGGTTTGGAAAAGGCAAAGGAAATCAGCGAGGACCAACGCGATTCGAGCAAGAATGATGTCCAGGAACTGACCAAGAAATACGAAGAGAAGGTCAGCGAGATGGCGAAACATCGCGAAGAGGAAGTGACCGAGGCCTAGCTTGGCACCGGCTCGGACTGGACCGTAATTTCAACGTGGTCTTGGGTCAGGTACTTCTTGGCCGCGTCGTTGACCTGTTCCTTGGTCACCGCACGGATGCGGTCGATGAAATCGTCCAGACTGCGGTATTCTCCGGTCACCAAATAACGGCCGCCCAGGCCGAACAGACGATTGGACGGACGCTCGCTTTGCATGATTGCCGACGCGATCGCTTTGCGAGTCACCTGTTCCAATTCGTCATCGGTGACACCATCCTGGACGACACGCTCGAGCGCTTGATCGATCCACCGTAGATTCGCCTCGCGGTCCTCGGCCGCACAAACCAGATAGGTGAACCAGGCTCCCGCATCCATGAATTCTTGTTGCCAAACCGTTGCGACTTCCGCGCGGCCGGTGTCGATCAGATCCCAAAACAAACGGCTGCCACCTTCGTCGCCCAAGATCGTGCCCAGGATCGCCGCCGGGTAACGATCGTCGTCCACCATGCTGGGGCCGCCGCCCAAACGAACGACATAGGTTTGTTGCAAATCCGGTGATTCAAGCGAGGTATCCAGTGCGATGCCCGGCGGCAAAATATCGGGATCGTCCGCCGGCGGGTTTGCCGTGTTGCCACGATCGCTCCAGGCCGCCGTCATCGTTTCGGCTTGTTGCACCAGAGCATCAAAGTCGACGTTGCCGGTCGCGGCCAGCACAATGTTCCCGGGCCGATAGCGGCTTTGAAAATACGCTCGCAAATCATCCGCCGTCATCGCGGAAATCGATTCCGGCGTCCCCAGCACCCGCCGCCCCAAACCACGCGGGCCAAAAAAGCATTCCATCGATCGTTCGAAAGCGCCAAAGGGCGGCTGGTCCTGGTACTTCGCGATCTCCTCCAAAATCACCTGCCGCTCGGTTTCGAATTCGTCGGCATCCAGCGAGGGCTGCAGCATGTCGGACAGCAGTTCAACGATCCGCCGCTGGAATTTGGGCAGCACCGTGGCGTAGTAGACCGTTTGTTCCTCGCTGGTGTAGGCATTGCTGCTCCCACCCAGTTCGTCCAACTCGCGATTGACATCGGCGGCGCTACGCTTGGACGTTCCCTTGAACATCATGTGCTCAAGAAAATGGCTCAGCCCGCTTTGCCGATCCGTTTCGTCACGTGATCCCGAACGGACGAAGTAGCCGAATGCGGCCGAGTAGCCGCGACGGTCAATCTCGGCGACAACCCGCAAACCGTTGGACAATTGATGTTCGTGAAAGCTGGGCATGACGATCCGGCGATGGGGAATGCGAAGCCCATCATTATTGACCAAGCGGCAAACCTGGGAAGGTGACGCGATCGCGGGTAGCCGTCGTTCGCCAGAACGCGGAACGGGTAGCCGTCGCTGGCCAGAACGCGGAATAGAACCAATGACCAGAAACCGGAAATCCTGGGCGCTTCCGTGTTCTGGCGAACAACGGCTACCCCCAACTTTCAGTTGGAAAAAACCACTACCGCGGCTTGGGAACGTGTCGGTACTGACCGCCATTGTCCCGGGCGATCCGCCGCATCCGTTCCTCACCCTCGCGGCTGTGGTAGCCGATTGTGTGCACGATGCTGATCGGGTCCGAATCGCCGAACAGGTTTTCGACACGATTCTTTTCCCGCAACAGCGTTTCGATACGCTCGGGAAATTCGCCATCGGACAGCAGGAAAATCACATCGGGACGCAATCCCAACGCAAATTCCAATTCATCGGCGGGATGTTGGCCGCGGTCCTTTTGGATCGTCATCGCCCACCGACGCAGGCTGGCTTTGTTTTCGGGCGTCGCGTGAACGGCGACCGTGTCGGCGGTCGCGGGATTGGAAACCCGCATGTAATCGGATTCAGCGTCGAAGAAAACCACAAAGAAACGTTGCTTGGGGGTCAGCTGCTCGATCGCGCGAAGCAATTCGGTCCGCGCGGAATTGAACCCGTCCCCCATGCTGCCGGACGAATCGACCAGATAAACAAAATGATTGCCGCCACCCGAAACGCCGCAAAATTCCGTCGACGCCTTGGCTGTCGAATCCGAGATCGACCGCAGCGCCGCCGAGGTCGATTGCATGCTACGGGTGAGCGGATTTTCGGTAATCGTTTCGCCCAAAACCGCCGGCGGCAGCGTTTCACCGGCCGGCGCGATCGCGAGTTCCTCGGTGAACTCCGGCGTCATCTCGCTGGACGGGGAAGTCTCCGTCGGCTCTGAATTTTCAATCACCACCGATTCGAGCGTGACGGATTCTTCAGTGCTTGAGGTGGCTGTGAGTGCCAATTGGTCGCCGCTGGTTTCCGCTTCAAAAACGACCAAGCCGAGTCCCAAGATGACGATGGCGTGAACGATCGCGCTAATCAACCAGGGCCCCTTGCGACGTCGATTCGAGCTCCCTTCATCCTCCGGTGCTTCTTCCAGTTCAATGGCTTGATCAAGTTTGATGGTGTGATCAAGTTGGATGGTGTCATCGACAGTTCCGGGTGCTGGCGAATCCAATGGCCCGGACACTGACTCGGACGATGGCTCAGACGATTGCCCAGCCGACGGCTCGTGCAAAGTCGGCAGCGCGCCGGGTGGCGCCGCCGGTTCTTTGGGTGGCGCCGCCGGTTCCTTGGGGCCCCGCAACCCATGCGGTCCGTCGATTCGTTTCAGCGACGGTTGCTGGCCCCATGCCTGGCGGATCGCGGCATAGTCTTCAAAGCGCGGCGTGGGACCGGCGGGTTGATCTATCGCGGCGGGTTGAACTTGAACTGTCCCGGCGCTGCTAGCCGGTGATCGTTTCGGTGCCGCCGCAGCGTGGACAAGATCGGATCGACGCAGCCACGATTCGACCTGCTTGGCCTGGGCCTCAAGCCGTTCGGCACGCGCCTCCAGACGCTGGGCATTGGCTTCCTGCCGGGCGGCGGCGGCCTCGGTTTGGATCCGCAGCAATTCGTTTTC
>JBCCRW010000291.1:0-7404 GCA_039201055.1 Planctomycetota bacterium | reverse complement strand
ACATGGGCTTATGCCGTGAAAAACGAGGCCATCTGAGCCGACTTGGATCGAGTGATTGCCGGGTGTCGTCGAAAAGCCGCTAACCCGCACGAAACCGTGAATTCAGCCCATGTAGAAAGCCCTGCCACTCGAGGGCGAGCGTTACGGTTTCCGGAGGTGGCACAAACGCTCGCCGGGGCTCGGTTCGCTTACCACCGGCTAATGGGTTTGACCGCTCCGCGGTCGACTCGCACTGAGCCTTACGTATTTGCTCATGCATAAAAGTCTCGACGATGGAAGCGGGGCGATCGACCCCAAGCTTCTCCGCCGGGTTAGTGATTTCCCCGATCACACATCCTCGATTCGTGGATTGCGTGGGATTTGCCGATTTGATAGCCTCCGGGACCACCGAGTGGCATCAAATTCGTCCGTTCGATGACGCCCGACGCGTGTTCGGGCACGGTTTCAGCCCGCTTGGGACTTTCGCTAGTTCCCGGTCAGACGATGGCCACCCGCTGAAATCGCCAAATTTTGTTTCCTTCCCTTTAACCCCCGTGCCGCTCGCCCATTCCTTTGTTTGTGCAAGCCCCGCGAGCCGCACTGCCCCCGGATTTTCATGGTTAACCGCAATCTCATTCGCCAGCTCGACGACGACGAAATCTTCAACGAGCTCGCCACGCTCGCACCCGAGGATGACGTCGAGCAGGAAATGCTCGAGTACTTCGAAAGCGAGCAGCAGGATTACCTGCAGGGCGAAATCATCGAAGGCAAAATCGTCGAGGTCAACGACGAATGGGCCCTGATCGATGTCGGTTTTAAATCCGAGGGCACCGTTTCACTCAGCGAGTGGAATCCCGACGAACCGACTCCCAAGGTCGGTGACACCGTCAAGGTGCTCATCGAAGAAATGGAGGACGAACTCGGTGCCGCCGATGACCCCTATGGGATGATCGCGCTTTCCAAGGAGAAGGCCGAAAAGATCATCGAATGGGGCAAGGTGATCAGCGAGATCGACGAGGGCCAGGTCGTCACCGGCACCGTGATCCGCAAGATCAAGGGCGGCCTGCTGGTCGACATTGGCGTCAACGTCTTCTTGCCGGGTTCCCAAGTCGACATCCGCCGTCCGGGCGACATCGGCGATTTTATTGGTCGCGTGATCCAGGCCGAGATCCTGAAGATCGACGACACCCGCCGCAACATCGTGATCAGCCGCCGCAGCTTGATCGAACGACAGCGGGAAGAAGATCGCACGTACCTGATGAAAGAATTGGAAACCGGTCAAATCCGCACCGGTATCGTCAAGAACATCGCCGACTTCGGTGCCTTCGTGGACCTGGGCGGCATCGACGGTTTGCTGCACATCACCGATATGGCTTGGGAGCGAATCAATCACCCCACCGAAATGGTTTCGATCGACCAAGAAATCGAAGTCAAGGTGCTGCACATCGATCGCGAAAAGCAAAAGATCGCGCTGGGGTTGAAGCAAAAGGATCGCAACCCTTGGGAAAATATCGAAACCAAGTACCCCGTCGATACCGATCACAAGGGCGAAGTCGTCAACGTGATGAGCTACGGCGCGTTTGTGAAATTGGAGCCGGGCATCGAAGGCCTGGTCCATATCAGCGAGATGAGTTGGACCAAACGGGTCAACCACCCGAGCGAATTGGTCAACATCGGCGACAACATCATGGTCCGCATTTTGGGTGTCGACCCCGAAGGCCAACAGCTTTCCTTGGGGATGAAGCAAACCCAAAAGAACCCCTGGGACGAGGTCATTTCTCGCTACCCCGAGGGGACCGATGTCAAGGGCAAGGTTCGCAACCTGACCAATTACGGTGCCTTCATCGAACTCGAAGAGGGCATCGATGGGCTGCTGCACGTTTCGGACATGTCCTGGACCCGCAAGATCGGTCACCCCAGCGAAGTGCTGGAAAAAGGACAGGAATTGCAGTGCCGAGTGCTGAGCGTCGACGAGGACCGTCGCCGCATCGCGCTGGGACTGAAGCAACTGGACAACGACCCCTGGGATGGTGACATTCCGGACAAGTACCAGCCAGGCCAACTGGTTCGTGGCGAAGTCACCAAGATCACCAACTTCGGTGTCTTTATTGGACTCGAGGACGGCTTGGAAGGTTTGCTGCACATCAGCGAATTGTCCGACGACAAAATCGAAGACCCCGAATCGGTCGTCAACGTCGGCGACAAGATCGAGGTCAAAGTGCTGCGAGTGGACACCGACGAACGCAAGATTGGTTTGTCACTCAAACGCGTCGGCTGGGGCGAGGAACAGGAGCGTGCGGCCGCCGAAGCGGAAGCCAGCGAACAGGTCCCCGTTGCCGATGCCGGCGAATTGAAGGGCGGTTTGGGCAGCAGCGGGCCGTTGTTCCCGACCGGCGAGTAATCCGCGGGTTCCACAATCCCGAGGCGATCGGGAGCGGTTCGCCTTGGGCATTCATTTGATTTCCGATCCCGAAGATCCTCGCGTGGCCGGTTTTGTCGGCCTTCGCAAGGATGATCGGAAACAAGCGTCCGCGGGCACCTTCGTCGTCGAAGGACGTCGCTGTGTCCGCCGCTTGATTGACAGTAGCGTCGACGTGATCGCCTTGCTGGTGCAGCACGGCCGACAGGACGAAGCCGCCGGCTGGGTCGACGACCGGACGCCAATCTACGCAATGCATCGCGAGCAGTTGCAGGCCGTCGCCGGCTACCCATTTCATCGCGGCTTTCTGGCTTTGGCAAACCGCCCCCGGCCGCTTTCACTACGCCACTGGCTTTCCCAATCGCCGCCATTCAGGGTCGCCATCGCCAGCTTGGGGATTTCCGAGCGTGAAAATTTGGGCAGCGTAATTCGCACGGCCACCGCCCTGGGCCTGGGTCCGGTGTTGTATTGCACCCGGTCGGCCGATCCCTATTCTCGGATGGCCATTCGCGCGTCCATGGCGACCGTGTTGAAGCAGTCGCTGATCACGCTTGATGATCCGCCGGCCGATTTACAATGGGCTCGCGGGCATGGCGTTCGTTTGGTCGCGGCGACAACGCACGCGGATCCACGCACCCATCGAAAACCGACGCCGTTGTTGGAGTATCAAGCCGACCGTCGACCGACGATTTTGGTCGTCGGCCATGAAAGCGATGGAATTCCGGCGGAAGTCGAAGCAATTGCGGACGATCGCGTTTGCATCCCGATGGCTGGCGGTGTAGACAGCTTGAATGCCGCCGTGGCCGCCGCCATCTTGATGCACGGGATGTCCGCAACCGAGCCAGAGTGACCCCGTCCAAGTGACCCCATCACCCACCGCCGATTCCACCGAAGATTCGTCAGGCAACTGGTCCAAACGAATCCAGGCCGCGTTGGGAATCACACTCGAGGCGTCGCTGGCGGCCTGGTTCGATCAAGAAATTTGGAAACGCGACGGTGGTTTTGAATTCACCGAATGTGTGCATCCGCAGTGCTGGTTGGAACGGGTCAACGAGAGCCTGTGGCCCGGTTTGATGGGCTGCCACCTGCTGCCGCTGGTCGGGAATCAAATCGGCGATTATTTGTGCGTCCGCGTCGACGATTTTGGTAACGCATCATCCATTGTGCATTGGTATCACGGTGGTGGCGATTGGCTGCCCTGGGGCAAAGACCTTGCCGAAGCCTTGGTGGTCGAAGCACGATCAAACGAATTGCCCGGCTTTGCGATTCGTCATGCCGGCGATCCGTTTCCGCACGCGCCCCAGCGAACCCTGGGCGAAAATCCCTGGTACGCCTTTGCGACCCAGTGGTATCAGGATCATCGCGGCTGGAACCCGGCCGAAGTTTCCAAATTGCTGACGCCCCAGGTTGCCCAGGACCGGCGGCTGGGACGCATTCCCACCCTGGTCGGGTCGCTGGCCGAATTTCCCGACCATCCCGACGCGATCCAGTGGTGCGACGAAGCCGCGTCCTACGAACCGCAATTGGCTTGGATCTGGGATTCGGCCGGCCAGATTGCCGAAAGCAAAGGCGATCTGGAAGAAGCCGCGGCCTACTACGATCGCGGTGCCCGCTGCAGCGTGTTCACTTCGCAAAGCGTCCGCTTGGGGCATCATCATGACGAAGAACGCTGCCCCAAGTTTTCGCTGTCACGACTTCAACAGCTGGATCCGCAACGAATCGCCGACGACGCCTATTTGACGGCTCTGGCAATCCCCGATTCGCTGCAGCGTACGTCGTCGGTTCATCAGCATTGGCAAGCGATCGCCAAGCAATATCCGGCCAATCATCGTGCGGCGGTTTTTGCGTTGCACATGTCGGCCTGGGATTTGGGTTTAACTCGCCTGGAAGATTACGGCACCGTCATCGCGCAGATTGTCCAGCGTTGTCGGCTGGGCCAGTTGGTTGGTCGCGGCAGTGTCGCCGCGGCGCACCAGCGTGCCTTTGATGCGCGATGGGGAAGCAAGAACACCGTCGGTGATGCGGGTGCTTGACGGTTCATTGCGTTACGAATCGATCGTTCGGCATTTCCGGGGCGACGATCCGATCGAACACGCGGGCGACGCGGTGGCCGTTGAAGCACCGCTGCAGATCGCGATCGCATGGTCGCTGCGCGGGCGAAAGATTCAGCGTGATGTCGCCATCACCATGCGGACGCCCGGAAAATCTTGCGGTGGCAGCGAGTCTGGTGGTGATTGTAAGTCAGGCGGTGGCGGCGAATCCGGCGGTGCTTGCGAGAACTCCGGTGCAAAATACTGTTCCGACGACGAATTGGCCGTCGGGTATCTGGCCAGCGAAGGCATCTTGACATCGCCCAGCGCGGTTTTGTCGGTCAACTCCGACGGAGAGCGGAGCGTCGTTCATGTCAGCGACGACGTCCCCGTCGATCTGATGCGGACCCGCCGGCTGACGCTCGCGAACGCCTCCTGTGGCGTGTGCGGAAAACAGGATGCGGCGGATTTGGAACGTCCGCTTGAAAACGTGCAAACGATCGAGGGGTTTGACGAAGCCTTTCGTGTATCGTCCGCCGCGGTAATGGCGCTTCCCGATGAACTGCGCCGCCGCCAATCGTTGTTTGCCAAAACCGGTGGCTGCCACGGATGTGCGTTCGTTTCCCAGCAGGGAGACTGGCAGGTCCGCGAGGACGTCGGGCGGCACAACGCGTTGGATAAATTGATCGGTGCGGTTTGGATGCAAGCCAGGGGAACGCCGACCGATGCCCCTCCCGTGTTGTCCGGCAGCATCTTGGTGCTCAGCGGACGAGTGAGCTTTGAAATGGTGCAGAAGAGTTTGGTGGTCGGCGTTCCGATCCTTGTGGCCGTCGGAGCACCCACGACGGCCGCGTTTGATTTGAGCAAGCGATTCGGGCAAACCTTGATCGGCTTTGTGGATTCGCAACGCATCAATGTGTACACGCACGCCGAACGCATCTTATCGTAGGTCAAGCGCATCTTGTCGTAGGTCGAACGAGTTGTGTTTTTGTCGGTCGAACGAGTCGTGTTGCGGGTTCGGGTTGGCGGGATCGGCGGATTTCGATCAAGCTATTGGGAGACCGTGGAAGACCAACGACGACGTTCCCATCACCGATCCGCATCATGTCCCTTGCCGCTCCCGACCATTCGCTGCCCGCCCGCGACGGGAACAACGCTTCGCAACAGGATGGCGCTTCGCAGCAGCCTGGCGATTCCCAACTGCCTGGCGATTCGCAACAGCCTGGCGGGTCCGACAATGTCGTGGGGGCGGCGCGCTTGTTGTTGCCCGACGTCGGCCATGGCGTCCTCCATCTGGAACCCGCCGACCCGGACGAGGTGCTGGACCAAAAACGGGTCAAACGCAAGGCCACCGGCATCGCATCGGTGCTGTCGAGTTTTCAATACTCATTTCGCGAAAGTGGCGTCGTTCGCGGCACGCTACCGCTGCTGGAGGTCAACCAAAAGAAAGGTTTCGACTGCCCGGGTTGCGCCTGGCCGGATCCCGATAACCATCGTTCCACATTCGAATTTTGCGAAAATGGCGTCAAAGCGGTGGCCCATGAACTGGACCACCGACTGGCCGATGAAGCGTTTTTTGCCAAACACTCGGTCGCCGAAATGTCGCGGCATTCGGACTATTGGCTGGAACAACAGGGCCGGTTGACGACGCCGATGATCCTGGACGAAAACGCGACGCATTATCGCCCGATTTCGTACGAACAGGCGTTTCGCGAAATCGCCGATGAACTGCGGTCGCTCGATTCGCCCGACCGCGCCGCGTTTTACACCAGCGGCAAGGCGACCAACGAAGCCGCGTTTGTGTACCAATTGATGGTGCGGATGTACGGCACCAACAATCTGCCGGATTGTTCGAACATGTGCCATGAAAGCAGTGGCCGGGCGCTGACTCGCATGTTTGGGTTGGGCAAGGGCAGCGTCAAGTTGTCCGATTTTGAAAAGGCCGAATTGGTGTTTGTCGTCGGTCAAAACCCCGGCACAAATCATCCCCGACAATTGACGGCGCTGCAGCAGGCCAAACGCGCCGGTGCCAAAATCGTTTCGGTCAATCCGCTGCCCGAAGCCGGCTTGATGGGTTTCATGAACCCGCAAGAACCACTGGGTTTGTTGGGCAAAGCGACTCAGTTGACCGACGAATTTTTACAGGTCCGCATCAACGGCGACATCCCGTTGTTCAAGGGCATTTTGAAGCAACTTTTGTCTTGGGACGACCGGCAAAAGGGTTCGGCGATCGATTGGGAATTTGTCGATCAATACACCCAAGACATCGGACCGCTACTGGAATCTTTGCGGGCAGCCGATTGGTCGGACATCGAACGTGAAAGCGGCATTTCAAGATCGCGGATCGAAAGTGTTGCCGCGCTGGTTCGCGATCGCAAGCGAATCATCATTTGCTGGTGCCTGGGAGTGACGCAGCATCGCAACGGGACGCAAAACGTTCAAGAAATGATGAACGTGTTGTTGTTCCGCGGCGCCATCGGCATCGAAGGCGCGGGGGCGTGTCCGGTTCGTGGACATTCGAATGTCCAGGGTGATCGCACGATGGGTGTCTGGGAAAAGCTGAAACCCGAGCTTGCCGAACGGTTGCATCAGAGGTTTGATTTCCAGCCGCCGCGCCACGAAGGCTACGATTCACAACGTTTGGCACTCGCGATGCATCGTGGTGATATCGACGTGTTGGTTTCGCTGGGTGGCAACTTTTTAATGGCGATGTCCGATACGCGGCTGATCGCCGATGGGATGCGAAACACTCGCTTGACCGTTCGCATTGGCACGAAACTCAATCGCGCGGATTTGGTGACCGGCCGCCGCGCGATTTTGTTGCCCTGTTTGGGGCGTAGCGAATACGACAAACCGGCCGGTGCATCGGAGCACCAGATCGCAAGCTGCGAAAATTCGATGGGCGTGGTCCAGGCGTCGCGTGGCGGTCGGGATTCGATTGCCAAGAACGCCCGTGGCGAAGTGTCGATCCTGTGT
>JBCCRW010000290.1:0-7518 GCA_039201055.1 Planctomycetota bacterium | reverse complement strand
TTACGGGCCCACCAACGTGCATCGCAAATGGATCTGGAAATCCGGCACGGATCTTTGGGGAATGGACCCGGATGATCTCCAGGGGCGGATGCCGGCTTTTCTGCCCGATGTCCCGACCGTCCGTCAGGACCTGGTTGATTATTTGGGCGAAGTGCAAGCCTTCGATGCGGCGCTGGGTGTGTTGCTGGATGAACTGGAATCGCGTGGCCTGCTGGAAAACACGCTAGTCGTGGTCAGCGGCGATCACGGGCCGGCGGGCTTTCCCCACGGCAAGTGCAATTTGTACGAATTTGGTAGCGGTGTCGCGTTGGCGATCGCGGGGCCGGGAGTTCGCGGCAGCGAGACGCCCGGGCAACCTCGCGTGCTGGACGATTTGGTCAGCCTTCCCGACTTGGCGCCGACGTTCTTGGAGGCCGCCGAACTTCCCGTGCCCGAGGTGATGACGGCACGTTCGCTGTGGCCATCGCTTTCTTCGTCGGAATCACCGATTGCCGATCCATCCCGCGAGCACGTCTTGATCGGGCGGGAACGACACGTTGCATCGGCGCGAGCGGACTTCAAACCGTATCCGCAACGCGCGATTCGAACCGACCGATATTTGTTCATCCACAACTTTCGTCCCGAGCGTTATCCGCTGGGCGATCCCTATCGTTTGGGCGACTCGGAAAACGAACCCACCTTTGCGGAGATTCGCGAAAACACCTTCGTCACCCTGCCCGATGAAGACGCCGGTCCGACCAAGGCATGGCTGGTGGAACATCGCAACGATCCAGCCAT
The DNA here is from genome assembly GCA_039201055.1 of Planctomycetota bacterium. Taxonomy (GTDB): domain Bacteria; phylum Planctomycetota; class Planctomycetia; order Pirellulales; family Pirellulaceae; genus Rubripirellula. The sequence goes on along the minus strand of JBCCRW010000290.1, from coordinate 6,741 downwards.
CAAGCCGCTGTTCGAACAGGTTTACGGTCAGCGGCCGGAGTTTGAGTTGTATGACATGAAGGCGGACGTGCACCAAATGAAAAACGTCGCGAACGAACCTCAATATGCGTCGATCGCCGAAGCCTTGCGGACGCGTTTGCACGAGGAATTGATTCGCACCGGCGACCCCCGGATGCAGGATGACGGGGCATTTTTTGAAAATTCACCGATGTCCGATCCGGTGGTCAAGAAGACGAAGAAGCGGGTGAACAAAAAGTAGCCCGCCTCTCCGAGGCGAAAAGTCACTGACGACCATTCGTTAACACGGTCGTCGCGATCGTGGGTTGCGCCTCGGCGATGCGAGCGACTTGGGTTCCCGCACGGGTGGATTCGAAACTCGGGGTGTCGCCGACTTGCGGCGTCTGCGAGGTCTCTGGTGCATCGTCTTGGTAATGCAAACGCATTGCCAAGCGGGCACAGCGTTCCTGGAATTGTGCCGGCGTGTCGTCGCGACCGTCTTGGCAGGCCCGCGGGATCGCTTCGGGCCAATCCACCAAGATGCGTTGGGCCATCTTTTCGCGTCCTTGGTCATCCAATCCACGCAGTTCCAGCACACGATCAATGCGGCCCGGACGCGTAGTGGGTTGATCGCCGTGACCGGCAACGCCGGCACTCGCAATGGCCGGGTCGACCCGTTCTAGGTGATTGGTGGTGACGATGACCATCAAACCATCGGCTCTTTGCACACCGTCAAGACAATTCAGCAAACAGTCAAAGGTCAACGCGGGGCCTTGGGTGACGGCGACGTTTTCACGGCCATGGAACACCGCATCGATGTCCTCCATCAACGCCAAACAAGGCACTTCGGAAAGCATTTCGTTCCAGGCGGTGACCAGTTCATCGTTTTTCAAGGTCGCCAAATCGTAAACGAACACGGGCAAATCCAAGTCCTCGGCCAAGGCCCGCGCCAGCGCAGTCTTGCCGGTGCCCGGGGGCCCGTGCAACAGATATCCGCGACGCCAGGGCAGCAGTCGATCGCGATGCCATTGCTCGGTTTCCTTCCAACGCATCGCGTCGCGGACCAGGTCGGCCGCGCCACCGGCCAGGCTCAGCCGATCCAGCGCGCCTCCTTCGTCGTCCTGGTCGACACCAAAATCGGTGAATTGATGGCCCAGCGGACGGTGTGCCAAGCATCCGCGAATGTCGGACAAACTGGTCGGTGAACTGCGTTTGGATCCCGCCGCCATCGTCAATGAAGCGGTCGTGCCGGCCGAACCGTGGATGAAGCGAATCGAATGCCGACGACCGCCGGTGGAATGGTATTGGCGAGTTTGTTCGTTGTAGAAGCCAGCGGCGTCGACCATCAACCGGTCCGGGTCCAGCGCGCCGCGTGGGAACGTGATCGACAGCGCCTGGCTATCGTAAGATTCCGATTGCAATCCCTGTTCCAGGTCACCCATCTCGTTTTTGCCCTGGGCGACCCAAATCGGCAGCCACCGACGCCAATACAAACGGCCGTTCGGAGCGGCGACTTCCATCGGCACCAGTTGCACTCGGCGTTGTTGTCGAATGAACAATCGCCAGCCGATATACGCGCGGGGGCCGAAGCGTGAGGGTTCAAAATGATGTTTTAGGTACATCAGCAGTGCATCGGCCTGGTACCCGCTGACGGTGATTCGGACGACGATGCGACCGATAATTTGGCTGTACAGGTTTTTGAGGTGACTCCAACAGGTGGCCAACAGGGTTAAGGCGGCGGCACCACCGGCCATCATCCAGCCATTCGACCAAGCTTCCATCCATACTCCAAAGAACAAGGTTGGGGCATCGCCGCGTGGCGAATCAACACGATCCCCAAGTAGTGGTAGCGGAATCAAGACACGAAACCCGCAAGCGGGGTTCGTCCTCGGCAATGCCGCCGTGCGGCGTAGCCGGCCTTCGCCAGAAGCCGGAGCGTCGCGTTACCGCGATTTGGCTGCACGCGAATCGCGAAGCGATGGCAGGTTGTAGCCCCGGACGTGAGTCCGGGGTCTTGGGTCGCAGCGAATCCCAAGTCGCGGAGCGGACGACAGGAAATGGATGCGGGAGGCCGTGTTCTGCGCCCGAATGACTCACCTGCCGTCGCTTTGCGACTCCAAATCGCTCCGTGGTTACCGGTCCCCGGACTGACGTCCGGGGCGACAACCTGCCGTGCCTTCGGCACTCGGGTGAGAAGACGACTCACGAATCGCTATTTCGCGAAACTTCTCATTTGCTGCTTGCGGCGGCGCCTGACGACACCGACGGCGCCAAGCATCGCGAAGATGCCGATGGTGGCCGGCTCGGGGACAACGCCACCGCCCATTCGGTTACCGCTGACACTTAGCAAATCCAGCGCGATGTCCTCATCGCCACTGTCCAGATCAAATGTGAATCGCAAATCCAAACTCGATCCGGTCCCCACAATATCCGCAGTGAATTCTGAGAACGTGTCCGTCAACTCGGGTCCGTCACCCGTCCCACTGAAGTTGGTATCTTGCGCGGGCGCCGAGTTAAATCCGTTCGCCATGCTTTGAAATGCCAGCAGGTTCTCGAAGCCGCCTCCGTCGATTTGATATTCCAGCAACACAAAGTCGGAAGCGTCCCAGTCCTCTTCACCATCCCCAGCGTCGTCTTCGGCGAACAGTCCGCTAAAAACCAGCGTGTCAAACCCAGAGATATCAATTCCCGAAAAGGAGAGCCTCAGCGGCAGCGTTGCCCCCTCGCCGTCTAGATCCTGAGCTCCGAAGAAAAAGCTGCCTTCAATGTCATTGAATTGGTTGCCCAGCGAGATGTTGCTGCCATCGGTGCGAATGAAAAAATCGTTCTTGTCGTTCGTAAATTCGGCGACTGAAGTGGTGTAGCGGGTGCCGTTGCCGTCCGTTTCGAAAGTTTCGAGGAAAAGGACCGCTGCGGAGCAGATGCCGGACAGCCAACATCCGCAAAAGACAACGGCGAAATTCAAAATCAAACGGCGGGGCATAACGAAATTCTCCTCAATGTGGTGGAACAAAGATTGACGCCTTGGAGGCTTTCTCGTGCAGACTATGCCCAGATGGGGTGCAGCCTGTGGCCCCCAATCCCGAAGGCACGCGAGGAGAGTGCCCGAAGGCGGTCCCCGGACTGACGTCCGGGGCTACAACCTGCCGTGCCTTCGGCACCCAGGTGAGTAGGTTTCGCCAAAGTAGCACGCCTCTCCGAGGCGTTTCTTTGTCTTCGCCTCGGAGAGGCGAGCTACTCTGAACTTCGCCTCGGAGAGGCGTGCTACTGAGGGCACGCTACTGATGACAAACGGCGGCAACAAATGCTTTCTAAGTAAATCGGCAATGTCTAGCAAATAGACCTGCCGGCCGCCGTCGTGCGGGCTGTCGATGGCGACCTGGGTTCCGCCGGGACCGCCGCGGGGGTGCGTGTCGCAACGCCACTGGCCTCGATACGCCGGCGGTGAGGGAAAATGCCCCAGATCAAATCGTCGTTTGCTGGGCACGTGATACAGGTACACGGTTTGTCGATTGCCAAGCGATTTTTGAGCGCTCGGAAGCTTCGACTTCCCAGGCTTGCTGGGGTACGTGTCGTTCAAGATCCAATCGGAATACGGTGCTTCCAAATACGTGTTGTGACCGTTGGCGGGCATGGCCTTTTTGCCCACCGCGACGACCTTTTCGCTGCGGTCCCAGAAGTCATAAAAGCCATATTGTTTGCCGATCGGCCGCGTCCACAGGGTCACGACTTCGTCATTTTTCCAAATGAAATGCGAAGTCTTGCCGCCGGGGTCCAGCACATACTTGCGGCCTCCGTCGATGTCGACCGTCAACATGCGTGTGACAAATCCGCCATCGTAGCGCAGCGTTTTGGGATCAAACTTGGGGCGGTAACGATGCAAAACAATGAACCGGGTACCGGCGGGATTGACCAGCAAATGGTTGAAATAGTGCCAGGCGTTTTTCGGCGGCGCCGCGCTGCCCGGCCAGGGCAGAGCGGCGGCCTGCGCCAATGAAAACACCAGATGCTCTTGACCGGTTTCCAGGTCGACTTTCCAAATGCCCGACGCTTCGGGCGCCGGGTCGGCGGCGTATGCGTCTTGTAAACCGTCGTAGCCATAGCCAGGACGCAAATTATCCAGGCGGCTAAAGTCGACCGCCAACGCGGACTTGCCGTCTGGCAGCAGTGTGTAGATCGCGCGTCCCAACGTCCGCAGGGATGACGTGTCGCGATCGTACAGCTTGGACACAAACCGTCCGTTCTCACGGTCGTTCCAAATCACAAAGCGATCATCGCGTCCGACCCATTGCAACATGCATCCCTGTTGCCAGCTCCACGCTTTTGAAGTTCCAAGCGGAATCCATCGGTCGCCATTTTGCGTATCGACCATGCCGACGCCGATCGCGTCGTCCCCGGTCGGGGCGCGGCCTTCGAAGGCGACCTCGTTGGACAGGACAAAGCGTCCGTCGGAGCTGAATTCACGTTTGTCGTAGTAGCCGAACCAGTGGTGGGCGGGACCGCGAGTGATCGGCCGCACCGGCACGAAGGTCTCCAGCGGGTCGGTCGTGGCGTCCGCGCCCGCCCGTGCTTGATCGGCCCGTGCTTGATCGGCCCGTGCTTGATCGGCCAGCGGGCCTGCCGATGCGGCCAGCCCCAGGCTGCCCGCGGTCACCGACACCTGCTTGAGCCAGTTTCGGCGGTTGCGACGGTGGTCTGGGAGGGGCATTTCACCGCTGCTCGCGAAGGGTCGTCCAGCTGAGGACCGCCAGGATCACGCCAAAGATAATGAAGCCCACATCCATCATCATGCTGGCGCCGTAAAAGGGCGCCATTCGTTCCATCCCGAGCATGCCCAGCAGGGCGTCAATCAGGAAGACCAGAATGATAACGGCCGAGACCGCAAGGCTAGCGATACACAGGGCCTTGGGCATCAACGACCTCGATTCAAAACTAAGAAGTGCATCGGTGGGGCAACCGCCAGCGGAGACGAAGGGCGACAGTATAGTTCGATCCAAAGCGCTTTCCCAAGCCGGGGGCATGATTCTCAATGGGATTCTGGACGCACCCCGAAACGGCCTCCGTTTGGCTAGACTAATTGTTAAAACCCGCGCAGCCCGCGTCCGTATTTGCCCCCGTGATGCGGCTTGGAAACCGAAGATCCATCGGTCGCCGTTTTTTGCCCTCTTTTGGAAGCGTCTTGTCCATGATCGCCCCATCCTCGATCACCCATCCCGCCGCCGATGCCTGGGACGCGTGGCGTGAAGATATGCCCATCGCCCAGCGATTCGCGTATTTCGATCATGCAGCCGTCGGCCCGCTGTACGGCCCGGCGGCCCGGGCGATCGAGCGATTTGCCGTCCAGGCATCCACGCTGGGGGACACGGTCTGGCCGACCTGGAACGACCAAATCACGCGGGCCCGGCAAGCCGCCGCCGATTTGATGGACGCCGATGTCGACGCCATCGCGATGATTCCCAACACGACCACGGGCATCAATTTGGTGGCCGAAGGTTGGCCTTGGAAATCCGGCGACGAGGTGATTCTGCCGGAGGGCGAATTCCCCAGCAATTTGTTCCCCTGGCAGAACCAGCAATCGCGGGGCGTGCACATTCGTTATGTGCCACGCCGCGATGGTGCGGTGATCGTCGATGACCTGATCGATGCGATCGGCCCGAACACCCGTATGATCGCCACCAGCTGGGTTGGTTACGCGACGGGTTTCCGAGTCGACTTGGACGCGCTGGTCCAGCGGGCTCACGAGCGCGGGGTGATGGTGTTTGTCGACGCGATCCAGGGACTGGGCATGTTTCCACTTTCGCTGCGGCAAACACCCATCGATTTCTTGGCGGCCGATGGCCACAAATGGCTGTTGGGCCCCGAGGGCATCGGCGTGGCCATGATTCAAACCAAACACCTGGACACCCTGCGGTGTTGCAACGTCGGTTGGGGTAGCGTGAAAAATAGCCACGACTATCAGCACCCCGAGTTGATTTTGAAATCATCGGCGGCACGCTTCGAATGCGGTTCACCCAATATGGTCGGCAGCGGCGCGCTGGCCGAAAGCATGGTCCATTTCGCGCGGATTCACCGCCAACAGGGCCCCGCCGCGATCGCCGATCGAGTGTTGGATCTGGCTTCCGAAATCGCCGATCGATTGCAAAGCGTGGGGGCCGTCGTCGAGCGGACGAACCGGCGGGAACACCAAAGCGGCATTGTGCCGTTCCGCTTCGAGGGCATGGACCCGGTCAAGATTCGTGCCCGCGCTTTGCAGCAGGATGTCGTGACAAGCTGCCGTGGCGGCGGCGTCCGAGTCGCCGTTCACGCGTACAACAACGCGGCGGATATCGATCGCTTGGTCGCGGTGGCCGATCGCTGTCGGCGGGCGCCCGTGTCGGCTTAAGCATCGGAGAGTTCCATTTTAGATCGAAAAGTCGCCGTCTATACCGGCTCGTTTGACCCCGTCACGCTCGGGCATTTGCACATCATCCATCGCGCGGCACCGCTGTTTGACGAATTGGTGATCGCGATCGGGATCAACGCCGACAAACGGTCGTTGTTCCAAACCGCCGAACGCGTCGCGATGGTCCGCGAGGTGACACACGACCAACCCAGCGTGCGTGTCGATACGTTTGAAGGCCTGGCCGTCGACTATGTCCGTTCGATCGGCGCCCGAGTCATGCTGCGTGGGATTCGGCCGCTGACCGACATCGCCGGTGAATTCACGATGATGATGGCCAACCAAAAACTGGACCCCGCCATCGA
>JBCCRW010000289.1:0-7519 GCA_039201055.1 Planctomycetota bacterium | reverse complement strand
CTCATGCGCGTCGTCCCCCTCATGCGCGTCGTCCCTGCCGCAGCCGGGCGAATCGATCCGCCACGATTGCGGGATTGTGAGCGTACGCCATCGCCGTTCGTTCGCTGATCAACTGACGCTTCATCAATCGAGCCAGATCTTGGTCGAGCGTTTGCATTCCGGAGGCGGTACCGGATTCAATGACCGAATAAATCTGCTGGCTCTTGCCGCTGGCGATCAAATTCGCGACCGCCGGATTGACCCGCATGATCTCGCTGGCGATCACTCGGCGCTTGACCTCGCTACCGCCGCGGCGTTCATCGGCGACCACGGCGGGGCCGTCGGCAACGATCAACTTCTGCGAAATGTTCGCCCGCAGCACCAGCGCCAATTGACGACGCACCCCGGCCTGTTCCTCCGCCGGAAACACGCTGGTAATCCGCTCAATCACCCCGACGCTATCGCCCGCGTGCACCGTTGTGAAAACCAAGTGCCCCGTTTCCGCGGCCGTGATCGCAATGCGGATCGTTTCAAGCTCGCGAATTTCGCCGACCAAAATTACATCCGGGTCTTGCCGCAACGACGCCACCAACGCGTCATGAAAGCTGGGACAATCGATACCCAACTGACGTTGATGCACCAACGACTTTTGCGACGGGTGCAGGTATTCGACCGGGTCCTCGATCGTGATGATGTGTGATTGGTGTTGTCGGTTGATGCGATCGATCAACGTCGCCAGCGTTGTCGATTTGCCGCTCCCGGTCGGCCCCGAAACGATCACCAAACCGTCACGCAGGTCGGCCAGCGAATACAGCGAATCGGGCAACCCCAATTCTTCGAGCGGCCGGATAACGTCGTCCAGTCGCCGGATGGCAATCGCCAGAACGCCGCCGCTGACGTAAACATTGAACCTGTATCGTGAACCATCGCTACCGGTCAGCGAACCATCGATGGCACCGCGCCGGGCGATTTGTTCATCGATTCGGTCACCCACGATCGCGACCGCCATTTCGCGAATCTGTGTGGCATCTAACTCCGCGAAACCTTCGGCACGGACCATCCGGCCCCGGTTGCGATAAAACGGCAATTGGCCGTCGGCCAGGTGCAAATCCGACGCCCCCACCGCGACGCAGTGATCGAGCAAACGGTGCAGACGTTCGCTTGGCGTGGGCGGAGTCGATTGGCTCCGGTCAACCGTCGGGCTGGGAAGGTCGGACATCGTGCGAAATTAGCTCCCGGAGCACGCCAAATCATCCCCGTGGGATTACCGGCCATTAACCCGAGATGCCCACCTCCAGTTTCCACACCTGACGTCGCGTTTCCACGTCGACGGGGTCCAGCGAAACCGAAATCACACGGACCGCCGGCAACTGTTTGCTCATGTCGTGCATCGCCGCGATTAAATCGGGAAAGCTTCCCTCCAACTCAATTCGAAAACGCGAACTCGGCGGCAAGTCGGCCTTCAACAACGTTCCAAGTTCACGCCGTTCACGTTCAATCAGGCTTCCGCTACCCAATTGTGACGTGTGGGAATTGGCCAGCCGGCGAAGTCGATGCGAATCAAGAATCTCGCACAACGAGTTCATCCTGTAGCACTGACCGTACCCGGTGGCCGAAGGATTCGAGCGGTCTGCGGGCTCCGCGGCCGCGATGATGGATGTCAGCATCGAACCCAGCTGACCGGGTAGCGTTGACTGACCTCTCGCCGTCGACTGACTCGTTGACGTTGACTGACTCGTTGACGTTGACTGACTCGTTGACGTTGACTGACCCGGCGCCGTCTCGGGCTGCGAACCTTTCGCAGCGGGCGGAACCGCTTGCCCCATAACCACCGATCGCAGTTGGACGCGTTCCGCCTCGGCCTGCGCAAGTTCGACTTCCGCCGCCTCGATCCGCTGCTTGGCCTCCGCAACCGCCTTCTGTTCGGCGTGAACCTTGCTGTGGGCCAAACCAAGGTCGCGGCTGATGTTTTGCGTTGCCGCGATCAGCTGCGTTTCCTGCTTCCGGCTCGCCGTCAAATCCTTGTTCAATTTTGCATGAAAAAGGTAGTGATAGCCCAGCAACACCAAGGCGATGGGTGCCAGCATCAGGATCGGACTCGGTTTTTCTTGATGACGTTGATTCATTGCTCTGATTCATGAGGCAGATTCATCGCTCTGCGGCCAGTTTACATGCTCGTTTGCGAACCGAGGGCAACCAATTCGATCTGGAATTCGATCAATCCGGTATCGGGATCGTTCGATGTCGACGCGGGAAGGATTTGCCAAAGCTCGGCGGCGGACGTTGATTCCAGACGCGCCGCAAGGCGATGCACCGCCGCGTCGTTGGTCGCCAACCCGCGAATCGAAACGGTTTCATCAGTCGATTCAATTTCACGAACCCAGCCGTCATCGTCGGAAACATCGACCAGCGAATCCACGAGCGACAACCAACGGCGTTTGCCGCGTTTGACAACCTGCTTGGCCGTTGCGACGTCCAAACGTGTTTTGCGGATTTGGGCGACCAAGGTTTGAACCTGCTCCTCCGCCGCGTCCTTTTCTTTTTGCAATTCTGTAAAGCGATCTTTGTCGTTCTTCAATCGGTCCTGCTGGCCACGCATCTGCTGGACATTGCCATCAATGTCCGCGTATTGCTGCTTCATGTAGCGGTAATGGGCAAAGCAAAGTCCCATCATCAACAAGCCCAACACCGCCGCGATGCCAATCCCGGCTTCGCGAGACATGGGCTTTTTGGGAATCGTAATCAGGGGGCCGCCGGCGCCCGGTTTGGCCTGCGATGCCATCCACGCCGCCGCCCATCGTGACAAGTCCGATTCGGATGTCGTACTGATGGTTTGGTGGCCTTGGGCGGGCGGCAAGTCGGCAATGGACGGCGTCAATTCGCCCGGGCCAATCCATTGCAGCGAGCTGTCGGGGGCGGCGGCTTGAAAAAAGGTTTCGAATTCTTGAACCGTTCGTTGCGACTGCAACCCCGAGGACATCGAATGAAAATCCGCGATCGCATCACCGTTACCGCGAATCAGCAGCGTCGATTCGTCCCAATTTTGCAAGCTGCACCACGGTTCGGTTGGCGAAGCGGATGGAATGACCCTGGGCACGGCCGGATGGGCGATGCCTAACATCTTTCCACCCGCTTGGCGGATCGCATCATCGATCGATCGGACATCGGAATCGGCGATCTGTGTCAGCCAGAAACGATGATCACCCAATGCATCGTTCGGCAGTGGCACATTGGCCGACGCGCTTTCAAACGCGGAAATACCCGAATACGTCTCCGCCTCCAATGCAATCATCTGATCCAGGTCATCACCGGTGCTGCCGGAAACCAGTTCCGGACCGATCGAGACGCTGCCGATCCAGCATCGGGTGGTCAACACGTAAACCTGACGACCGCGTGACTTGCCCAAACGCAGCGCCGCATCGGCCAGCGTGCCGGCCGATTGCGATGCAAAACTGGGCCGCACCCAGCTTTCGGTCACCGAAGGCGAAGCCCCGCCGGAAAGGTCGAATCGACCCAGCGTGGCTTCCGTGATCAAAAGGATGGTGCGTTTGGACATGCAGGACGATGAATGGGGATTAGCCGTTCGCTAGGGATTGGGGACGCGTTGGGAATCGGGGAATGATCAGGATTTTCATCAATTCGGATCCACCGAGACCACGATTTCGTTCCCACTGGGACCATGTACGAATTGACGAAAGCCCTGATGCTGGACCACCGGTGGCGTTGAATTATCGGTCACGACGGCGACAAGCGTTTTTCGGCCAAAGGGAATCGGAATCGCCGGGTCATTGGATTGAAGAACAAATTGCCGCGTGGTCGGAATGCTGATCACTGCCCCGGTGCCATTCGTCTCCAGCGGCGCCTCACCAAGCAACGAGGGTGCCCCATCGCGAGCTCCGTACAGTCGGATTCGCAACGTTTCGTCGACATCAAGTTCAACGTCGCCTCCGTCGATTTCCTGCACGGACACCAAAACGGTGTCCTCCGAGAAGCGTGCTTCGTTCCACGTTCCCGACGGCAGCGCAAGATCATCGTCCGAGACGCTTGAATCAGGCCCCTGTGAAATGACCGAGACGACACTTTGGCCGACCGTCGCGGAGTTGATGATGAACGGGCGACCGAAACTGTCGACCAAATTGTTACCGCCGGGAGGAAGGTTGACGTAGGGACCTCGCCAACCGGCGACGACCGGGACCAACAAGGGTTGAACGCCCGTCGCAATGTCGTCGGTATCTAGCGTTGGATCGGAGAATGAATGAATGTCATGGGGCGTCCCGGTTAGGGTCCACAATTCACCCAACGCCAAACTCGGATCGCTGTTTACGTTTTCGGGCAAGCGACCCATGTCGGCAATGAATCCGATGTAAGCGCCACCGGAATCGCGGCCCAAAAAAGCGGCGTCAATATTTTCAAGCGTCCGCTGTGTCGATTCGAATCGGGCCTGATCGGCGATCGGGTCGAGCGACTGGACGGCAATGCCGGTCAACGCGGCCAAAATAATCAGCACGATGACCAATTCGATCATGGTCAGGCCGCTGGGCTTGGTCTTCATTTCGACGCCTCAACGCAAGATGAATGAAACATATTCATCGTCGACGACGTCGTTGATGCCACCTTCGGGAACTAGCGAATCGGTCGACCACGAACGATCGATGTCGATTTTCCCGTTTCGACCCGCCGACACGATTCGAACGTCGTACGGTGCGGCCAATCCGACCACCTGCATCACGATCGGCGACCCGGTATAGGAGTCAAAGATCGCTTTGTCATCGGCGGCTCCGTAATCGCTGGTAAACTCGTTGATCGTATCAATCGTGTATCGGCCCGAGTGGGAAAGTAGATAGGGACCGTTCCAACCAATGCTGCTGGTCGAATCGTAGGTGGGCGTGAAATCGTCCCCGGCGTCGGCCGGATCATTGGCCGGGTTTTCAAACAACCAGTGCAAATGAAAACGAGTTGCCTCGCTGGCTTCAGTTCGAATGGTCGCCGGTGTCGCCAGCGGCCCGGGCAGGGGAACCAGCTTGGTGTCGTTCCACTGCCGAACGACCGCATTGCGAACGGCGACCAAGTTGGCCGATGTCGTCGAGCGCGCGGAATCCTCACTGACCTCCGCGAACAACGGGATCATCAAGCCACCAAGTCCGACCAAAATGATCAGCACGATGATCAATTCGATCAGCGTTAAGCCGTGATGAGCACAACGCGAAAATTTGGTGGCGTTCATGGTGAGTTTTCATTTCCAAAAAAGAGCCTCGCGATCGGGACCCCGCCCAATCGCGAAACTCTGGTTTCATTCCTGTCGATCAACTAGCGTTGATCATCGTAGTAATCCCGAACGTGAGCTTCGGCGCCATCGAATCCGTCGGGGTGGATCGAGCAAGCACAAACAAATTCAGCGTGCTGATCCGACGCACTGACCATAAAGATGACGCAGTAGCGCTGGTAGAACTGTGCCGGGTTCATCACCTCTTCGCCGCCAAAGTGAATCGGGGCTTCGATCATTTGACCGCCCGCACCGACTCCGGTGCAATTTTGGCCGATCCCGAACACCAAAAACTTGGCGTCCGCGGGATATTGCTGCGGCCGAATTCCCAGGCTGAGCATGGATGCGGTGGCGTCGCCCACAACCGGCGGCGTCGACGGTGTGTACGCGAGCATCGCAACGGTGTCCCCATCGGCCAGCGGATCAATCGGTGTACCGAGCAGGGCCGCGTTGACCGTCGCGTTATCCAAACCGGGGCCGGTACTGGCGTCATCCAGGTGGACGACCGACGTCACGCCAATGGCGTTGAGCGCCGTGATTTCGGCGGCATTAAGCGTTCCCGTGGTCAATTGCCCGCCGACATCAGGAGCGCCGGGCAGCGTCGCCGCCAAAGCCGTGCCGCCGGCACCCAGCAGCGAGTCATAAACGTCGGGATAGGTCAGATCGCCGGTGAACGATTGAATCCACAATTTGTTGACCTCGGGAATCGTCGTTGCACACTTCGCTTGGTGCGTTTTGGCCAGCAGCCCTGGCAGAATCGGCACGATCAAGCCGCCCAGGGCGACCAAAATCGTCAACACCACGATCAATTCAATCAACGTGAGGCCAGCCCGAGCTTGGGCGGCGAACATCCGCGGCACCGTTTGCAATCGCGCCGATGGGGTCTTTTTCGATAACATAATCATCGCTTCGATCCAGAGTCGACTCGCATGGATAGGGTGATAATTCTCAACGAACACGCTGCGAGTCATGGCATGCGATTGAGCTGACCAACGATGTTGAAAAGTCAGCTTCGCGACCACGAGGGCCTCAACAGAATGGGCTGGACCACCGAAGCCAAAGCATCCAGTGGAGCCCCGCCGTGCCGAAACCGAGATTTAGCCCCAGCTAACTTTCTAGCTCAAAACTTAGCCGAGGATAACTTTAAGTCAATACTCACCGGGATGAATTTTCGATTGAGTTTCGCGTTCTTGAGGCCTGCCCAGACCAAATTCCCGCAACCGTAACGCGTCAGGGCGAAGGAAATTGCCTGCAACCGAGCACGCGGAGTGTGAGCCCATCGCCTGTCAGCTGGCCCACGAACAAAGGCAATCGCCCCAGTGTGAGCCGGGGCGATTGCCATCTAATATCCGTCACCCGAAACTTAAAAACTAGTTTCGGTCGACCTCGTCCCAGTAGATTCCGATGTGGTCATCGGAGGTTTCAAAGCCTTCTCCGTCGAGGCTGTACGTCACTCGCTTGAATTCAGCCGCTCCGTCGCCAACGATGCCAGCATCTCCGTCATCGATCAGGAAGATGGCACCAAATCGAGAGTAGGTTTGATCGGGCAAACCACCATCAGGATTGTCGCCGAAGTGAACCGGAGGTTCTGGAAACTCCGTTCCTAAGAGCGTGTAACTCTTGTCGATTCCCAACCAGATATAAGTCTGCGTGGGCCCAGCCGCCGGCAAATAGAGACCCGCAGCTTGAGCTGGACTCAGCTCAATGACGTCGGCACCCGTGATGGCCTCTGGCGTCGTTGTAGGATCGATCCCGTTATTGAAAGTCACGTTGTAGCCGGCGACAGTCGTCGGATCGGCATGGTCAACGACATTTGCAATGCCGAGTCCTTCGAGTGCCTCGCCCTCGTCAGCCGTAATCTCGTGGATGGCCAAAGCGGCACCGGGTCGAGCTGTTGTTCCGTCCGCAAGGAAGGCATTGACAGCGGAGTCCGCGTTTGCACCTGCTCCAAAGACACCCGTGCTCCAACGGTCTCCGTAGCCACCGGTGAGGGCAGCGATTCGGTTAAGACTGTTGGTGATTTCCGAAAAGCTCTGAGCACAAGTCGAGACGTGCGTTCGAGTCAACGCATTTCGGATGACTGGAACCAGCAATCCGCCGAGGCCAACCAAGATCACCAACACGACAATCAACTCGATCAAGGTCAAACCGCGTTGACCTTGCTTGGCACGCGAAATGCGTGCACCTAAATCAAACTTCATTTCTATTCTTATTGGAGAAATGGGAAACTAAAAATCCTCCGCCTGTGATTTTTATGTGGACCGTCGCCTGGAGGGG
>JBCCRW010000288.1:0-7541 GCA_039201055.1 Planctomycetota bacterium | reverse complement strand
GTGGCGCTCGACCCGATGGGTTCGCGTCGGGGCGATCATGTGATGCTGACCAGCGACGGACGATTTGCCAAAAGCATAAGCGGCGGTCAAAACACACCGGCTCGCTGGAGCGTGGCGGGCATCCTGGATGATGCACCGGAGTCATTGGGCCGAGCCAGTGGAGCCCCGCAAGATGGCTAATTCTGCCACGACGTCCGGGCGACAACCGATCGATGAAGCGTTTGTGCGTCACGTCACGGCGACGGTGCTGGCGCGGCTGAGACAAGCGGCGGCGGATTCGTCAGCGAGCAATTCAGACGTGAACCGTTCAGCGGCGAGCAGTTCGCCAGTCGGCAGTTTGCCAGTGATGGATTCCAACGTATTGGCCATGAAAGTCATCAGCGCCAGCACGATCGCTTCTTTGCCGGCAAACCAAGTCGTCAAGGTTTCGGCAACGGCGGTGGTCACCCCGGCGGCCAAAGATGAAGCCAAGCGGCGTGGCATGACGCTGCACGCCGTCGACGCCGCGACAAACGGTGTGGCGGCCGATTCCAACCGCGTTGTAACGAAGGATTCCGTGGCGACGGAGATAACCGGTCAGAAGCTGACTAGTCGGGTGATGATCGAAGATCAAACCGGCAAGCATTTTGATATCGCTGTGATCAAGCAATTGCAGATGCGTGGTGTCGTCACGCGAAAAACAAAATGGTTGCTGACGCACCGGCCCTTTGCCGTTTGTGCCCAGTGTTGGCGATCGGGCACCGTCGCCGCCGTTGCCGAATCACTCCTATCGCTGGACGAAATGATTCGCGATTTGCGGCCGAGCGTTTGGATCGTCGACCCGGCACGGCTTGGCCTGCCGACCATCGTGTCCATGATCCAGCGAGTCGAACAAGCCAGCGGAGGAAGCCCATGAAAATTGCCGTCAACGTCGGCACGATCACGCTGTCACGCAGCCATCCGGGTTTATCCGCATCAACGCTCCGGTGCATCCACGTGCTTGACGATTTGAGCGATTCGCCGGCCCGGCCGCATCCGGACGCGGATTTGATCGTCGCCTGGGACCTTTGCGGTAGCGGTCAGGGCAGCGTCGTGCTGTTGGCCGAGGGACCCGAGGCGGCGCAGCCGTTCCGGCCGGATGTCAAACCCATCGACGCGTCCATCGTCGCGGTCTTGGATGAACCGCTGCCAGCGATGTCCACGGATTTCAAGGACTGAAGAAACACAGGAAACAAAACGCTCTAAGGCGCTTTTACCTTTCAACCCACCCACCCATTGCTGCTCCTTTGAATCGATCAAGCATCATGAATATCCATCAGATCAAGAAAGACATGTGCGACATCGGCAAGCGGATTTACAACCGCCAATTTGCCGCCGCCAACGATGGGAACATCACCGTTCGCATCAGCGACAACGAATTCCTGTGCACACCCACGCTGCACTGCAAGGGCTTTCTGGAGCCCGAGGACATCGCGACGATTGACAGCACGGGCAAGCAGATTGCCGGCCGGAAAAAACGCAGCAGCGAGGCGCTATTGCACCTGGAGATTTACCGCCAACGCGACGACATTCGCAGCGTCGTGCATTGCCATCCGCCGCACGCGACGGCGTTTGCGATCGCTCGCGAGCCGATCCCGCAGTGCATTCTGCCGGAAGTCGAAGTGTTCTTGGGAGACGTGCCGATCACCAAGTACGAGACGCCCGGCGGACAGGATTTTGCGGATACGATCATCCCCTTCGTCAACAAGACCAACGTGATGATCTTGGCCAACCACGGCACCGTCAGCTACGGCGAAAGCGTCGAACAGGCTTATTGGTGGACGGAAATCCTGGATTCGTATTGCCGCATGTTGATGCTGGCCAAGCAGCTTGGCGGCGTCACGTATTTGTCGGGTGAGAAGAGCCGGGAACTCTTGGATTTGAAAGACAAGTGGGGCTACGCCGACCCGCGGAACCAAGACAGTTTCAAGGATTGTGAT
The DNA here is from genome assembly GCA_039201055.1 of Planctomycetota bacterium. GTDB lineage: Bacteria > Planctomycetota > Planctomycetia > Pirellulales > Pirellulaceae > Rubripirellula. Next base: position 5,583 of record JBCCRW010000288.1, on the reverse strand, counting down.
ATTTGTGCCAACGATGTCTTTCGCGATTCGTGGCAGGAAGCGGGTGTGGAACGTCGCGCCTTTGATGCCCCGCCGCCATCGAAGTCCGGCGGCGAGGCGTGTTCGGCCGGGGGCGGATCCTTTGCACCCACGCTGAAACAAAGCAGTGCCGCACCCGCACTAGAACAAAGCAGTGCCGCACCCGCACTAGAACAAAGCAGTGCCGCACCCGCACTGAAAGAAAGCGGTGCTGCCGATCAAGAGGCGCTGGTGCAAATGATTACCAACGAAGTCGTTCGTCAACTTAGTGCAAGCGGAGCAGTTCAGTGAAAGTTTCAATCATTGGCGGCGGCGGATTGGTCGGATCGTGTGCCGGGTTCGCCTTGCAGTGTGGCGGCATCGTGCGGGAGATCGCGCTTTTGGATGTCAACGCGGATGCCGCCAAAGGCCATGCGTTGGACATACAACACGGCGGCCCCAGTTGTGCCGACCAAATTGTGATCGGTGGCGGCTATGAACAGATTGCCGATTCGGATGTGATTTGCATCACGGCGGGTTTGCGTCGCAAGCCGGATGAATCGCGTTTGGACTTGATCAATCGCAACACCGATTTGTTCCTGCAAATTTTGCGTGACGTCAAAGCCGCCGGGGTGCAGTCGACCGCGATTGTCATGGTGGTCAGCAACCCCGTTGATATTCTGACGTACCTGGCGGCCGAATCCTTGGGTTTGCCGGCGACCCAAGTCATCGGCCTGGGGACGCAGCTGGATACGATTCGTTTTTGTTCGCTAATCGCCCAGCAGGTCGCCGCACCACCGACACAAACCAAGGCCCTGATCCTGGGCGAACATGGCGAATCGATGGTGCCGATTTGGTCCAGCGCCACGATCGCCGGGGTCCCTCTGCAGAAGTATCCGACTTGGCAGCCAACGATGGCGGAGCCTTTAATAAAGCGAACCCGGGGCAGTGGTGCCGAGGTGATTCGCGGCAAAGGCGGCGCGGGGTTTGCCGTGGGGATCGCCATTCGCGACGTGATCGAATCGATCGCGACCGACAGCCACCGCGTGTTGCCGGTTAGCAGCGTTTTGAATGGCTGCTATGGAATCCACGATGTCGCTCTATCCGTACCCACTATTTTGAATCAAAACGGGGTCGCCGGCGTGCTCGAAATTGACCTTTGGCCCAAGGAAGTGCAGGGCATCCGCCACAGCGCCACGGCGCTCAAGAAAACGCTGGATATCGTTCGATCCCGGCTGGAACAAGTCTAGCGGTTAGTTAAATTGGGCAAGATGCCGGTGGAAAATCATCGCAGTCCAAGGTGCCTCGGAATGGGGTGATCGGGAAAAGCTGAGGTTGCGTGTAACGGCTGCGAAATCAGTTGTACCGGTCACTCCTTTCCGTGGCACCCGAGCCGAATCGGCGTGGGGACGGATCACCGCAGTATTCCCATTCTGTTTTTTGGGACATCATTTCACCTGTTTGAAATGGCCACGAATTATCGGCGGCCGCCAGCGGGAAATGACGGGTCGCGTCTAGGTACCAAAGTGGGTTGAAAACAAAGTCGCACGTCTGTCCGAGGTGTTTTTTGCTTCGCCTCGGAGAGGCGATCTACTCTGTTTTCTTCGCCTCGGAGAGGCGATCTACTCTGTTTTCTTCGCCTCGGAGAGGCGAGCTACTCTGCTTTCTTCGCCTCGGAGAGGCGAGCTACTTTGATTCCGCGTTCTGGCGAACGGCGGCTACGCCGGGTTTTGGCAGTCGACGATGACATGGTCGCTTTCCGCCTGGACAATTTTTCCATGGGCGAAATTCCCAACGCCCGGTCCTCCCCAAACCCGCGCCTGGACGTAGCGTTCGCTGGTGCCCAGGCCGACCGTCTCGGACGCATCCTCGCTTGCCTCGACCAACACCTCGGCCGTGCTACCGACCAGTGATCGGAAGTAGTCGCCGCGAAGTTCGGATTCCAATTCACCCAAAGCCGCGATGCGTTCCTTGCGCACTGCCTTGGGGATTTGATCGGGCATGTCGGCGGCGGGAGTGCCACGTCTCGGGCTGAACGGAAACGCGTGAATTTTCGAAAACCCGGCGTTGCGACAGGTCGCCAACGATTCGGCAAACTCGGCTTCGGTTTCGCCGGGGAAACCCGCGATGATATCGGTCGTGATGGCGGGCCGATCGAGTGCTTCGCGAAGCAGTTCGCAGCGGTCCAAAAAGGTTTTTGTGGACCAGCGTCGACGCATTCGACGCAGCACGGAATCGCTGCCCGATTGCAAACACAAATGCAAATGCGGGACCACCTTGGGCGCGTGATCCCGCATCACGGCGATCAATTCTCGAGTGACCTCGGTCGCTTCGATGCTGGATAAACGGATGCGAAAATCACCCGGGATGGCGCACAATTTTTGAATCAAATGGGCCAAGCGAACCCAATCCTGTTTGGGCCGGTTGCGATTCCAATCGACTCCATAATGTCCCAGGTGGATGCCCGTCAGTACGACTTCGCGGTGACCGGCGTCGGCCAGCCGAGTGACCTCTTGAACGATCTCGTCCTGCGGCCGGCTGGTCAGCGCGGGACGAACGTGAGGGATGATGCAGTAGCTGCATCGCAACATGCAGCCGTCCTGGACTTTGACGTAGGCGCGATGGCGTCCCGAAAACCCGCTTAAACCCGTCGGCACATCAACAACGCCAAACCGTGACATCAAGTCGGGCAATTCGCGTTTGTCAGTGACAACCTCGGTGACGCCTGGCAACGCGGCGACCGCCTCGGGATCACGGGTCGCATAGCAGCCCATGACGACCAATTTGGCGTCCGGATTTTGCCGCTTTAGACGTCGGATCAATTGCCGACTTTTGACATCGCCCTCGTTGGTGACGGTGCATGTGTTGACCACGCAAACGTCCGCGGGCTGCCCCTCCGCGGCATCCTGGTACCCGACGCCCGTCAGTCCCTGACGAACCCATTCGGTCTCGTATTGGTTGACCTTGCACCCCAGCGTGGCGACGCGAATCTTGGGTGACGACGGCGCGGCAGACATCGACGCTCAGGCACCCGCCGGTTCGATCGTTGCCGACATGCTGCCCTTGCAGCGAGCGATCAATTCGTCTTTGCCATAGGCGTGAATTTGATCCCGCTTCAATTCCGCGTGTTCCAGCGTTGTCGTCAACACCACCGCACGGCCGTCGGTGTCGACCTGTTTGGCGATTTGGTATCCCGATTCGACGGGGCGACGGAACAATTCCTTCATCATCAAAATGACGTAATCAAAACTGTGGTCCGAATCGTCCCACAGGATGACGTGGTATCGCGGTTGCCGCTTGGATTGGCGGCGTCGTTGTTGTTCGTTTTCGGTTTCCGGAACATCGACGTCCGGGGTGGCGACCGCTGCCTGAGATTGACTCATCGCTTCTCCTAAGACTGGACGAATCTCCTAACAATTGGATCCGTTTGGCCACCTTCATCTTACGAGTCCCAGCGGCCGAAAAAAAGCGTCAATTTCCAAGCCCCGGCGACTTGGGCAATCCGCCGGCCGGCCGCCCAGCGGGCTGGCCGCTGACTTGGGCGGCGAAGTTGCGATAGGCTAGCGATGACTGATTCCCCCGCTGGATCGGTCGATCCGGCGAGGCGATCCATGCACCCAATCGATCCACGACTCAATCGACCCACGAACGACCTTAAAAAAATCCATGAGTTCCGCGACCGCCCCCAGACACTTCGCCAAGCATCACCTGGATGAATTGATCCAATGGCTGCGGATCCCCAGCGTCAGCAGTGATTCGCGGCGAATTGACGATGTTGCCAAAGCCGGCCAATGGGTCGCCGAAAAGTTCGCCAGGGCGGGGCTGGCCGTTGAAACCATCCCAACACAGGGCCACCCCATGGTGTACGCCGAAACGCCCGCGGTCGACGGGGCCCCTGTGGTGCTGGTGTACGGTCATTACGATGTCCAACCGCCCGAGCCGCTGGATTTGTGGACTTCGCCGGCATTTGAACCCGAAGTCCGCGACGGAAATGTCTATGCCCGCGGCGCCACCGATGACAAGGGCCAGGTGCTGACGCATATCCATGCGGTCTGCGATCGGATTGCCGACGGCGAGGCCTTGCCGCTGCAGGTCAAGTTTTTGGTCGAGGGCGAGGAGGAGGTCGGCAGCGAAAATTTGGAAGCGATGTTGCCGGGGCTGGCCGAAAAATTAGCCTGCGATTGCGTCGTGATCAGCGACAACAGTCAATACGCGCCCGGCCAGCCCGCGATCACCTACGGCCTTCGTGGCATCGCGACATACGAGATCGAAGTGGTCGGGCCCGACCGTGACCTGCACAGCGGATCGTTCGGTGGTGCGATCAAGAATCCCGCGATCGCGCTTTGTGAATTGTTGGCGTCGATGATCGACGAAAACGGCAAAATTCAAATCGAGGGATTTTACGACGACGTTTCCCCGTTGGCGAAAGCCGAGCGGGAAGCGTGGTCGCGGTTGCCGGTCGATGATGACGCCTTTGCACGCGAGGTCGGCGCCAGCGAGGGCTTTGGCGAGGCTGGATATTCGGCCGATGAACGGCGGTGGGCACGGCCAACGTTTGACATCAATGGCATGACCAGCGGTCATCAGGGCGAGGGCGTCAAAACCATTATCCCTTCCAAGGCGAGTGCGAAATTTTCGTTTCGACTGGTTCCCAACCAGGACCCCGAAAAAATTACCGCGGCGCTCCGGCGACATTTGGACCAGCATCTTCCGCCGGGCGTCCGCTACACACTTGATCCCGATCATGGCGCCCCGGGGATGCTGGCCAATTTAGACAGCCCGTTTTTGGCGGCCGCCGAGCGGGCCATCGAAACGGGTTTTGGAAAACCGCCGGTGCGAATTCGCGAGGGTGGATCGATTCCCATCGTGGCCCGTTTTCAGGAAGTCCTCCGGTGCGACTGTTTGCTATTGGGCTGGGGCCTATCGGATGACAATTGCCATGCCCCGGACGAAAAGTTTTGCATCGCCGACTTCCATCGTGGCATCGCCGCATCGTCGGCGTTGTGGGACGAAATCGTCAAATGAGCGTCCCACCGACGGCTCGCCAGACCGCTCGCCGACCCGCATAATGCGGCTACGGAAATAACGCATCTTGCAGTCCCGGGAACGTTGCCGGGCCGCCGCACTCCGTTCCGACCCTCCAGCCCTTTGAAACCGGCCGTGTCACGAGATCCCAGCCAATTGAAGTACGCCGAAAGCCACGAGTGGGTCGATGTGGACTCCGACGGCATCGCGACCATCGGCATTTCGAAGTTCGCCATCGAACAATTGAACGATTTGGTTTTCATGGAATTGCCCGAGGTCGGCCAGACACTCGATGCGGGCGACTCGTTTGGCGAAGTCGAATCGGTCAAAGCCGTCAGCCCGGTTTACAGTCCGGTCGCCGGCGAAGTGGTCGAGGTGCACAGCGAGCTGCCCGAGTCGCTCGATCAGTTGAACGACGACCCGTACGATTTTGGCTGGATGATCAAAGTCAAATTGGCCGACGGTGCATCCACCGACGCACTGCTGGACCACGCCGCTTATGAAAAGCAGTGCGCCGAATCGGAGTGACACCGGCACGCTGGATCGCCCCCGGCACGGACG
>JBCCRW010000287.1:0-7569 GCA_039201055.1 Planctomycetota bacterium | reverse complement strand
GATCGCTGGGTGGCGGCGTGGTGCGGGTCGACGCCGATACGATCGCCAAAAACCTGCCGTCACTTCGTGAAACCGTTCGGGCCGAGCAGGAACGCCTGGCCACGCTCGCCAAAAACAAGGCGCGCACCGAGCGTGGTAAAGCCAAGCAAACCGGCCCGGTGGGTCGCAAGATCGTGTCCAAGATTGCGCCCGAAACTTGGCGTGAATATCAAATCCGGGCGGCCGTGATCGAAACGCTCCGTTTGTTGGCCCCGCATGTCGAAACGACGTCGGTTCGGCTTGCCAAACCGCGCGGCATGCCGGGCGATCGTGGCGTTCGCCGAGGCGTCGAGATGGCACAGGCCGGTGATTGGTGGGGCGCCAGCCGCGTCTGGGAACAGGTCTCCGACCGCCACCGCCGCAACCATGCCGCGATGCACAATCTGGCGATCGCCAAAGTCGCCGCTCAGGATTACGAGGCCGCGCGAACTTGGATCGATCGGGCGGGCAGAATCCGCGATTCTAAACGCAATCGACACACCGCCGTGTGGATCGAATCCCTTCATCGCGACGCCGTCGACGCGCTGGCATTGCCCGAACCGGCGGTCGGTTGGAACCTAACGCGGCCAGGTCACAACTGAAGCGGCATGACCGCCGCTGCCGTCGGTCTTTGCCGGAAGACGGAACGAATGCTTTTTCCGCGTTCTGGCGAACGGTGGCTACGCGAGCGGAGCGTTAAAGCGTTTTGATCGAGCGCTTTTCGTCGATCGGTCCCAACGCGGTTTCCGCTTCACCAACACCTTCGCCCTCACCCTCACCGGCACCGGAGCCGCTGATCAGCCGCCGGTATTCGTTCAAGACCTGCAGGGCGTCCAACGGCGTGATCCGATTGTCTCCGCTGACGTCGTACAAGCGATCCGCTTGCGGCGGTGTGGCAAAGGGGTCCAATTCAGAATCGTCGCGACGTCGAATTTCATTCAACACCAACAACGCGTCGCGTGGCGTCACCCCGGGGCCGGCATCGACGTTGTAGCGATTGACCTGGTTTTGGAAGACCGGTTGGTCGTCGTCCAACAAGCCGATGTTCACTTCGATTCCGTCGTACGTCGGGCTATTGACCACCAGGCGGAGCAAAAACGGCTGGGCTGCGATCTCGTTATCCACAACGCGCCAGGTCAAATCGGTCGCCCCGGCACCCACAGGAATCGTCCGCGTCCCTTCAATCACGAACGACGCATTCGGGTCCACCAAAGTAAATGATTCCGCCGAATTCCAATCGGTATTGCTGCGGCGGATCGTCAAGGTGCCGCTTTCGCCCTCGCGAACGACCGCCGGTGGATCGACGATTTCCAAAAACTCCGCATCGACCACCTCCAGGGTCGTGGCGACCGATTCAAAGCCGTCGGCCGATGCCGTCAACTGCACCGTTTGGGTTCCGTCCAACAAATTGTCATCGATGGCATCCAGGTTGATTTGCACGCTGCTTTGATCGGCTGGAATGGTCACCGACGCGTCGATGCGGATCTCGGATTCGTCGCTGCTGGAAAGATTGACCGTCAACGGCGAATCCACCGGACCTTCGCGGCGCACCGTCAAGACGGCCGCATCCTGGCCCGCATCTTCGGAAATGGAATCTTCGTTCACTTCCAACACCAACGCGGACTCCGCGGAGATCGTGATCGTGGTCGTCGCGGTGACCACTTCGCCCGCGGGCATGTCATCATCGCGAACGCTTAATGTGACCGTGTAAACGCCCGGCGAATCATAGGTGTGACTGCTATCGATACTGGCCCGCGTCAAGGCTCCGCTGGAATCACCCACCGCGTCAATGGTGACCGGCACCGTGGCTGTGCTGCCATCGCCCCAATCGATCATTGCCTCAAAGGTCTCGTCGGTCGGCGTGGCGGCATCGGGATTGGCGTAACCCGGGTCGGTGATTCGACCCAAGTTCGGCAGCGAGACTCGTCGGCCCGCCAAACCCGTGCGGGGGTCCGTGGCGGTCAGCGTTGGAGGTGTGTTGGTGACGTCGACGGTGTCCAATTCGATCACCTGGGTGCCGGCACGCGACCCACGGAGCACCAAACGCGGTTCGTAAAAACCGTCATCGGGGAAACCGTACGAAGCGGCGGCCGACACGCGTGCGGTGGTGACGTCCCAGCCGACATCATCCAGCCCGGCAAGATCCAATTGACTGGCAACCATCTCCGAACCGGCCAAAATTTCCTCGGTCAAAATCGATGGCTGGCCCAGGTTCGTCAGCGGCCCGTCGTCCCAGTGAACCAGGTGTTGCACCGGATTGCTGGAAACCTCTAATGGAATCGATCCTTGACCGGCGTAGGCTTCCATCGAAGCAGGCCCCGTAAATTGGTTGTTTTGAATCCAGCGTTCCCAAGCCGAATCCGCGGAACCGGCAAAGATTTGGCCATAGCCCAGGACGTGTGCCAATTCGTGCGCGGCGACCGCGAAAAAGTCGACCTGATGGGATTGGATTTCGCCTTCACCAAAATAGAAATCTTCGAAGTTGGTATTGAAACCGACCGAACCGAAGGCGGGCGCGGTGTCGGTTCGCGGGTTCAGTGCCGCGCCGGTCTGGCCGCGTTGTTGAATTTCCGCCAAGTCCGCGTTGAATTGATCCACGTCCGCCTGACTGGACGGTGACCCTTCCGCCGTCACGGCACTAAAGATGACCCCGCCCACGCCGACGCGGTCGCCGTTCATCGGCCGCCCACCCGCGTACACCGTGATCACGTTTTCGGGAACATCGGGATTCAGGGAAAGCGGTGTGCGTTCACCAAACAAAGAACGCGGATCACCCTGGGAGGGATGATAAATCTCCGGTGTCCAGCGTAGAAACGGGCTTTGGATCGAAATCTCCGAAAGGTTGTCCGCAAACCGACTGGCCCAGCTATCCGCGGCCGCTTCAAGAATATCCCGTCGTCGCTGCTCATCAAAAAAGCCGTTGTCGTCAAGATCATAGTCAATACGAATTTCGACTCGCCCCGGGTCCCGTTGCTGATTCAAAACCGCCGGCGTGGTCCGACCGTCGCCCCAGTGCCAGGTTCCCGAAATGTCACCGCTCAATCCGTCCAAATCGACATCGACGGCAAAATCCTTGGCGACGCCTTCGCCCACCAACATCCGGCGATCTTCCAGGCGTTGCACCGGAGCCACACGCCGCCGGCGGCGGCGACCAAGGCCTCGAGTCTTGTGAAGCACCCAGGTTTTACGATTGACCAGCCGTTCGCCCAACCCAACCAACCAATTCATCATGGAGTACCGTTTGACAGATTGCGACAGTTAACGCTAGCGGACCGAACCGAATGACGCCCGTGCGTGCGACGGGACACGCAACATGAATTTCCGTTCCGTGAAGTACGTCCCCAATGCTGACGTCTCTGATATTAAGGGCGTCACTTAGCCGATCTTACGACAAGCGTTTGATTTCCGCTGGCCCCATTTCGCCTCGGCGCGCGGCTTGACAAAGTCGATGAGCGGCAGATGACGCAAGAATCCCGGCCAAAAGGGGTGTCCCGGAGCCGCAATGCTTTTCGATAAAGTTTTCAAGATTGTCCGGAAAAATTTCCCGGGTCGGCGTCGTCGATCGCCAATCAGTATCCCAAACCGATGCGAAACATGAATGCGTCGTCCAAATCCAAATTGTCGTCCCGGTTGGCTCGGTACACCAATTCCCGATCAAAGACGTAGCCGACTTCCATAAACCCGACGCGTCGGCCCGCGCGAATCTGATTGCTTAATCCCCATTCCAGTCCAATGATCGCCCTCAGGTCGTTCAAGTCGACCTGGTCGTCGCCGCCGCCGTCCCGCCGGACGGTCCACGAACCGCCGCCGTAATCGCCCGACAAATACCACCACACGTCGTAGGTGCCCACCGTTTGTAGGTACCGTGCCAGTTTGGGCTGTGGAAAAAATAAATCCCAACGCGTGTAGGGGTTCGGCTGGTACAGCAATCCGCCGGCGGGAATCAATTTCCAATCGACTCGGTCAAGGTAGTACGCACCCGCCTTGAGCGTTGTCGCGGGTGTCAAACGGAAATGGACCAAGCCCTTGCCCAGCACCCGTAGCGAATCGCTGTCGAAGTGATCGAAGTCGGAAAACACACCCACTCGCAGGCCCAATTCGGTTCCCAAAATTCGATTGGGGTCGCTGTTGTAACCGAAGTCCAAGAAGCCGCCATAAGTCTGTGCGGGTAGGTCGGCGCCGGTACTGGAATCAGGGCCGTCAAACAGGTGCAACGAAAACGATGGGATGACATATAAAGGCTGCGTCGAATACAGAAAATTTGGAAACGCAAAAATTGCCGAAACATCGGTGTCGTTGGTTTCCAAATCATCTTCGTCGTTGTTGATCCCAACAAACCCGTGCCGAATGCGTGGTCCATGCAACAGGCGATAGGCTGAAAACGGACCGCCGCCACCCAGCGCCGGGCCGCCCGAAAACATGCCCTGCGGAAACAGCGTCGACGGCGTGGACGACGGATAGATCGATTGGGGAAATGCCGCGCCGCCGAAACCGGGTGACGGGGCAAAGGGGCTGCCGCTGCCGCCACCCAAGCCAAAATTGCCCTGTGGAAAACCTGGAACGGTTTGGCCAAAACCTGGGGCAGCTTGGCCGAAGCCGGGAACGGCTTGGCCGAAGCCGGGAATTGGCGTCGCCACCGGCGGGCCATTGACCGAAGGGTTATCGAATGTTCCCGGTGTCGGATAAAGCGGCGAATTGAGCACCGGTCCGCTGGCCAAGCCGCCGCGATTGTCGCCAAACAATCCGCCCAGCCAACCGGAAAAACTTGCCGGCGCACTACCGGCGTTGGGGTTGGGCGTCAGGTACGGCAAGCCGAACGCGGCCGGTCCCCGCGGCATCACGCGGGCGTAAGGATCAAACCCCAACGCCGCGGGATTCGGCGGATTGTAAACGGGCGGCGTGGGCGCCGGATTGGAAAACGTTGGACTGGAAAACGCGGGGCTCGGGGTGGCCTGAAGCAGCGAATTTGGCGTTGAAGTGAACCCGGGCGATGGTGCCATTGCCGGCGCGGGCGATCCGTACGGCACCAGGCGAGTTCGTGGGACACCCTGGGCGCACGCCCGGGTCACCGATAGCGACGACGGCATCCCAGTGGCGATCGCCAGCAGCAGCGCAAACAGAACGGATGAGAATGGCCGACCCATGACTTGGCTGTAACCGCGATTCCGCGACACGGTCAAGATCGAGTTTCACCAACTCAGAAACGCGCTCAGCAAGTTGACGCCCGGCTGGGTCAAAAAACTTTCCGGATGAAACTGCCAGCCTTCGGTTTGATGAGCCCGGTGACGCACGCCCATGATTTGCCGAGTGCCGCCGGTGTCGGTCCACGCGGTGACTTCCAAATAGTCGGGAACGCATTGCGGATCGATCACCAACGAATGGTATCGCGTCGCGGTGAACGGATTTTCGATGCCGGCGAACAAACCGTCACCACGATGGTGAATCGAATCGGTTTTACCGTGCATCAACTCCGGCGCCCGAATGATCTTGCCGCCTAAAGCCTGGGCAATCGATTGATGTCCCAAACACACGCCCAAGATGGGAACGACACCGGAAAAACGTTTGACCACATCGACGCTAATGCCCGCTTCGGTCGGCGTGCACGGACCGGGTGAAATCAAGATTCGTTCCGGTTGCATGGCGGCCAATTCATCGGGCGTCACCTGATCGTTGCGCAACACGCGAACGTCGATCGTCGGCTGGATCTCGCCCAAACGCTGGACCAGGTTGAAGGTAAACGAGTCGTAGTTGTCGATGACGATGACCATGAATGATGTCAACGGTGAATCGAGTTTTCTTGCGGAATTTTTTTCTTTTGCCCTACCAGCTTAAACGCTCTTTGGCCTCCTTCGGTAGGACGCGTATACTGAGTGTTCCAAGGCAACTCGTTTCGGTCTTTCGACCAAACCGGCGGCACGGGTATTCGCCAGTACGTGTCACCACGCCTTGTTTCACTTTTCACTTTTCCGCCAGGTTTGCACTCGTGCTTTCGGTCCGTCCCAAAGTCGCCGAACTTTCGTTTCACGTGTTCGGACGTCCGGTCCATCCTGAACTGTACCGCGTTCACAATTCGCGGCGGATGACACGCGATCATTACACCGCAACGATCGACATCACCGATTGCGGCCACGTGGTTACTTGGCAAACCGATCGGGGTTGCATTTGCGAAGTCGCCGCATCGTCGCTGCAACCCCTGCCAACACGCCGTTGTCGACTTTCCAAACGTTTGCGTGGAAGCCGCACCGAACACATTCGTGACGATCGCGGCATCTCTTATCGAACGCATTTCCAATTGGAAACGGTCAAGCCCGATTTGTTTTGGATGATGCACAAGCAACTTGGCCAGGGCCCCACCAAAGGCCTGTTGCACCAATTCGATTCCAGCGGCCGAATCAGCTTCGGGGCGCTCAGCTACATCAACATCGAAACCCGTTTACGGTCGATGTTGGTGCAAGCGGTGCACACCTTTCCCGATGATTACGCGATCGTCAAAGTCGAATCGCTGTTCAACCTGCCCAACAAGCTCAAGAAGACGCCGCTGGATTGAATGCGGCCCGCACATGACTTTGACCCGGCGCGAATCGTTGGTGTCATCGATCTTCTTGGCGGCCAAGCCGTCGCCGCCCGCGGGGGCCAACGCGATACTTACAAGCCCATCGCATCGGTTCGCGGCGACGCCCAGCGTTTGATCAGCCATTATCGATCGTTGGGAATCGAGCGTTTCTATCTGGCGGATCTGGATTCGCTCCAAAACCACCGCCGCGACAACCTGCGGACCCTTGAAAAACTTGCCCCGATGCTTGCCGGCGGCACGTTGTGGATGGACGCCAATTGGTCCGATTCAAACTTCCGCGATGGAACCCGGAACATTTTTCCGGATGGGATTCCGATCCTTTCGGCCGAAACGTTTCCTACCGTCCACATGGCGACAAAAATGGCTGATGAAATCGCGGTGACGCGTTCATCGAATTCCAAGCGTCACGCACTGGGTCTGGATTATCGGCGTGGCGAATTTGTCGGCGACGACCGGGTATCATGGATGTCCGCGATCGCCGCCAACGGTTGCAGCGATGTTGTTGTGCTGGACCTGAGTTCGGTGGGCGCCGGCGATGGCGGAACCACGCACGAGCGTTGTCGCCAGCTGCGGGAATCGGGTTTTCGCGGCACGTTGATTTCCGGCGGTGGTGTCCAAAACGCCGCTGATCAAAAACGTTTCATCGACGCCGGCTGCGACGCCGTGCTGATCGGTACCGCCATCCACCCGCAAAGCGCATGATCCGCCGGCTGACCGCATTTTTTTTTTGGTCCGCGCTCATGGGCCTTGCCGGCTGAACCCAAACGACTCCGACGGCAAAGCGGATTCGCCCCACCAAACGCACCAGCGAGCCCGTCGAAGCAAAAGCTTCAAGTGGCGACCAACCACGCGTTAATCCAACCGTCGACGCGCGAATGCAAATCGCAATCGACGCCGCCGAACGGGGACAGCATGACGCCGCCATCCAAACACTCGGCGAATTGCTGATTGTCGATGCGGGCAATACCAAGGCAATG
>JBCCRW010000286.1:0-7571 GCA_039201055.1 Planctomycetota bacterium | reverse complement strand
GGTATCGCGCGCTGGGCAAGGAGGCGGGAGCCCCCAAGACATTGCGTTCCCAGGCGGAGCCGGGGAACGAGTTAAAGTTAGGTACCCGTGGATTCGCTTACAGCTCGGCCAGCGGCTCAGGTACGCGGACGATGCCGATGAGCCGTGACTGGAGCTTCAAGCGACGGGCCGGGTATCGCGCGCTGGGCAGGGAGGCGGGAGCCTCCGAGACATTGCGTTCCCAGGCGGAGCCAGGGAACGAGTTAACGTTAGGTACCCGTGGATTCGCTTACAGCTCGGCCAGCGGCTCAGGTTCGCGGACGATTGGCAATTCGAATCGTTCGGCGAGCCATGCTCGATTACTCCTTGCCCAGATTGCCTAAAGTTTGCCGTGGCCCTGGGGCCCGAGGCGTTGGTCTTGAATGCTCGCGATTCGGCAGAAAAATTCAGAGCACAGATCTTTCTGGCCCTATTTCTTTGCGAACCAGGTCGCTTGAGCAAGAAAGACGGCGCACTGTTTTTGAGTGCATTTGCCGAGGTGAATCGAAACGCCTCGGAGAGGCGTGCTACTGAGCTGCTTCGCCAAAGTCGCTCGTCTATCCGAGACGAATCGCGTTTGAGTGCCGAAGGCACAGCATTCGGTAGCGATCTGTTTTATCAGCGGAGTACGTTTCGAAGGTGTTTTCCCGTCGCGTTGTCGGGCAGCGCGGCGATCTCCTCCGGCGTGCCGGTGGCCAAAACGTGCCCGCCGTCTTTGCCGCCGACGGGTCCCAAATCGATCAGGTGATCGCACGCGGCCAACAAGTCCAATTGATGTTCGATGACGATCACCGTGTTGCCCGCATCCACCAGCCGTTGCAACACACCGATCAAACGATCGACATCGGCGAAGTGCAAACCGGTGGTCGGTTCATCCAAAAAATACATCGTCCGTCCGGTGGCCGGTCGAGCCAATTCGGTGCCCAATTTGATTCGCTGTGCCTCGCCACCCGAAAGCGTCGTGCTGGATTGCCCCAGATGCAAATAGCCTAGACCCACGGCCCGGAGCGATTGCAACAAACGCAGCGCCGAGGGGACGTTTTCAAAGAATTCACATGCCTGGTCGATTGTCATGTCCAGCACATCGGCGATCGACTTGCCCTTGAAACGAACCTGCAGCGTTTGTCGGTTGAAGCGTCGCCCTTGGCAGCGTGAACAACGCACTAAAAGGTCACTCAGGAAATTCATTTCAATGCGTTCAAAGCCGTGCCCTTTGCATTGTTCGCAGCGGCCGCCGGCCGAGTTAAAGCTGAAGCGTCCGGCGGCAAAGCCGAGTGTCTTGGCGGCGCGAGTGGTCGCAAACACCTTGCGGATTTCGCCCAACACGCCCGCGTAGGTCGCCGGGCAGGACCTCGCGTTGCGGCCGATGGGGGTTTGGTCGATGACGATTAACTTGTCGATTTGGGCGGCACCGCGAAGCGAACGGTGCGGGCCCGGCTGGGGCGCGACCAGGTCCAGTTTTTTGGCGAGCGCCGGATAGAGGGTGTCATTGATCAACGAGCTCTTCCCACTTCCCGATACACCGGAGACGCCGACCAGTATTCCCAAGGGGATATCGACGGTCACTCGTTTCAGATTATGCGTTCGGGCTTCGCGGATCGTGATCGATTGTTTCGAAACACGTCGCTCTTTGGGAACCGAGATTCGTTGTCGACCGGCCAAGTAGTCACCGGTCAAACTACTTGGATCGGCGGCGACTTCGTCGGGCGTACCGCGACTGACGATACGACCGCCACCGGCGCCCGCGCCCGGCCCGACGTCGACCAGGAAATCGGCTTCGCGAATGGTCGCTTCATCATGTTCGACCACAACGACGGTGTTGCCATCGCGTTGCAGTTTTCGAATACAGCCAATCAGCCTTTCGTGATCGGCCGGGTGCAGGCCGATGGAGGGTTCGTCCAGGACGTAACAGACGCCGACCAGCCCGCTGCCCAGGTGCGTGGCCAGCCGGACGCGTTGCAATTCGCCGCCGGACAAGGTCGACGCGTCGCGGTCGAGCGTCAGGTAGGGCACGCCCACTTCGCCCAGGAACTGTAGCCGCCGGGTGACTTCGCGAACGATGGGCTCGGCGACCCGCTGGTGCAGCGGCGACAGGTTTGCCGCGATCGAATCGAGCCACTCCCGGGCGGCCTGCATGGGCATGGCGACGCACTGGTCAATCGACGTGCCGGCGATCGTCACCGCGCGGGCCTCGGGCCGCAGACGGGTGCCGTCACAATCTCCGCAAACTTCGACTTCGTCACCGCTGCCGATCACACCCAAGCCTTCACAGCTTCCGCAAGCACCATAGGGGCTGTTGAATGAAAATGTCCGCGTTTCGATTTCTTCAAAGCTGGCCCCACAAGCGACGCATGCCATCGCGGTGCTGTAGGTTTCGGTGGTGAACGATTCCTGCTCGGGTGCTTGCGATTGTGTCGCGACCAGGCCGCCGGACAAACGCAGCGCCAAGTCGATGCCATCGCGCAATCGTTTTTGGAACGAATCTCGGGTGGCTTCGTCGGCATCGCCGGCGGGCACGACCAGCCGATCGACAACGGCCTCGATCGAATGCAGTTTGCGTACGGCCAGGGTCGGGACGTCATCGAGCAAATAAATTTCACCGTCGACACGCGCGCGGATCAGTCCATCGCGGCGGATATTGTCCAGCACCTCGCGGTGGGCACCGCGTCGAGACCGCACCATCGGCGACAGCAAAATCAATTTGCTGCGTGGCGGCTGCGCGGCGATCGCGGCCAGGATCGAATCGGGCTCGCGACGATCAATTGACGAACCGCAATGGCTGCAATGCAGCACTCCGATGCGGGCGTACAACAGCCGCAGGTAGTCGTAGATTTCGGTGATCGTGGCCACGGTGCTCCGCCGACCGCTGCTGTGGTTCTTTTGATCGATCGCCAGCGTCGGTGCCAAACCGCTGACCGAATCGACTTCCGGCCGCGGGATTTGGTCCAGGAATTGTCGCGCGTAGGCGGACAGCGAATCGATGTATTGGCGTTGGCCTTCGGCATACAGCGTGTCGAACGCCAACGAGCTCTTGCCGCTTCCCGAAACGCCGGTGATGACGGTCAGTGCATCGCGAGGGATGTCCAGATCGAAGCCGGCCAAATTGTGGACGCGGACCCCGCGAAGCGAAATCTTGCCGGGAACGTCAACAAGCGAAACTTCTTCAAGAGCGTTACGCAGCGAAATTTTTTCGGGAATGCCGTACCCTCCAAGGGCTTCGCGGACGGGGGAATCGGTGGGCTCGGTGCGGGCGCCTTTCGGGGGACTTGAACGTTTGCTCATGCTCGAATCCACCATCTCCGCTGAAATCGATAGTGGCTGATCGCGGTTTTTGTCGTAGGATTTCGGAAATACCGACTCGCCGCCATTCCCGCGCGATGCAAGACTTCCGGGAAAGCCAAACGATACATTGATGAAAAGGAACCTCGTCCAGCCGCCGCCGACGCTTGATCGGCGGACGTACGAGCATCTATCGCTGGCATCGTATGCGATTCATTCGGTGGATTCGCGGGGACGTCGCCACCCCGAAACCGAGCACGCTTACCGCGGCCCATTTGTGCGTGATCGCGACCGGGTGCTGCACAGCAGTGCCTTTCGCCGGCTTAGCGGGAAGATGCAGGTGTTCACCGGTGACATGGGCATTTACCACCGCACGCGTTTGACTCATACGCTGGAGGTCACGTCGATCGCGCGCACTGCTGCTCGGGTGCTGCGATTGAACGAGGATCTGGTCGAAGCGATGGCGTTGATGCACGACATTGGGCATCCGCCGTTTGGTCATTGCGGCGAAGACGTGTTAAACGAGCGCATGGCATCGGTGGGTGGATTTTCGCACAATCAATTCGCGTTGACGATTGTGACGCAGTTGGAACAACGGTACGCCGAATTCACCGGATTGAACCTGAGTGCGGAAACACTGGCGGGCCAAGATGATCGCGCTCACAAAACCGATCGTGCTCACAAAACCGATCGTGCTCACAAGACCGATCGGGGTGAGCGGCTGATGCCGTCCTTGGAAGCCCAGGTCGTCGATCTTGCCGATTCGATTGCCTACGACGCTCATGACGTGGACGACGCGATTCAAATGGGTCTGCTGTCGATCGATGAACTTGCCGAACTGGCCATCGTGCGGCAATCGCTTGCGCGGCTGCGGCAACGCCACGGTTTTTTGCCGACTCGAGGCCTGCGACAGTTGTTAGTGCATGACTTGGTGGATTTGCAGGTCGGCGATTTGCTGGAAGCGTGCACCGATCGGCTGCGGCCGTACGATGGTTATTCTGCCGACGAAATCGTGACGACCCATTTGGAACTGGGGCATACACCGGAGTTGGCCGAACAGCGGGACGAATTGGAACGTTTTCTGTTCCAGGCGGTTTATCGGCATCCGGATTTGATTGTCGTTCGCGCTCGCGCGAGCGAGCGTTTGGCGAAACTGTTCGACCATCTGGTGCGGGTTCCCGATCGTTTGCCGTTGCGATTTCGCCGTCGTCGCGAAACGCACCCATTGCCCCGCGTGGTGGGTGAGTATTTGGCGGGGATGACGGACGAATTTTGCAACACCCACGCTTCCAAAGTCGATCAAATGGCCGGCCCGCTGGCCGACTGGTAGCCGTTTTAACTGAGGCGAACCGGAGCGTTGTCAGTTCGGAGAGCTGAACGACGGGTGAGCCGAGATTGCGGCGACAGCCGCGAGCCGGGTCCTTCGGTGGAAACGGTTTCTGTCGAGCGATACGTGTTCCGACCCGACGCGTGGCTGTCGCCACACCTTCGGCTCACCTGCGTAAATGACACCCCTTTCGGCTTGCCAGGAACCACCGCAAACGCCACAATCCGCGTCCGCTTTTTTGAAACGCTGTGTCCCGGACACTGCCGGCGGTTCACTGAAATCAGGCAAAACGTTCGCTCGACGGGAGATTCCCCTCGGCGTCCGCGATTTTGCCGCAAACCCTGTTTTTCCCGGAATTGAACGTTTATGGCTCGCTATACCGGCCCCAAGGCCCGCGTCAATCGACGCCTCGGCACGCTGATTTATGAAACCGCCGGTGCGGCTCGCGCCATGGACCGTCGTCCCCAACCGCCGGGGATGCACTTCCGGGGTCGGCGTCCGAGTAACTACGGTGCGGCGCTGCAGGAAAAGCAGAAAATCAAGCACTATTATGGGCTCGGCGAACGGCAACTTCGCCGTTACTTCGATGCCGTTTCGCGGAAGCCGGGCAATACGGGCGAATTGCTGCTGTTGATGTGCGAGCGCCGCATCGACAACGTGGTCCGCCGCGTTGGATTCACCAAAACCCGCCCTCAAGCGCGTCAGGGGATTTCGCACGGGCACTTCTGCGTCAACGGCGTGAAGGTCACCAAGCCCAGTTATTTGCTGCGTCCGGGCGACATTGTCGAAGTTCGTGGTCGCGAAAACTTGAAGAATCTGTATCGTGGCGTGATCGCCAACGCCGCCCCGGATTCTTTGGACTGGGTGACGTTTGACAGCGAGGGCCTGAAGGCCACCGTGTTGGGTTTGCCGGGACCCAGCGACATCAGTTTGCCGGTGGACGCTAACAGCGTCGTCGAATTCCTGTCGCGTTAAGCACCCCACAATCCATGCACGCTCCCGTTGTCGTATTGGGCGGCGGACCGGGCGGTTACGCCGCCGCGTTCCTCGCCGCCGATGAAGGTCTGGACGTTACCCTCGTCGAAGCCGAACCGCGTCTAGGCGGCACCTGCTTGCTTCGCGGTTGCATCCCCAGCAAAGCTTTGCTGCACGTCGCCAAGGTGATCGCCGAGGTGGATGACTTGGCCGACGATTGGGGTGTCGAATATTCCGGGAAACCGAAGATCGACATCGACAAAGTGCGGGCCCGCAAGGACAAGGTCATTTCCAACCTGACCGGTGGGCTGGGCGGACTTGCCAAACGCCGAAAGGTCAGGGTCATCCAGGCCCGCGGAAGCTTCGTCAATTCGACGACTTTGAAGTTGGAGGGCGATCACGAATCGATTCCCGAAGGCGGCACGCTGACCTTCGACAAGTGCATTCTGGCAACCGGCAGCGTCCCCACGATGCCGCCGGTGTTCGACATCGGCAGCGACCGGGTGATGGACAGCACCGGTGCTCTGGAATTGAAGGACATTCCCGAAACCCTGCTGGTCGTCGGTGGCGGCTACATCGGTTTGGAAATGGGCAGCGTTTACGCCCAACTTGGGTCGAAGGTTTCCGTTGTCGAACTGGGCGAAGGTTTATTGCCCGGCGCCGATCGCGATCTGGTCAAGCCGCTGGAAAAGAAAATCCGCGGCTTGTGCGACGACCGGGTGTTTTTGAACACCAAGGTTGGCTCGTTGGCCCTGGTCGATGACCAAGTCGAAGTGACCTTTGAAGGTCCCGCAAAGTTTGGTCATGAACGCTACGACCGTGTGTTGATCAGCATTGGTCGGCGTCCGGTGACGGCCAATCTGGGACTTGAAAACACAAAAGTGGTTGTGGATTCGCGTGGCTTCGTCCAATGCGATTCGCATCAGCGGACTGACGATCCGAACATCTTTGCCATCGGTGACGTCGCCGGCGACCCCATGCTGGCGCACAAGGCCACCCATGAGGGTCGCGTGGCTGCCGAAGTCATCGCCGGTAAGACGTCCGCCGCATTCGACAAACGAGCCATTCCGGCAGTCGTGTTCACTGATCCGGAAATTGCTTGGGCCGGGATTACCGAAGAAGAGGCCAAACGCGATGGCGTGCCTCACGAGGTCAATGCCTATCCGTGGCAAGCCAGCGGCCGGGCCCAGGCACTGGGGATCACCGAAGGGCTGACCAAATGGTTGGTCGATCCTAGTTCGGGCCGAGTGATCGGTTGTGGCATCGTTGGCAGCGGGGCGGGCGAGCTGATTGCCGAAGCCGTGCTGGCCATCGAAATGGGCTGCGAAGTTCACGACATTACCGAAAGCGTTCACCCGCACCCGACGCTAAGCGAAACGTTGATGAACGCCGGCGAAATGCACTTCGGGACCGCCACGGAAATCTACAAACCCAAGCGAAGCAAAAAGGTCCCGGTCGCGAGCTAGTGGTTTGATGTTTGCCGCCCGCGAGATTGAATTGGCAAAACAAATGCACGAGTCGGGACTTTCCTGGGAACCCGCTGCCGGGCACTACGTTTGGGATCTTCATGACAACGTGGAACGGTCGTCGCCGTTTCAAGAAGGCGTTTATTTCATCATCAACCACGCCTATTTCATGAACTTGTTGGGCGGCGTGGATGCCTTTCGGGAACAGATGGTCTGGCTGCCGACGTGGGAACAGGCCCGCGTGATCGCCGGGTCGCTGGGAATGGATGGTGGGAAACTCGCCGCATTTCTTGCCGAGCACGATGCGATCCAAGAAGGCCGCGAGCGGGAGCATCTTTATCGTTGGATCGTCGCAGCCTTGAGCTCGTCGCAGCCTTGAGCTCGTCGCAGCCTTGAGCTCGTTGCAGCCTTGAGCTCGTTGCGGGCGGGCGACCCGCAATAGAACCTGGTTATGGGTCGCGAATTGTCTGCGTTGCCGTGAAACCGGGTTTGTGGCCAATAGGGAG
>JBCCRW010000285.1:0-7585 GCA_039201055.1 Planctomycetota bacterium | reverse complement strand
GCAACCGAATGGGCACCTGTCGCGCTGGACCGAGGCTGTGTCGCAACCGAGTCAGCTTGTGTGGCTTCCATGGCTTCGCGTGACGCCGCTGACCTTTGCGACGCCAGCGTCGTGGTCGCCTTGGTCGATACCGATCTCTTTTGGGCGTCCAGACGATCCGGCGATGCTTTGGAAACACGGACCTTGGGCGGCGTATCCGAAGAAACTTTCAACACAAACCGTTTACCGCATTGTTTACAGGATGGCTTGAAAGTGCCGGGTCGCAGCGAGGCCGAGGAGACCGACATCGCTGCCTGGCATTCGGGGCAGATTAGTTTCATGGTTGCAGTCCTCGGTGTCGGTTACCGGCGGCGCCAGAAGGTCAGGAAGCGAGGTCGGCCGGGGAAACCAGCCGTTCCGCGCCTTTTGCCAGCCGTTCTGGGCACTGGGCCATCCGTCCTGGTGGGCATTTGAATGGGGCGTTGGTCGATCAAGCGGTGGATCTGGTCGCTGATGAACGCGGGCGCATCGTCGGGTGTTTGACGTGCCGCGGTCCCGCAGGCATCCAGTAACCTGGCGGCATCGGGATGGTCCGACGACGCCAACGGAATCGCCAACAATGACAACAGCGATGCGACATCGCGTTGCACCCGAGATGCTCGGCCACCCGCTTTGTCGCGTCCGTGAATCACCGCGCCAATCATGCCCCGATTGCACACCGCATCCAAAAGATGAATTTTTCCATCATGACCGATGATCAGGTTGTTTTCGTTGATGCCGCCATGCTGGACACCGCGAGAAAACGCGAATTGGACCGTGCCGCACAGCATCGCAATTCTCCTCAGGTGATCTTCCACGCTGGGGCTCGATTGAGACCACGCGACGCCGTCGACCCACGGTCGCAACACGCCTAGATGCCGGTTTTGAATGGTTGACGATTCGGGTGCGACCCACAGCGGATGATCGATTTCGCCAGCCGCTTCAACAAGTTCCAACAAGCTCTTGGATTCGATCGGCGTGACGCCCGGCGGCAATGCCAACAGCTTCATCGCCATCGACCGGTTGTCGTCGCGGTGGCGACCCCGGATCAGCCACGATCCCGGCGACGTCGCGACGACACGGTGCCCGACAAACCAATCGGGGCTGGCCAGCGAAATTTCATCATCGTGGCGACGGGATGCCGCGCCCCCCGGAGCATCTGCTGACGTTGAACTTTCGGCCGATTCAAAGACGGATGAACTGCCAACCGATACGTCGGCGATTTCATCCAACTGCAGCAGCGCCATGATCGCGGCTCGGTCTTTCGGAAAACGGGCAAACCAATCCTCGGGCGCATTGGGGCGGCCAAGCTCTTGGCGGATACAAATTTCCGCATCAATCAAATCCAAGCGATGGTCGTCAAGTTGCAACCGCGAAAACTGCACCAAGTAGTCTTCGACTGTTGCGTCGCGACCGTCACGTTGGCGATGCATCAAGTCGGCGCACGCCAATTCCAGCAAGGTCATCGTGTCGGGCCGATCGACGCCAATGCATTCGACCAGTGGCCGATCGGGATGTTCGACGCGAAAACGTCGCCAACGATTCATCCAATCCATGGGCACGCCACGATCTTTGAGCAAGCCACAATCCATTGGCAATCCGGGCGTTCGAGTTGGCATGGTGACATTTTGCGGGCGGCTATCGGGGCGCGAATGCGAATGCTTATTCATAATTCACGCTGGATGGATCTATGTCGGAGATGAATCGGAATCACCGGCGATTTGTTTTCGGACGCGAGCGATCGCGCGTCGAACTCGCATCCGTGCCGCATCGCCGCCCATGCCCAATTGTTGGCCGATTTCATTCCAATCACGATTTTCCAACATCAAGTCGACGGCCTTGCATTCCTCGGGGCTAAGCAACGATCGAATTCGCTGCAGGATTTCGCGACGCAATGCAATTCGGCTGGGCGTCGTCGCCTCGGCCGGCACGGCCATCTCTTCGACGGGTGTGGGTTCGTTGCGGCGAAAATCACGGCACTGGCGGGCGAGCGTTCGAAAGGTGTCCAGAACCTGGTTGTCGATCGCTCGCAAAATGTAGCCGAGCACCTCTTCCTGGGTTCGCGCCCCGGCACCGCGGCGAGCCAGGTCGGCCATGACGTCATTGCAAATGTCCATCGATTCCGCCTGGCCTGACAAACCATATTGGCGCAAGCGCGTCCGCGCGCGGCGGCGAAGTTGGTCGCCGTGACGCGCCCAAACATCGCCGATGGCCAATGAAGGGGGCGGATCGGAAATGGATTTCCAGTGGGTTGTTGGGGGGGGAGAAACGGGGCCGGGAAAAAGGGTTTGCCTGCGGGAAGTTGGTTAGGTGTCGCACCGATGCTATCGTGACGAGCGACACATCGGGCCCTCTGCGAACGAAAATAGACGCTGCCGAACGAAAATAGGCGGCGCCAACGAAAATAGGCTCAGCCCAAACCCGTTGGCTGACGCGACTCGCTTATTTTATCAGGCGAATCAGGATTTCACTTCGACGGCCAGCAGCGAGACGTCGTCCTTGGGACCATGGACGCGGCACCAATGGGCAACCGCTTTGCACACCGTATCGACGGCT
Source organism: Planctomycetota bacterium (assembly GCA_039201055.1). Taxonomy (GTDB): domain Bacteria; phylum Planctomycetota; class Planctomycetia; order Pirellulales; family Pirellulaceae; genus Rubripirellula. The sequence continues at coordinate 5,011 of JBCCRW010000285.1, read as the reverse complement.
TGATCCACGCTTTGGTCCTGGCATCGCCGCATGAGTTCCAGCATCCGCGGTTCGTCGAATTCCTTGAGATTTTCATCCAAGGCCTCGGGAATTCCGTCGGAGTACAAATAGACCCGGTCGCCGGGTTCCAATTGGACGGTGTGTTCGTCGTACTGGATGTCTTCGATCCAGCCGATCGCGAACCCTTCGGCACTTAACATTTTTGGCAACTGGTCGCGGCGGGCCAGCACGATTGCGTTGTGGCCGGCCGATGTGTAGGTCATCTGCAGCGTTTTTGTATTGATGACCCCGTAGACCATCGTGAAATACAAATCACCCTGGTCCTCCATCGGAAAACGGCGATTGAGTTCCTCGGCGACCTCGCGCGGCGGCACAATGCGGCGGGTTCCGTCGGGATTTTGGCGAACCAACAACGCGGATTCGGTCACGTGCGGCACCAACACTCGGCCCACGGTAACCGACAACAGCGACGATGGCACGCCGTGTCCGCTGACGTCGACGACAAATAACGCGATGTGATCGTCATCCAATTGAAAGACGTTCAAAAAATCGCCGGCCAATTCATCGCAGGGCAAATACTTCCAAGCGAATTGCATCCGATCGGACGTCGGCGATGCGGTTGGCAACAATGAATGCTGGATCTTGGCGGCCGCGGTCAAATCACGCTGCATCCGCTCGTTGGCGGATTCCAATTCCGTGTTGCGACGCGACAATTGCTGCTTGGCAGTTTGTAACTCTTCATTGAAGCGGAGCAACTCCTGGTTCTTTTCAACCGCGTTTTCAAAGGTCGAAACCAACAAATTGAGCACCTGTTGCCGACCGCTTTTGACGGTGTAGCGATCGCCCATCAGCGTCACATTCAGCTCCAGTGCATCATCTTGTTCGGACGACAACGGGGTCTGCAACAACGATTCCATCCGAGACTGCAAGTAGCTCATCCGGTACGGTTTGGTGACATAATTGTCGGCACCGCAGTCCAGGCCGCGAATGATGTCGACGGGGTCGGCCAGGGTTGAAAGCAGAATTACGGGGACGTCGGCCAATTGCGGGTCGTTCTTGATCTCCCGGCACAATTCATGGCCGGTCATCTCCGGCATTTCGATGTCGGAAATCAGCAGCGCCGGCCGCTGACGCCGAATCTCCTCGAGTGCTTCGCGGCCGTTGACCGCGACCCGAACCTGGTAACCCGCCTTGGTCAATCGATCGGCCAGGACCTTGGCCTGCAGGCGATTGTCTTCGGCGATAACGACGTCGATGCCTTCGTTGTCAGTCGGCGTGTCAGAGCTGCCGGATAATTGCGAAGCCATCAAACACGGCTCCTGTGGGTGCGCTTCAAATGCCGCGCGATGGCCGGGGCAATGCGCCCCAGCGGTAGCACTCGATCGGCGGCTCCGGCTTGAACAACCGCTTTGGGCATGCCGTACACCGCCGACGTTTCTTCGTCCTGGGCGAATACGGTGCCACCATGATGCCGAATCGCCTGGCACCCGCCGGCTCCATCGCGGCCCATGCCGGTCAAAACGATCGCCAAAACGCCGGGGCCAAAGTGTTTGGCGGCGGCTTCCATCGTGAAGTCAATGGCGGGCTTGCAGCCGTGCAGTGGCGGCGAATCATGACCGCGAAACATCGTGTATTCGCGACTGCCCGTAAAACCCAAGTGCATGCCGCCGGCGGCGACCCAAATGTTGGCCTCCGACAATTTGGCGCCCTCGCAGGTTTCGCGTACTTGCAGGGCCGTCAAACTGTCCAGTCGCTTGGCCATCGACTCGGTGTAACCAGCGGGCATGTGCTGAACAATCAAAATCGGTGTTTGCAAATCCGAATCCAGACGTCCGACCAATTGCCTTAGCGCCTGCGGTCCGCCGGTGCTGGCGCCCACCACAATCAACGGACATGTCGCTTGCTGCCGAGCCGCCGCTTTGGCGTCTCGCGGCACGCCATCCAGCGGCGGGCGTTGGGTGCCATCATGCGGCAACAGGCCGGTTTCGCTGGTGGTCGCGCGGGTTGATGACCGCCGCGCCGCAGCTTTGCGTGAATGCTGTCGACGCGAAACTTGAAATGCTTCGACCTTTTCTTGCATCCGCTGTTGCAATTCCGCTCGACTACCACCGCTCGGTTTGTGCACAAAGTCAAACGCGCCTTCAAATAAAGCTTCAACGGTGACCTCGGCCCCCGTTTGCGTCAAACTGCTGACCATCAAGGTTGGGGTCTTCAAATCCAAACGCCGCATCTCGCGTAGCGTTTCGATGCCGTTCAGAACCGGCATCTCCACATCCAGGGTCACCAAATCGGGCTGCAGCTGCTCGATCCGATCGATCGCCTCGCGGCCGTGGGTTGCCAAGCCGACCACTTGAACGTCGGGCATCGAATTGAGGATCGAGACGATGGCGGTCCGGAACAATGCCGAATCGTCAACAACCAGAACGCGAAGGGGTGCGGAGGACAAGGGTTCACATCGCGAATGGCGAAGAGGCAGCGGATTCCGGCTCCGACGGCAGGCTAGTTACTCGATTAGAGGCTTCGGCGGCCAGCTTTGGCAACTCCGCGACGTCCAGCATCAAGGCGACTTCGCCGTCGCCCAAGATCGTGGCACCGGACAAACCTCGCACGGCACCAAAATGATCGGTCAACGATTTAATCACCACGTCGCGTTTGCCAATCGCGCGATCGACCACCAAAGCCAAGCGGCCGGATGTACTTTCCAAAACAACCACCTCCGAACCATCTGCCCAAATCTTTGATGATGTTTCAGTGTCCGGCGATGTTTCAGTGTTCGCCAATGCTTCATGCTGCAAAACCGTGTCGTCGTTCCAGCGGAACAATCGCGATAGCGTCAGGACGGGCAAAAACTCACCGCGAAATTCGACGACCGGCCTGCCATGAATTTCGACAACCCGGTCGGTTCGCAACGGCACAATCTCACGGACGTCATCGGTCGCGACCGAAAATGTGATGGGGCCGATCCGGACCAGCAGGCTGGAAATGATTGCCAAAGTCAGTGGTAACTTTAATGTCATCGTCGAACCCTGGCCAAACGTGGTCTCGACGTCAACGGTTCCTCCCAACGCTTCGATCCGCGACTTGACAATATCCATCCCGACACCGCGACCGGAAATATCGGTCACTTTTGCGGCGGTACTAAAACCCGGGCGAAAAATCGAATGGATTAAATCTCGCTTGGTCAGGGCAAGCAGGCTCTCCGGCGTCTCCAAATCCCGCTCGACCAGGCGTCTGCCAATGGCGTCGGTGTCGATGCCACGGCCATCGTCAATCACCTGCACAAAGACCTGATTGCCATGGTGCGATGCGGCCAAGCGAACGGTGCCGGTCGCCGGCTTGCCCCGCTGTTTTCGATCCTCGGGCAGTTCCATGCCGTGATCGAGCGAATTGCGAACCAGGTGAATCAGCGGGTCGGCCAATTCATCGATCATCCGTTTGTCCAACTCCGTCGCCTCGCCCTCGACGACCAAGTCGACGTCCTTGCCAAACTCCAACGCCAAATCACGGATGACACGTTTGAGACGATTGAACAGCGGCCCGATCGGAACCATGCGGGTGCCCATGACACCACGCTGGATGCTTTCGCTGACGTGGGTCAATTGATCGACGGCTTCATCCAATTCGGCAAATTTTCCACGCCCGTGTTCCCAAACGTGCGTTTGTTCACGAACCACGCCCAGTCCCTCGTGCAGGTCCTGGACCAGGGATTCGGCCAAACGAGGATCATCGTTTTGTCGCTCGCGAATCCAGTCGATCGCCCGCGATACCGTGTCGCAAAAATCGCGTGTTTGATTTAGCTGGGAACCCTTTCGGATCTCCGGTGGAATATCTTGTATGAACTGAATAAACCGCGCACGATTGACGACCAATTCACCGGCCAGATTCATCAATTCGTCCAGTCGCTCGATGTCGACCCGCATGGTTTCACCACGGGTGGGCTTTTTGATCACGTCACCTGTCGCGGATTTCGACTGGATTTTGGAACTCCGCTGGACATCGGGAACCGGAGCGGTGGAGTGCCCACGGCCACTGGCCGCTGTGCCGACAAAATCATCGGCTTGCAACGTTTGGGAAGCGTCCGCCCGCTGGCGCGTGTCGACCGCTTCACTCAGGTTGGCCCGCCAAGTCGTCAACGGTTCTCGATCGGGTTCCATCGGCACCCGGATGTCGATCGACACCACGGTGTCGTCCCTGCAGCGGTCGAGCATCTGTTGTAGCGAAACATCGGTACCCAGGATGACGTCCAAACGCTCGATCGCGATGCCCCGATTGAACGCTTCGTCCAAATCGGGTTTGGTGGCCCGAATCAGTCCCAAATCGGACAAGCGCTGAGCGACCTGCCGCGCCGCGTTGTCATTGGCCGCGGCAGTGTCGGTGAATTCAACGACCAGATGATAGTCGTCCAGTGCAGCGGTCGCCGGCTCGGTCTCGCTCGCTTGATCCGCGCCGGCCTCACCGGGCGCGTCGGCTTGAGCGGGCGCGCCGGCCTCACCGGGCACGTCGGATAGTGGGTCGTCCAGCACCAGCGTGTCGTCGGCCGTGTTGGTGCCATCCAGGACATTGGATTCGTCCAGCACGACCGTCCCCGAACGGGTTGGTTGGCGATCCGGATCGGCAATCAAATCGGCATCGTCCATTTCCGGCTGCAAAGCACGATCGCCGGACGACGCGTCCTCCGGTGCAGAATCCAGTGCATCCTCGGGCTCGATCCGGGTGACTTCGGCGATCAGGGCGTCGACATCGGCGACGGACTTTTCCTCCAGGTCATCGCGGCGTTGTTTCTCGATTGCCTTGTCTTCGAGAGCACGAAGTTCTTGAAGCAATTCGTCGGGCGACGATAGCGAATCGCCGTTGCGGAGCCGATCGTTGCAGGTCCGCAAGAAATCGACACAGCGGAGCGTCAAATTGGTCGTCTCGCGATCCAGTTCGATGCGTCCGGAACGCAACTTTTCGAAGCGACTTTCCAGGTGATGCGTCAAAACCGTGATTTGGTCCAGCCCCATCATGCCCG
>JBCCRW010000284.1:0-7645 GCA_039201055.1 Planctomycetota bacterium | reverse complement strand
CGTCGTGACCGGCAACATGCTGCTGCTGGAACGTTTTTTGCCAACGACCTTGATGGGTTTGCTGTTGGGCTGGGTGGCGTACCGAACCGGAAGCGTCATCCCCGGTATGGTGACGCATGCGGTCCACAATGGATTGTTGAATTTGGTCGGCCACTACCACAAGCAAATCACTTGGTTTGGCGACGATGTTTACAACCGGCAGCACTTGCCGATCCATTGGATCGGCGGAGCCAGTTTGGGTGTCTTTTTGGCCCTGGCGGCCGTTTACGCCTTCACGCGTACACGTTCACCCGATCGCGATGGCCTCTTGCAGCGGCTGTAGCACGCTGGGCACCAAATATTCGTCCGTCAATTCTTTGCACAACCCGGACAACCTTTCGACTTCGTCGCTGTAGGTGGTTTCCAGTGGCAGTGAATCGTAACGCCGGACGGTCAAGTAAACGCTCAATTGTTCCTCGGGGTAGTCACCCGTGCGAACTTGAAACGCACTGGTGCGTGTTTCGAAGCTGATCCGGCACTGCGTGCGACATTCTTCGTCCAACGAGATTTGGATGGTCGGTTCGTTGGCCAGCAGTGTGCCCCGGGAGTGTTCGGCAAACGCTTCCAATCCCGGTGCAACGCCAATGGCTTTGGCCAAGATAGCGTTGTGATTACCGCGGTATGCGAAATCGAAGCCAATCGAAACGCTTAGGGATTCGCAGTCCAGCGACGTGACCGACAGGTCGTAGGGAACGATTTCGGTGACCAGACGATGCTGGGCGACGGCGTCGTCGAAGGATTCCGGATTGACGGCGCCGCTGTTGATTCGCCGCGGCTCGATGGACGTCCAGCGATAGTGCCCGGCATCCTTGTCACCCTCCAGTACGAATTCATCTTTCTCGCGTGAATAGAAGTGTTGCAGTTCCGGATACCGCCGCCGCATTTGTTCGAAATAGTGGAGCAAGGTTTCCCGGTTTTGCGGCAATTCCATCTCGGTGGCCAGATTCATGTTGACGTAATAGTCGTCGCCAATCGTGCCGTAATGACTCATGCGGTGTCCTTTGAATGGGTCACGTTCGGGCCGCCGGCGCGACCCCAAAAACCGGACCTCAATTATAGACCGACGCGACGGACGCGGGAGGGTTCGCGTGAAATGAAGGCCGTTGTCAATTTGATTTCGCGACGTTGGTGATTCGTGTCAGGAGCCTAACAACCGAGCCGGGCCTGTCGCCGCTGGTCATCCGAGGTCAGATACCCCCGCAGACAAATCGCCAGCGACGCCTTCGGCACGATGGGGTTCGCGGCTCGTATGCTCGTACTCGTGCTCCTACTCGTACTCCTACTCGTACTCGTACTCGTACTCGTAGTCGCAACGAAACTTGACAACCGACGGACTCTACCGACGCACGAGTGGGACTCTCGAGTACGAGTACCGCTGCGCTGAGTACGAGTACGAGTACGAGTACCGCTGCGCTGAGTCCGAGTACCGCTGCGACGTTTGCCTCGAAGAAAGAGCCAATCGTACTTTTGTTAGCGTCGCGTTCCCACAACGGGCAAATACCGCACCTTTCCCGATTCCCCCAACGCAAACAACGCTTCGCGGCGGCGGTCCATACGCAAATACCGTAGCGGTCCCAAACCGAGATCAAAACGACCACGCGGGATCAAAGTCTGGGTGTTTTCCGATGTTTGCGTTTCCGAACGGGGCAATTGAAACGATCGCAATTCGGGTGAAGCGCCAGCGGCAACCCACAGGTTTTCATCCACCGGCGATAAACACAAACCGCTGATGTCCGAGCGGGTCACCGGCCACTGATCGATTTGCGTTCCGCTGGTCGTGTCCCAGTGACTGATCCAACCGTCTTCATGTCCAAAGAAAATTTCGTCGCCGCTGCGGGAAACCGTCATCGCCGTCGTCCGCGACAATCCGCTCAAATCCAAGACCGCCAATTCACGTCCATCGACCAGCGACCACACCCGCGTGGTTGAATCGACCGAGCGCGAGAACAGTCGATTTTGCGAATCGATGTGCAACTGCAAAATCCAATTCTGGTGACCGCTCAGACGGTGCCGCACACTGCGACTGTCCCGCGAATAGACATCGATCGTGCCCTCGACCAAATCATCCAGGCGAGAACGATCCGCGGGCCCGGCCAACCAGCGATCGTCCGGTGAAAACGCCGCTTCGCGCACACCACCGATGACCGGCACGGACCACCGCGTCTTGAGCGTGTCGCCTTCATGGACACGCAATTGGAAATCCAATCCGATCGACGCGATGGCGTCTCCGGACCGCGATACGGCAATGCTAAAACATTCACCGGAGACCGCTTGCGATTCGGTTTGGGTTTCCAGCGTTTCGGAGTCGACGATTCGAAGCGTCCCGTTCGTCTTGCAAAGAGCGAGTGTTTTTCCGGGAACGAGTGTTTCGACGTCCGTCATGTTGCGAACCAGATCCGAAACACGTTCCGAACGTACGATTTGCTCGCCTGTCATGCGATCGATCGCGCCACCGGCCTCGGCCAGAAACATTTCATCGGCTTCGGTCGACAACGATTCGCCGTCTTGCCCGGGTAAATCTGCTGCTGCAAGACACGCGAGGGCTCGCGGCCGGCCGCCACCGGACGACTTTACCTCGCGCCACGGCTTCCAGCGTTGTCGCACATCCCCGGTTGGCGACTTCGTCGCGGCGTGGTCCGAATCGGCATCAGCCGCAGGAACATCGTCGCTCGGAACATCAGCAGCAGGAATATCCGGGGACCGCTCGCTTCGAAAAATGGCTCCATCGGCAAACGCGGCCCACCAATCCCCCTGACGGTCGCGGTACGCCGCTTCCAGTTGTCCGCGACTTTTGGCCGATTCCAGTTCTTGCACCCGAGTGAAGGCATCGCCGTCGCGGCGAAGTAAGAATAATCGGCCACTCCAGTCCAATCCGGTCACGGTGTCGCCGGAAGCATGCAGCGTAACGATACGCGTCACCCCGGCATCGATCTTCCCAAGCGGCTCGGCAATCTCGGGCGGCTCGGCAATCTCGGGCGCTCGAAGGCTGGCTGCGGATGCTTGAGGGGCTTCATCCCAAAACACCCGTCCGTCTTCGGTGCCGATCAAGTACCGCACCGGCACGTTCGCACCGTCGGTGTGCCCCGCTGTATCGATGGCGACGCTGTAAAGCCGCGTCGAATAACGTTTGCGTCCACGCCACTCCAATGAATCGGCATCGACTTCAATCAGGTCATTCGCACCGGTGGTGATCGCCCAACGCCCGCGCGACGGATCGTGGACGGCACGACGAATGCCACCGGATTTTAGGTTTTGCGTGGCGATGATATTGCCACTTTGCCAATCCAATAAGCGAATCATCGATTGATCGCCAAGCAGCAAGATGCGCTTCCCGTCGGTGTCGAAGATCAGTCCCGAAAAGACGATCGTCGGAAGCTTGACCCGCTGGACTTGCCGACGCTGTTTCAAATCCCAAATCTCCAATTCGGAAGTCGCGGTGATCATTGCCAGCCGATGATGATCGGCATCAAAGGTCGCCAGCCGAATGGGTGTTTGATTTTGTCGAAAGGTGTCGACGCGAATTTGTTGGGCGCTGCTTCGGACCCATTGCCAATCGTCACCGCGAAGCCACTGGGGGACTTGATCGAGTGTTTCGAGCGCAGCGCTCGGTTGCCTGGCCCGAACCTGCCGCCACGCCTGTTCGACTCGGCTTTGACGCAAGTTGCGATTCAGCGCGGCAATGTTTTGATTGGCCGCGCGGTAACCCAATCCCAAGGCGATCGTCGATACCAGCATCGCCAACAACAGGATGATGCCGACGCTAACGGGAAAGCGATGCCGGCGAAAAAACAGCCACGCTGTATTGCGGACACTGGGTGGTCGCGCCGTGACGGGCTGGTTTTCAAGGTAGCGTTTCAAATCCTGACGAAACAAATCCGCCGAGTCGTAGCGAGCGGCCGGGTCCTTGGCCAACGCCCGCATGGTGATCCAATCCAGATCGCGGCGCCACGGACAGACGCCTTTTGACATCACGCCCGACTTCACACGCTGGGCATCGGATTGAAATCGACGCCACGTTTCGGCCGGACGATCCAGTGACGACAGCCGCGCACTGGGCCGTTCCGGGCGAGTGGTTTGCAGGACTCGTTTGAGTTCCCAAATGCCGTCCTTTAACAAGTCTTCCTGGGACAAGGGCGTCTGTCCGGTCAGCAAGACATACAGCAACACGCCAAGCGAATACACATCGCTGCGGACGTCCAATCCCGATTGCGACATCATCGCCTGTTCGGGACTCATGAATTCCAGTGTCCCAATGATCTGGCCATACTGCGTGAACATCGTTCGCTGGGTCAGCGATTGGTGCAACGCCTTAGCGATGCCAAAGTCGATCACTTTGGCCAGTGGGCGACCGGATTCAACGGTGACCAAGACGTTGGCCGGCTTGATGTCGCGATGCAGGATGCCTTTGCGGTGTGCATGATGGACGGCATCGGCCACCTGCATCAACAAATCCAAACGCTGGGCAACGGACAAGTGGTTTTCGTCGGCGAATTGATCAATCGGCAGCCCGTGAACCAGTTCCATGACAAAGTAGGGTTTTCCCGAATCGTCGGTGCCGGCGTCCATCACGTTGGCGATGGACGGATGCGACATCATCGCCAAGGCTTGACGCTCGGCTTCGAAGCGGGCCAGAACCGCATCGGTGTCCATGCCGGTGCGAATTTGTTTGAGCGCGACCCGCCGCCGAATGGGTTCGGTTTGTTCGGCCATGTAGACGACGCCGTGGCCGCCGCTGCCGATCTGCTGCAGAATCCGGTAAGCGGCAATCCTCCGCGGGATCGTCCGCTCCGGTGCATCGGATTGCTGAACATCCAGGTCGGTTTCGGGAAGATTCGCGAGTGCCTCAGCCGGCGGACGCTCCAAAAAATCATCACCCTGCTGGTCCGCAAGAAGCAGTTTTTCAAGCTGAGTGGCGAAATCCGGATCTCGCTCGCGATGCCCCTGGATCACTTCGAATTGTTCATCCGGCGAACGCTCGCGAAGTTGCAAAAATTCGTCGCGAAGCCTGTCAAACTGCTCGGCATCGTGTCGGCCGGTTGCTGGATCCAGGTTCATCATTTCGCGTCGTTTCGAATCATTTTTGCGACGTCGGTCAATCCCGCGCCGGCGGCGGCTTGAGCCAAACGCAACATCTGGTCGCGGGTGATTCGCTTTTCTTGCTTGGCTTTTTGGTACATCTTCAGCGCGGCCGCTTGTCCCTGAGTTTGATACGTCGTCAGAATTTGATCGACGATATCGGGTGTGGCCACCTTTTTGCCGTTGGTCTTTTGATCGTCGCCCCGCCAGTCTAGTCGGAGCCAGACTTTTTCGGTGGCTGGCGTTTGCGGGTTCCACGTTTGCGGGTTCCAGGGCACGCGGGCGAGGTCTTCGGGGCCGCGGACCCACAGATCACCGCGATGCACCCGAGGTGCGACCCAGGTTCGGGCATCCAGCGATTTTCCCTCGGCGACTTTCAACAGGGATTCCACACGGCCATCCCGGTCCTGTTTGAATTTCAAGCGAACCCATTGTCCTTCGGTGCCCAGGACCAAAAGCTGTTCGTCAACAATCAATACGTTGCTGATCCCCCAGCGACGGACCTGCCCCAAAATGGCGCCGGTTTCGGCCGATAAAAACATTAGCGTCGAATTATCGGCACCGATGATCAGCCGCCGGGCGACCAGTGTGTTGCAATAAAAGGGCTGGAACTTCGTTTGCTCCCAAACGGGCTCGATCGACCACTTGCCGCCGGCGTTGTCGTTGGTTTTGATCTTCAGTAGCTGCGAAGCTTGGACGCCTTGACCGGCAATCCAAATTTGATCGTCGCCGACGGCCACCGGCGAGGGAACATTGGTGAGGTCCGCTTGTCGAAGTGGAAGCCGGCATCGAATTTCGCCGGTGTCGCGATCAACGACAACGACAGCCCGTCCGGTGATCACGATCCACACACCGATCCCGTCGATTTCGGTCGCCAGCGGTGTCGCGTAACTGAACGAATCGAGTTGCGTGACGCGATCGATTTCGCCGTTGCGGATCTTGAAACGAATCAGGCCGGCCTGTTCGGGCTTGTCGGTGACACCACCGTCAACGTCCCCGCCGGCATACATGACGGCAGATTCAGCATCGTCGGGGTCGATTTGCGGGCTGGATGAAAATCCGAAGGGCACCGCCATCGCGCCGCAGTCGTCGATCAAATTTTTACGCCATCGCACCGTGCCGTCGGTTTCGTTGATGCCCAACATTTCGCCACCAAATGAAACCAGCACGATGATTCCGTTACCGATCAATGGGGTGGACTGCGGCGCCCGTTGTCGGCCGGCGAACACCTGTTGGTCATCGCGAGCGGATTCGGTAAACCGTTTTTGCCAAACGATCTGGTTGTCCGAAAGCCGATGTTTGGTGACGGTGAAAATGCACGGCGATGATTTTGCCGGATTGTCTTGACGACCGCTGGTGACGAACCAGGCATCGTCACTGAAGATCAATTGCGATCTTCCCCAGCCGATCGGCAGGGTGACGATTCGCTCCGGTGCAGACGATGGTTTGGTAGGCTGAGCGGTGTTATCGATCGATCGCGTTTGCACACGCCAGCCATTGGCGAGCCCAAATTGTGCGGGCGCCTGGTCGGCATCACGGGTTGGTTGTTCGGCATCGGGGGTTGGTTGTTCGGCCCGAGCGCGTGTGGGCGAAAGCGGCAACGTGATTGCGATGACTAGCGTGGTGGTGATGGCCCAGGGGCGGCTCGACAGCGGGCAACGCGGGTTCTGTCGTGGCGAAGATTTCATGAGATTTCCCGGTCGGTGGAATCGGACAAACGCAAACGCAGCCAGGCCTTCGCCATCGTCCAGTCGCCCGAGACGGTTCGTCTGGAGGCACCGAGGACCTCGGCGGCTTCGGATTCACCGAGGCCGCCGAAGAAACGCAGTTCGACCAATTGAGCCGCTCTCGGGGAAACCTTGGCCAACTGGTCCAGGGCATCGTTGAGTTCGATGAGGTCGACGGTAGCGTCTTCGCGGGGAAGATGGGTCACGTCCAGCGTGACTCGGCCCCATCCTCCGCCGCGTTTTTCCGCTTTCCGTTTTCGCGCCGCATCCACCAGGATGCGACGAATCACCAGTGCACAGGCACCGTAGAAATGGCCTCGACTACGCAGCGATAAAGCTTCGTTGCCGACTAAGCGAAGGTAGGCTTCATGAACCAGTTCCGTCGGATCCTGTGGCAATTGCGGTTCCTTGCGGGCCGCCGCCGCCGCGATCTGCCGCATTTGCGGATAAACCAGGGGCAGCAATTCCTCCCAGGCCTCGTGCAGGCCCTCGGGATCGACCTGTCCGGAGGCCGGCATCCGATCCTGGATTCGCTGAAGGATATGGGTGATGGGCGGGTTCATTACCGATCATCGCGTGGGTGAAGTGGATTTTGTGCAACGAAAAGATTCTCGTTTCCTTTTCTCCCACATCGAAAGCGATCACGCACTGACGGCGGAGCCGTCGCAGAAGGTAGCCGGTGGTCGCGCAGCGCACCTCCGGTTCGGAGGCACAATCACCCCGTCCGACGGCGGAGCCGTCGCAGAAGTGTCGTTTTCTGCGATCCCTTCGGGATCGGGAACACGCGTTGGGGCTGGCGTCCG
>JBCCRW010000283.1:0-7654 GCA_039201055.1 Planctomycetota bacterium | reverse complement strand
GCGTCGACCGCCAAGCCGTACAGCAGTGACGAAAATGTTCTGCACATCAGTTACGAAGCCGGACAGCTGGAAGAATTGGACGTCAATGGCGTCGACCTGGTCGAATTCGGCATGGGCGTTAGTCCCATGCAGGCACCCGACAAAATCGAATCGGTCACGATTGGTTTCGAGGCCGGCGTGCCCACCACGCTCAACGGGAATGCCGTCTCGGCGCTTCAAATGGTCGAAGGGTTAAATGAAATCGGGGGTCGCAACGGCATCGGACGCATCGACATGGTCGAAAACCGATTCGTGGGCATGAAAAGCCGCGGGGTTTATGAATCACCGGGCATGACGATTTTGTACGACGCGTTGATGGGCGTCGAACAATTGACCATGGATCGCGACCTGATGCACCTGAGGGATCGTTTGGCACCCGAGGTCGCCGAGATGGTGTACTACGGTTTTTGGTACGCGCCCAAAATGGATTCGCTGCTTGCGTTTATCAAAGAGGCCCAAAAACAGACGACCGGCGAAATCACCTTGAATCTTTACAAGGGCAACATCATGGTCGACAAGCGATCGAGTCCGAACAGTTTGTATGATGCCGAAATTGCGACCATGGAAGGTGGCGGATCGTACAACCAGGATGACGCGGAAGGATTCTTGCGAATCCAGGGTTTGCCCGCACGCGTCCAGGGAACCGTGACCCCGCGGGAATATTAGGGAACGCTTTCTACTCGGACAGTGAGTTCCTACGCGGACGGTGACTTCCTACTCGGACAGTGACTTCCTACTCGGACAGCGACGCTTCGACAACGTCCTCACGCAGTTCCGCCGCCCGATGGACCCAGCGGGCCCCGGCGACCGCCAGGCCGACAAAGATCACGGTCGAAATGTCAAAGGCTTTTGACAAGAACATGGCCGACACCAAAAATCCGATCACCGATGCCATCATGCTCTCGCACCAAAATTCGGCACGCCGGGTTTCCCGCACCAAATCGTCCTCGCTGGCTTCTTCCCAACGCTCGACCGCCTGGTCCGACGCATCCAGTTCCCGCGTCGCGGCGCCCAGTCGGCGACGGGCCCGCCACAACACCCACACGGGACCGCACATGAACATCAACCACGCCAGCAATCCGATGGCGCCCAGTTCGGCGGCCGCTTCCACCGCCGAATTGTGCGCCGATCGCCAAATGTCTCCCGCGCCCACGCGATCGATGTAGCGGCTGCCATACACGATCTCAAAGTTGGTCACGCCCACGCCAAACAACGGGTGATCTTGAAACATCCGCGCCCCGGCCATCCACACCGCCAAACGACTTTGGGCACTTTCGTCAGTTTGCGCGGCGCTGGTAATCGTCGCGTAGCGATTGGCGATATCGTCGGGTAACAATGCCACGCCAATGCCGCCGACGATCGCAATCACGCTCAGTTTTTTGATTATCGACGCCCGCGAGGTCATCAGCAACCAACCCGCCACCGCGATCAAGGCGATCAGTCCGCCACGGGATTCGGTAATCACAACACCCACAAGCAAGGACACCAGGGCGCCCAGTCCCAGCAGACGATCCAGCGCCGACGTTTCGGTGCTGGCGTGGTACCAAACCAGCGGGACCAAGGTGACCAGCATGGATGCCAGGTCGTTCGGATCGGCAAGCAAGCCTTCGCCCAAGCCTTCGATGCGGCCATCGACGGAGAATTCACCTGCCATCCGGGCGCGGACGGCAAGCGCGCCCAAAACTAGCGAGACGCCACACAAGGTGCGGTGCGTCCACATCAACGCCTCGGCGGACAACACCAAGGACCCGATTAGGGCAAACAATAGCAAAAACTGAACATACTTAATCGCAAAGTCCATTACCGGTGCGGTTTGGTAGGGATTAAAAATCCCCAGCAGCATCACCACCCAGATCACCAACAGACAACGCGAAAGCGGCAGCCGCAGGAACGCGATCGTTTGTCCGCTTGCGACCAAATAGGCAGTGATCCCCAGCAACGACACGGTGACCGGCTTGAGCGATGCGAGCGCCGGAACAAAGTCCCACGGCCGAATGATGATTGCCGCAATCAAACCGAGCAGCATAAAAAACGGCAAGCGAAGCTCAGCCTGACATTGCAGCAGACCGTCGCGTCGATGCTGCAAATCCCAGATGGTTTCGTCGACATCGGCGGTTTCGTCGCGTTGATCGTTCGCCCCGAGACGATGGATCAAGTCGCGATCACGAAATCGATTGAGCAAGTCGCGATCAGGCGATCGGGAGCCATTGCCCCGCAAATCGATGCTCAATGAACTGTCGCCGGTTTGGGGAAGACGATCGGACTGGAAAATACGAGCGCACCGGTTCGACGGTTGCTTGTGCCCGGCCCGGCGTAAGTATGATGCACGCGGCCGCTGGAAAGTCCAGCGGGTTTATCCGCCGCAGACATCTTGGCCCAGCCGCCGATCCGCGTTTTTTCATGCGAGTTTTATTTATCGAAGCGGCCTACGGATTCGGCGGCTCGCTAACCGGTTTGCTGGAACTGCTGCGTTACCTGCCAGGCGACATGGATCCCATCGTTGTGGCCCCCTTTGATCCTTGGGAATACGTTGACCCCATGCCGGGCGTGAAACTCGAAGTGGTCGACGTCAAACGCCCACTGCCAAAGTCCGGCGGCCACTGGATCCCAGGATTGTGGCGATATTACCGCGACTATTTCCGGCCCTGGTACCGTGTCACGCGCGAAATGATCCACCGTCATTCGCCCGATATTGTCCACGCCAATAACAGTCTGTCGATCAATTATGGGGTCGGCCGTGCGGCGGGACGCTTGGGCGTTCCGGCGGTCTGCCACCAGAAAGATTTTGAGTATGACGGTCGCTTGATGCGGATGATGGCGGGCAAGTCGCCTTTTCCACATCACATCGCGATGTCGAAATCGATCCAAGACCAATTGGTGATGCTGGGTGTCGAGCGTTCCAAGTGTGAAGTGATTTTTGACCCGATGACGTCGCCGCCCGAAGCGCTTTACCGGCAGCGTCAACGTCGTGACCATCACCGCACGCCCGTCGTCGCGATGCACAGCATGGTGATTCACTGGAAAGGGCAACACGTGTTTTTGGAAGCCGTTGCGGAACTTGAAAAACGCGGGCGAACCGACTTCACGCCCGTCATCGCGGGTTCGCCGCCGGCGGGTGAACCCGGTTATCTGGACCAATTGAAACGTCGGTCCGGCGAGCTTGGCATCGGCGAGCGAATTCGTTGGGCCGGTCATCAGGCCAACGTGTATGAATTTTTGGTCGATGTCGACATCGCCGTCCACGCGTCGGTCGACCCCGAGCCCTTTGGTCGCGTCGTGCCCGAGGCGATGCTGATGGGCATTCCGGGGACGGTCAGCACCGGTGGTGGGCCGGCGGAATACGTCGTTGATGGCGAAATGGGCTACCACGCACCCTGCGGCGATGCCGGCGCGCTGGCCACGGCGATCGAAAAACTGCTGGACCTGACACCCGAGCAACGTTTGGCGATGGGAGAAAGCGCGCGACGGCATGCGATTCAGCAATTTGCACCGGAGCCGCTGAGTCGGCAGATGGCGGGGATTTATTCCAGGCTGCTCCAGTCGGGCTCCACGGCGCCGGCCTCGGCCTGATGGACCAACCCCGCCATTTCGCGGGCCGTCACGTAGTGGTAGCGAAAGTCGGGATGTTGCCTCGCGTATTGTGCGAGGTCTTCGTGAAATTGACGCATCCCGTCGCCCAACAGGATGTCCGCATTGCCCTCTTCGCAGCCATGCGTGTGGACTTTGACAAACCGCCAATTGGGTTGCCCTTGCACGATCACGCCCGCGTCGACCCAACGCAAAAACCGCTCGATCGATGCACCGCGTCGGCCCTGATAATTGTTGTAGTCAATCCGCGGGATGACGCCCTTGATGCGATCATTCCAATCAATCGACAACGGTCCCTGGATCATCAACAGCGAATCATCCGGCGGCGTTTGGCCGACGCCCGCCGCAACACCGCGATCGTGACTCTTGGGTTTCAGCGGATCGTCGGTCGCATAGTAGATCGAATTGATCGTCACGGTTTGCGCGGGGCTGGGTGCGGCCGGCAGGGTGAAATCGGCGTAGCAACCGGTTTCGCGAAGCACGTCGATTTCGTTGTTCACGCCACAATATCGGCCGTCGGGTCGTGAATTGTCCAAGCACCAATTGCCGTGAATAAAGCCATAGCGAATCATGCCCGACGCGTCACGCCGCAAGCAACCATGCTGCTGGTGCAGCAATTGCGTGAATCCCAGCAACGTTTCGCGAAGATTTTCGGCGGTGTCGTTATCGTGATGCAAATGAACTTCGACCTCACCCAAACCTTGATCGCAAAGATCGACCACTTTGTCCAAGTATTCGCGTCGATATTCTTCCTGCGGATAGAAAAAAGAATGCTGGGGAGACCGACCTTCGCTGTCCTGGAACGGCTGCATCAATCGCGGCAGCCCGGTGTGCCAGCGATCCACCCGCTCGCGCTGCAAACGCTCGCTTGCGCCTTCGAACATCGGTTCAAAGTGATCACAAACGGCATAAAAAACCCGCAGCGGATGTTCGGGATTCAATGGCGGCGGTCGGCGAAAGATCAAATGGCGAAGCGATTCGGGCGACAGCCCACGGATCAACATTGGCAAGGCATTGGCGACGAACGGATCGTATTCAAACCGACGATATTTTGTCTGGATCGATCGCGAGATTACTTGGCGGTTGCCGCATGAACAATCCAATTTCGTCAGGCCCGGTTGCGACCGGCTCGCCGCCGTCGGCGTCGCCCTTGGGTGCCGCCGCGCCGCCCTCGGGCGCCGCCGCATGGGGCGCCGCACTGCTGTGGGGAATCCTGGCCGTCGGGCTGCGAATTCCCGTGTTGGATGAAAGCTTTTGGGTCGATGAATTGCACACCTCTTGGTGCATCGCGGGCGATTTTTCCGATGTGTTGCCACGGGCATCCGCCGGCCATCAAAGCCCGTTGTACTACTGGGGGCTGTTCCTATGGCGCCAGTTGTTTGGCGATTCCGAGTGGATCTTGCGTGGTTCCAGCGTCATGGCCGGTGCGATCGCGACCGTCGTGATCAGCCATGCCGCGTCGCGTCGATTCGGCAGCCTGCTTGTCGGCGGACTGGTTGGCGTCACGCTCGCGATCGACCAACACATGTTCTTTTTCAGCGCCGAGCTGCGGCCTTATGCCTGGGTGGTGCTTGTCGCCAGCGTGGCGCTCGCGGGCGAATCGCAATGCTGGTACCGCGTGTTGCGATGTTCACGATCGACTTGGTGGGCGGCCGCGAGCGTGTTGGGATTCGCGATCCATCCGGCCGCAGGTCTGCCGATCGTGATGACGGCCGTTGGCATGTTTTTGAAGCCACCGCTTCAACCGAAGCGGGCCAGCAGTGCGTCCATTTTGTGGCTTGTCTTTTGGTGGGTCGCCGCCGCCATCGTCGCCTTCGTGTTGTGGCAAAATTCGCTCGCGGCAACCTGGGATGCCCGTGGCCAATGGGAAAGCTTCGCGGCGCTAAGAACTTGGCCGCAGCTGTTGAATCTATGGGATTGGCTGCTGTGGGGTTTGCCGCCCTTGGTGCTGTTGGTTTGGCGAAGAAAACTCTTCCGCGAAGCTTGGCAGCCCTTGGGAATGCTTCATACGTTGACCTTAATTGTTGCGGTGCATGCCGTTTTTGCACTCGGGTCCCTGCTGGACGTCGTGCATCTTTGGCATCGGCGATACTTAATTGCCATGTTGCCGTGGTTGGTGTGGTTGCCGGCGACCGCTTTTGGCGAAATGCGAAGCGGCGGAACGGGATTTCATTCGGCAGGAGGAGGATCAGCAACGGGATCGGCAAGGGGTCGCACGGCAGTACCGGTTGCCATGTTGATGGCGCTGTGGCTGGTCGCGTTGCTTTGGCAACAGGGAACGATCTCCGATGTAATGCGCGGTTCCATTCCAGTGTCACGGCATCGCGAGGATTGGCGATTGGCGATCGATTTTGTCCGCAAGAATGTTCCTCGCGATCACCGGATCTACGTCGATGCGGGTTTGATCGAATCGTCGGCACCCTTTCTGGAATTGGCTTCCGTCGACGATCTGCCCGAAGCACTGGATCACTATTTGAGTTATCCGCTGCGGGGCACCGACACGGTTACCAACGAAGTCCAGGCCTTTCCGGCCACGCTGGCGGGCTATCGCAGCTTTGTCACGGAAAACGCGGCCGGACAACGTTTTCAGCACGCCGTGGTGGTTTCCCGCCGCGACCCGGGACCGATTTTGAAAAACATGAAACCGGAGCTCGCCGAAACGGTCGAAACGGTTCGGTTTCCTGGTGTCACCGTTTGGATGCATCGGTCATCGCCAACGCGCGAACAACCGCCGGAAACGCCGTAGAATGTCACGAGGGCAAAACGTCGGTGTTCGGTACGGGAATCCATTAAGCTTGTGGCGATGAACCACCGCCACACCCAACACAGGAAAAATTTATGGCAGGCGCGCGAATCCCGGGTCCGATGGGAAGTGGCCCGACGGTCGCCGGAACGCACGGGCACGGCATTCAGGCGAGCGGGCACACGCGTTCCTCGACGGTCTCGCTGCACCAACCCGGTTCGATTCGCCAACACGGCTTGACCCCCGAACAAGAGGAACTGGCACTGGACATTGCCCAACTGGCACTGGACATCGTCGGGATTTTCGAACCCACGCCATTCGCCGACGGGACGAACGCTTTAATCTCGATCGGGCGTGGAGATTGGCTGGGTGCGGGGCTCAGCATTGTGGGCATCGTTCCCTATGTCGGTGACTTGGCCAAGGCGGGAAAGCTACCCAAGTACGCCCGGTCGATCGGCAAGGCCATCGATCTAGCTCGAGTGGATCCGGGATTCGCGAGACAGTTGGAACCGGCGCTCAAAAAGCTCAAAGGTGTCTTGGACGATCTTCCCATGGACGCCATTCCCGATGCGGCGCGACAGAACTTGGCAGCGATCAAATCCAAAGTCGATGGTTTCCTTAGTCATGCCAAGATGGGCGACGGGGCCGTTTCCAAGGCGCTCAAGACGCTGGATGCCAATCTGCGTGGCGGTTTCAAAAAAGCCGTGCAGCTTCCACCGCAGAAGAATCCTCGACCGTTGAAGAAGCATCCCGGCCCGGTGAGTCAGGAAAAGCTGGTCAAGGAACTTGAAGGCAAAGGCTTTGTCAAAGTCAAGGAGGGCAACCAGACCGTCGGCGGAACACGTAAGGGAGGAAACGTTGGTGATTCCGAAAGCACGATCTACATGCGACGGGTGGTGGACGAAAAGGGTGCTAGCCAATTTGAATCGGTTCGCATCGATGACATCAAAACCAACCCGAACTTAAAAACACCAAAAAATGAGAACCGTCCCAGCGATGGCGCGATTCGCAAAATCAAAGGCGACGGTCCAGGTGACGCCCAGCCAGCGGCAATACGAACAGGGCCGCGACGGAATCAACCCTCGTCGATCGCACCACGCCATGCAGGATTACAACAAAGAGATGGCCGACCATCTCAATTCGGGTCGCGCACAAAAGGGTGATTTCGCACACTGGCATCACGAAAAGTTCGAAGCCACCGCCGATAACTTGGCGGCTTATCTGAAGGGCGGGAAGTCACAGGTGCCGATCAAGAAGTTTGATTCCGTTGGCCAACCCCTGAAT
>JBCCRW010000282.1:0-7680 GCA_039201055.1 Planctomycetota bacterium | reverse complement strand
TCCCAGCGGCTGGACCCGTCCAGAATCAGCAATCTTCGATCGCGTGTTGATGCGGCGACGCGAAACGCCAGGCGATCGTTTTGCGGGACGGCGTCGTCGCCATCCATGCTGGTGATCGCGACCAAGTCCAACACTTCGGTGGCACGTCGAACGGCGCCGCCGCGTGTGTCTTCGCGTTGCAACCACTTGGAGACGTCAATTTCAAAGGGGATCGCTTCGTTGGTGTTTTCCAGCTTGTCTTTTTCCCACACGATGCGGCCATCGGCGGTTTCGATCCGCACGCTGAAGCGGCGATCCGAACCGAAGCGTTTCAGCCGAATGTCACCGCGAAGTTGCCCGTCAAAGGCAACGTTGTCCGGCGTCGTCACGCTGATGATGCCCGCGTCGGTGGGTTCGTCATTGCTGCCAACGCCGATCGCGTGAACGGCAAGACGACCGGAAGCGTTCAGCGAAGCGGCACGGGATCGAACGTTATCGCGACCATCGGTCAGCAGAACGATGGCGGTGGGAATACCACCGGTGTCATCGGAGTTGCCTGGCTGGGATTCAGGTCCTTTGCCGCCGCTTCGGTCGTTGGTCGTCGCGGCCCTGGCGGAGGTTTCGCGGCCGGTTGCATCCGCCGGCGCCAGGTTCGGGAGCGTCAACACGCTTTCCAGATCGGTCGCGGCACCCAGGGCGCGGAGGCCGTCGAGCGTGGCGGCTTGGTCGTCGCCGGCATCGCCAGCCGAAGTGGTTGACCACAAACGCCGCGGCGTCCCTCGGTCAAAGGCGATCACGTCGACGTGGTGGGTGCCCAGCAGCTTTGCAATCAGTCCACCGCCGGAATTGGCGTCAAAGTTTGTCGCTGCCAAGTCTGGATCCGATGCCGAGTTCCCAGACAGCCTCTGACCTGCATTTTGGGCGGATTCATTTAGCGATCGAGCATCCTGGCCGCCGGTCAAGAGTTCCAATGACCGCCCCAAACGGTTCGGTGAATCGCCAGCCTGGGAATCCTGGACCGACATACTGGCCGAAGTGTCGACGGCAAAAATCACGCGTCCGAGTTGTCCGACGACGGTTTCATCGTGCCAAACGGGGCCGGTGAGGATAAACAGTGTCAATACGATGGCGGCGGTGCGAAGTGCCGGCAACAAATAGCTGTACGGCGCCGCCAGATGCCGAGTCTCGCGCAGGTAGTACCAGCCCAAACCCATCGCCGCGAGAATGGCAATCACGGCGAACAGCCAGGGATTCATCCAGCCGGTGAAGCGAATCGATGCCAGAACAGGCGATGTGATCACGATGTTGCTCCGGTGGTCGCCATTGGCGAGACCGATGAGGTTTCGGCCGACGGTAACGCTCCGCCAGACCGGGGCGGCGTGGTGATTTTTTGTTGCCAGAACAATTCGCCAATCATCACGGCCAAGAGCCCCCACAAAAAATACGGCCACAATTCGCGACCGTTTCGCGCCAGGTTACGAGAATCCGTTGCCCTTTGGCTGTCCGCGTAAACCCGCACGCCCACAGGTTCCAATATTTCGGCGAGTGATTCCGTTGCGACGAGGCGGAGATCCGATTCGATGGCGGGCACCATCGCGACGCGGCGAGTCGACGCGATCGCCCCGGCCGCTGAATTCGTTGCGCCCGAACGAGACGATGAATTGAAACGAGATGATGCACCGGAGTTTTCGCCATCAAACACTTGCAGTCGATAGATCCCAGGAACATCCGCCACGTGTGCGACTCGGCCCATTGCATCGGGCTTGACCAAAAAACGTTTTCCGTTGGGATCGACCCATTCGTAAACCCAGCCGGAACGATCGACGGCTGAATCCTTGGCCGGACCATCGCATTGATTCAGCCACCGGTCGACGTCGATTTCCAACGTTTGACCCACGTCAACGTTCAGGTTGCGACCATCGCCAGCCAGGTCCAAAACCAGTTGCTGGACCATGGCCAAAAAGGCCGGTTGCAGTGGCCACTGGGAATCCTGATCGGTCGCGCTGATCGCGAATTGAATGACCCGCCCTTGGCCCACTTGTCGGCTGAGCGCCAGCGAATCGCCGGCGGTTCGTCGCCACAACACCCGGGTATCCGGCTGGGCCCTGAGTTTGCGATAGCCTTTCAGCGGGAGCGTCCATTTGCCCTCGGCATCACCGATCGACTGCCACGGGGCGTAAGCACCGGAGATTTCGGTTTCGGCATTTCGCGGATCGTCGAAGCTTTGCCAGTCGCCGGGAATTGCGGGCAACATCTTGCCGATCTTTTCGATTCGTGTTTTCGAATTGACGTCCACGGAATCGAACAAGACCAGCGATCCGCCGCTGCCCAGGTATTGATTCAGTTTCAGCAGTTCGCCCGGCGGCAGATCCACGGGGCCGCAAAAGATCATGACGTCGGGCCGTTTCTTGGCATCCGTCAGATCATTCCAGGGGACGCGACGTTTGAAGGTTCGCGTGCGAATCGCGTCGCGTTTATCGATGCCGGACATGGCAAAGGGCGAAAGCGCGATGCTTAAAAAGTCGGCTTGCCCCCCCATCGATTCCCGCGACGGTTTTCCATCGATGACCCACACGGGCACCGAATCGATGACGTCGACCGCAAGCGTGCGGCGGTTGTCGCCGGCCAGTGCATCGGGATAAATCGCTTCGACGCTGGCACAGCGAACGCCGGCGGCCGGTGCTTTCGAATTCATCCGCACCACCACGGCCGCTTGCGGCGGGATGGTCAAGGTCCGTGAGTCGACTTCGGTGGCATCGATTTGGCCGACCACGCGGACGTCTCGTGCCGGCACATCCGATCGGTTTTCGATAGTCGCCGCGATTTCGAAGCGACCGCCTTGAACGACGGCGGGACTGGTCAAGCGAATTTCCTTGACCAACACGTTGGGCAGATCATCACCGAGCGAAACATCACGGATGGATTCGTTTGTGGTCGATTCGTCACCGACCGCGGCGGCTCCGACGTTCATGGCGATCAACCGTAGACCGTCACGCTGCGAGACCTGAGCGGCCAATTCACCCAGCGACGCGGGATCGACGGTGTCGACGATCGGGCGAGCGAAATCGGAGACCAAAATGATGGACGCGGGTCCGCCATCGCTGGCGGCAAGCGTTTCCAAACCGGCCCGCAGCATATCGTCGATTTGCACCGGCCCGCCCTGGGCAACCAGAACATCCAAGACTTCCAGAGCCTCGCGTCGTCCCCCAAAACCGGCTTTGCGTTGTCGCTGCGACGTGGAAACGATGGCAATGGAATCCCCCCGCCGGCTATCGCGTAGGAAGTCTTTGGCAACCCGCTTGGCCTTGGCCAGCGATGATTCTTGGCCGGGTTGTGCGCGGGCCATGCTCAGGCTGTCGTCGATGACGATAACCAGCGTTTCGCTTTGCATGCCGCCGGCCGACCAGCCATTGACCATGGGTCGAGCCAAACAAATGGCCAACAAGATGGGGATCGCACACCGCAGCAACAATAACAGCCAGTGCATCCATCGGATTCGGCGTCGGTTGGTGCGGACGACCGGTTCGATCAAGTGCATCGCGCCCCAATCGACACGGCGAAACCGATTTCGGTGCAGCAGGTGAATCACCAGCGGAACGACAAACAAAGCCGCTCCGACGGCCAACCCAGCGTTGATCAAACTCATCGCTCGCGTCTCCTCACCCGCGTGTCCGGCGACGCCGGGCAAGGTACTCGGCCAATGATTGCCCCAGCGGTTGATCGCTGGTCAAGGTCAACAAATCAATTCGATTGCGACGGCACAAATCGCTCAGCTGATTTTGGTGATCCTGGTAACGCTGCAAATAGGCTTGGCGAATCGACGCGGTGTCGACGGTTTGTTCCGCCACGGCATTTTCCAGATCGTGAAATTGGACGCGGCCCTGGAATGGAAAATCGCGTTCGTCGGGATCCTGGATTTGCAGAAACACGACTTCGTTTTGTCGGCCGCGAATGATCGATAGTGCTCGGGCGATCGAATCGATTTCGCCGCCACCGTCACTGATCAAGACCACCAAGGATCGTCGA
This sequence comes from Planctomycetota bacterium, assembly GCA_039201055.1. Classification (GTDB taxonomy): domain Bacteria; phylum Planctomycetota; class Planctomycetia; order Pirellulales; family Pirellulaceae; genus Rubripirellula. Next base: position 3,675 of record JBCCRW010000282.1, on the reverse strand, counting down.
CCGACTTTTGCGGCCGCCTTGGTCAGCACGTCGCCCAGATCGGTTTCGCCGTGTTTGCCATCTTGGGCCAGGACGCTCATGATTGACGCCAGGTGTCCGGGCCGTGACCGGCAGGGAATCACGCTGCGGATTTTTTTGTCGAACGTCATCACGCCGACGGAGTCTTGTTGGCTGATCAACAAATACGTCAGCGCCGCCGCCAAGCGTTTGGCGTATTCAAATTTCGACAGCGGCCGCTGGTCCTCCCGGATCGCGCGATCGCCGGCGTACAGCATCGAAGCGCTGCGATCAAAGATCAGATGACAGCGAAGGTTGGTTTCTTCTTCGTATAGTCGCACGAAGAGGCGATCGCTCTTGCCGAACGCTTTCCAATCGATCGATTTGAGTTCATCGCCACGGACGTAGCTGCGATGCTCTTTGAATTCGACGCTGAAACCCTGATGCGGCGATCGGTGGCGTCCGCTGCAATAACCTTCAACGATGTTTTTGGCGGTCCATTGCAATTTGGCCACCTGGGAAAGGTCACGCGGGGCGACCCAATCAACAATGCGCAAGATTCACTCGTGGGGATTGTCCGCCGTCGTTGTGGAGCTTGCGTTATTGTAGCCGGTTCCTGCGTCACCGATCGGTGGGAACATTCGCCAGCGAAGAGAGACGAATTGGGACGCTAATGCAGGTTCTGGCGAACGTGCGACGCGCCGGGTTCCGCGTCTTGGCGAACGTGCAACGCGGTTGGTTCCGCGTTCTGGCAAACGACGGCTACCGCAAGAACTGCGACAGGATCATCCCGACCTGCGGCCGAGCCGAATTGGTCTTCCAATAATCCGGCGACCAGCGCCCCAGTTCAATAAACATCGCGCTGACGGCGATCGTCAAAAAGATGGCAGCCAAGATCAGCAACACCAGGTAGATGTTTGCCGGCTGCTTGCCGTTATCATTCGAGAGTTGTGTCGACACGGTCGCCCTCCTGGATTGTGCCGGCATTGTGGGTTTCGATGATTCGAGCGACCGCTTGATCCGGTCGCGTTTCGACAACCTTCAATTTGGTGATGTAGCGGTCATTGCGAGTCACCTCGAGCGTGTGATCATCACGCAAGCCTTCGTCGTAACCGATCGAAATCAGCACCAAATCGCGGTCGCGATCGATTTTGACCACCTTGCCATTTCGCTCCGGCGGCGATCCATCTAGTGGGTCGTCGATGTTGATGCCGTAGGACGAGACGACCTCCTCGAATCGCGTCACCTGCCGCTGCAGATTCTTGTTTCGTTCTTCGAGCTGGGTCTTGAAACCACGCAGCTGGTTCATCTTGTCCGTGATCTCGAGGACCTCGGTAAACAACTGGTCGCGTTGCTGCTGTTCCCGACGGATTTGTGCCTCCAAGCGATCGTTATCCTCCATCAACTGCTTCAGTTGCAGCGTGTTGGTTTGGTTGTCCTGGGCCAGCGTGGTGTTTTCGGATGTCAAACGGCTGACATCGGCGGTCCGACGCTCCAAGTCCTGGGATTGGTTGTCCAGTTGCGTTTGCAAAGATGCCAAGGCGGTCACCCGGGCAATCCGCTCGCGGTCCAGGTCGGCTTTGACTTTTGCACTTTCGTCGCGAAGCTGGCGATTGATTTGGTCCAGCGACTCGATCTGTTCTTTAAGGCCGGGAGCACCGTTCTCTCCCTCCAGAACAACCTGACGCCAATTCCGATGGCTGGCGTTGACCATCAATGCGGCGGCCATGAAAACGGCCGCGAGCAAGAAGATCAGGACGGTGAAAAACTTACCGAGAAGGTTCATCGAGGGGGGACACGCGATGAGGGAGAAGAGAGGCGGAATTCCGATACGGCAGTATAATTCGGCGAAAAACGGGGTGTCAAATTCCGCCGGCCCCGCAAAGTTGGCGAGGACAAGGGCGCAGAAACCCCCGTCTTCACTGATCGGCGGGCCCGGCCGGCGAAGACCAGTCCGTTTTCGAATCGTCCGCTAGGTTAATTCGCCCCGTGCGGACTGCACGGAAGAAATCACGCAAACTGGGTAAAGCGTCACGGACGGCATCGATTTCTTCGATTGTCATCCAAAAGTATTCGTGAACCTCGTCCGGATTGGGGACAGGCGTGATGTCGGCGGCCAGGTCACCGACCCACCAGGCCAACTTGGTGCCCCAGGGCGTTTCGCTGCGATAACAGCATTTGACCGGTCGGACGGAAATATCCAGCTCTTCCTGCATCTCACGAACCAAGGTCTCCGATTCCGCCTCTCCGTCCTCGATGGTTCCGCCGGGCAGACACACCTTCAGCGGAGCGGTTACAAATTCGCTCCGGCGAATCACCAAGAAACGATCCTGCCGCGAAATGACGCCAATGACCCCACGCTTGGGCCATTTCTTCCGCGGCGGTGGTGTTCTCGGTTTGCCCCGTGGGCTTGGTGGTTTCGGCGTTTGATCATTCATCCTGATTCTCAATTGAAGCAAAGCAATCATCGCCCGCCGCATCGTGACGCGGTCCGCGTTTGCCCCGCGGCAGCCTAGAGCATCCAGAACGCATGAACAATTCGGTACTTTGCAAATCCGCTGCCGGCCGCGAATCCCTGCGTGTGATCGAGGTACTCAAGGGGGCAGGCCACATCGCCTATCTGGCCGGTGGCTGCGTTCGCGATTCGCTGCTTGGCAAGAAGCCCAAAGACTTTGACGTCGCCACCGATGCCGTGCCGGACCAGGTCCGAGAGATTTTTGGGCGGCGGCACACGCTGCCGATTGGGGCCGCATTTGGAGTGATCGCGGTTGTTGCCAAACAACCATCCCGTGAATACCTGATCACCGAAGTGGCGACGTTCCGGTCCGACGGTGACTATGCCGATGGCCGGCGGCCGGACAGCGTCCGCTTTGGGAACCCCGAGGCCGACGCGATGCGTCGTGACTTCACCATCAACGGATTGTTTTATGATCCCGAAATCCAGCAGGTGATCGATTTTGTTGGCGGTTTGGAGGATTTGGAACAAAAGCAGATTCGAACGATCCGATCCGCCGATGACCGGTTTGGCGAAGACCGGCTGCGGATGCTGCGCGCGGTCCGCTTTGCCGCGACGCTGGGATATCGCATCGACGACGCGACGCTGGACGCGATTGCCACCCATGCCCCGGCGATCACGGTGGTCAGCGGCGAGCGGATTGGGGCGGAGTTGCGGCGGCTGTTTTGTGCCGCCAATCCCCGACAGGGCCTGCAGGCGATGATTCAAACCGACCTCTATCGCCATGTTCTGCCGTTGGCCGATGCTTCGCGAATGGACTGGTTTTGCGGCTTCCGGCACCCCGAAGGACCCGGCGACTTTATCGACGAATTGGCCGCGTGGTTGGCCGGCAATCCCGAGTGGCGAAAGGAACTGCCGGATCTGGTTGATCGCTGGCGGTTGTCCAATCAAGAAGCGGACCACGCCCAATTCGCGATGGAGCACGCGGACACGGTGATCGCTGCCGGCAAGCTGCCGTGGTCACAGGTGCAACCGGTGGTCATCGACAAGCGGATTCACCGGAGTGTGCATCACGCCGAGCGAATCATTGCCAACTCGAAGATCGATATTCCGCAAGACGGTCCGGCGAAAGTGCTCGACGCGCTCACTTGGCCACGCGATCGATTGGACCCGCCGCCGCTGATCGATGGCGGCGATCTCCAGCAAATGGGTTACAAACCGGG
>JBCCRW010000281.1:0-7698 GCA_039201055.1 Planctomycetota bacterium | reverse complement strand
TCAGTCACAGCATCGAAACCAAAGGATTTGCGACCGCTGCAATAGCAAATTGGTCTTGTAGCACAGCAAAAATGCGCGCCACTTTTTTTGCGATCTTTAACACTCAGTGCGCCAGGCCAAGGGTTGGGGTGAGGGGGAAGGAGCTTTCACGACGGGCCGCGTGTTGCGCGCGGTCTTGTGCATTCGTGGTACCCGTGGCTGTCGCCGCACCTGCGGCTCACCCGTGCAGCTGGTTTCCGGCGTCGAATCCTTATCTGCACTCTGATTCGCGAAACCTTTGCTAAGCTCAGGACACAGGCCTCGATCCTTTCGCCTTCGATTCATCCGCCTCTTTGAAATGCTGGTTTCCGATTTCCCGCCTGCGGCCAATCCCTTGCTTGTCAACTCCGCGTCAATTTGATCAACAATCCGTACCAACCGCCAATTGCACCCGAGGACGAAGCCGAGACGCAATCGGGCGACGGTGACGAACCGATTTCATTCGCCTTTTGGTGGCCGATCGCATTGACGCTCAATCTTTGCGTGCCGGTACTGCTGGGCATGCAAGTGGTTCAGCCGATCGGTCGGATCGGGATGTACGCCGCGATCGCCTTGATGTTGGCGGCCGGATGGTTGCTGGGCAAAGCATTCCCGATTTTGACAGGACCGCTGCTTAGCGGTGCAGTCCTCGTTGGGCTGGCACAATTTTTCCCGCTCTTGCAAATGATCGCGGGTTTAATCGGTTTGTCGGTGGCCGAGGGGCTGCTTGATATCGAACAGGACAATCTGATGCGGATCGACCGACCGTTGGCGGCGTTCTTGGTCACCGTGGTCACTGGATCGATCCTGATTGGGTTTTCGCTGCTTGCTGGCGGCAGCATTTCCGGCATCCGGGCGGCGTACAAAATGCGGCGTGAGCGACGATTTTTGGGTTAAAACGGCTTGCTCGGCCGCGTCGCCTTCTTGAATTCTTCGAGGCATATTCACGATCACCACGCCGTCTGCTTATCAAATCCTCATCTGGATCGGATACGCTCCTGGCCACTCGGCGAGCCGGAATTCCGGATAGGACATCCGGGGCGTGACTCGTCGGTCGTCGCCTTCGGCGCGGCGCGACATCCTCACAAAGTGGCCCCTTGATGACCCTCCAGACGCCTTCGTTGGTGGCGGACACCCCTCCGCCCTCCACGGCTTCGAGTCATTCATTTTCCGCCCCACCGCAGCCCGCACCTCCGCCGCCCAAGGCCCTTGCTCTGAATCGGGGGCGAAGTGTTCGCACGCTGTTTATCAGCGATGTTCACGTTGGTTGCAAACACGCCCGGGTGCGGGAATGCCTTGATTTCTTAAGGGGTTTTCGGCCCGAGACACTGTATCTGGTGGGCGATTTCATTGATGCTTGGATGCTGGGCAAACGCTGGCACTGGACCGAACACTGCGACGCATTGATGGCCCTGGTGCGTGATTGGACCCGCCAGGGAATTCGCATTCGCTATGTCCCCGGGAACCACGATGCTTTTTTGCGGCATCCGTTGTATCGATCCTGGTTGCCCGAGGCCTTTGCGAATGTTGAATTGGAAAATGAGTTCCGCTTTGAATCCAAGGCGGGGATGCGATATCTGGTCACGCATGGCGACCAATTTGATTTTGTCGAAAATCGAGCGCAGTGGATGAGCAAAGCGCTCACGCCGATTTATTCCGGGCTGTTGAGCGTGAATCGAAGTTTGTCCCGTGTTCGGCGTGTGCGTCACAGCGTCGTCGATCCTAGCGCGGGCAATCCTTACGCGGCATGTTTGGCGATTAAAAACCGCGCAAAGCAAGCCGTTCGGTTTTTAAGCCGCTACGAAACCGCGCTGGCGCGACACGCACGTTCGAATCAGTGCGAGGGTGTGATTTGCGGGCACATTCACCAGCCCGTTATTCGACGGCAGCGGATCGAAGGCGAATCGATCGTCTACTGCAATACCGGCGATTGGGTGGAAAACTGTTCGGCGTTGATCGAAGAACACGACGGGCATCTGCACTTGCATCGCACCTATCGAACACCCGCCGCGGACGCAGTCGAAAGTGTCCGTGATGCGGAAGCCGCCCCGCCCGTTGCTGCGGTCGCGTAAAAATCGGCAATTTAACCACCTCTTTTTTAACCCACCCGGAGTCTCGATGCCTTTTGATTGGATTGCGAACCGCTGTTTTCAAGCCGTTCACCGTCGCCACCTGGTTTACAACACCTGCTGGGAGGACCCGCGTTTGGATCGGCGGGCGCTTGAGATCGATTCGCGAAGTCGACTGCTGACGATCACTTCGGCGGGCTGCAACACGCTCGATTATCTTCTGGATGCACCGGAGCGCATCGATGCGGTGGATGTGAATCCCTTACAAAACGCGTTGCTTGCGCTGAAGATTGCTTCCATCGGTACGTTGGACCACGACGATTTTTTTCAAATCTTTGGCAACGGCCAACACCCCCGCTTCGGCGAACTTTACCGCGACCAATTGCGGCCTCATCTGGGTCGACAGTGGCGTGAAATCTGGGATCAACGCCAAGACTTCTTTGATGGTTCCCACCGCCGACGCCCCAGTTTCTATTTTCGCGGAACGTCGGGCTGGTTTGCCTACCAAATCAATCGTTATCTGCGCCGACACGCGGATTTGAGTCTGGCCGTCGATGAATTGCTGGCCGCGCCTGACGTGGAAACCCAGCGTCAAATTTACGCCGACCGTCAGGTCGACAAGCTGTTGTGGCGTCGCCCCCTGGTGTGGACCCTGCGTCGCGACACCACGATGGCATTGTTGGGTGTTCCGCGAAGCCAACGGCGTCAAATCGATGAAGCTTATCCGGGCGGTTTGGGCGGTTTTATCCAGGATCGCATTCGCCGCGTCTTTCAATTTCTGCCACTGGCGGACAATTATTTTTGGCGAGTCTATTTGACCGGCCGTTACACCCGAGAGTGTTGTCCCGAGTATCTGCGGAAGGAAAATTTTGCCGCCCTGGGTGCTCATGTGGATCGAATTCGTTTGCATTCGACAACGATCGAGGCCTTTTTGCGAAGTCAAAGCGAGCGTGGTGACACCCCGGTCAACCGCTTGGTCCTGCTGGATCACATGGACTGGATGGTGGCCAATCGTTGCGACCTTTTGCAACAAGAGTGGCAGGCGATCGTCCAGCACACCGCCGCCGATTCACGCGTTTTGTGGCGTTCGGCCGCCCCCACGGTGGACTTCGTGGACCCCATCGAAATTGATTTGCGTGGCCGGATGGAACGCGTTGGCGATCGTTTGCAGTATCACGATTCGTTGGCCTCGCGGCTGCATGAAATCGACCGCGTTCAAACCTACGGCAGTTTCCGTATCGCGGATCTGCAGGGAACCGCGGCGTGAGTGCCGCGGAAACATCGCCGTCCCGATGGACGCTTTTTCGCAGCGACATGGCCGTGCTGCGATCATTGGTTTTTAAACGCAACGACGGCCGGGATCACCAGGGACGTCTGGAAAGTTTCTACTCGGGCCAGGCCGAGCACTACGACGGTTTTCGCGAACGGATGCTGCACGGCCGCCGCGAACTGATGCAGTCGATCGTTTGGCCCAAAGACGGGATCTGGCTGGACCTGGGTTGTGGCACCGCCAGGAATCTCGAATATGCGGGCCCCGGTGCACGTGACCTAAGCCAGATTCATTTTGTGGATTTGTCGCCATCGCTGCTGTCGCAGGCACAGCGGCGGCTGGCCGCCACGCGGGAAGCTTGGCAAGCAAATGACTCCGGTGCAAATGCAAGCATCGGTAAAGACGGGAGTGTCGCTGCAAATTCCGGCACGCCGACCTTGGAAACTCATCTGCATGATGTAACCGCGTTGCCTTGGGCCGACGCGAGCGTCGACCTGGTGTCGTTTTCCTATTCGCTGACCATGATTCCCGATTGGTTTGCGGCGATTCGCGAAGCCCGAAGGGTGCTGCGGCCCGGCGGGAAAATCGCGGTGGTGGACTTTTTTGTGTCTCGTAAACACCCCGACGCTGGCGATGTCCGGCATCGGGGAATCACGCGTGCGTTCTGGAGTCACTGGTTCGCGTGCGATAACGTTTTCCTATCGCCGGACCACCTGCCGATGTTGCGGCGGGAATTCGAGGGCGAAAGGGTCGAGCAAGCGCGAGGCAAGATCCCGTATTTGCCGCTGGTTCGAGCCCCCTTTTATCAGTTCGTGGGCACCAAGGCTTGATGTGAGTACGGCAACGACGACCCGGTTTTACCAGTGGACGGTGTCCCTACGCGATCCCGGGCTCAGGGAGCGCTGGCGTCGCATCGCGAAAGACTTCATTCGCCATCATCGCAACCCGCTGAACAACTTGCTGCATGCGGTCGCGACGCCGCTTGGCGTTAGCGGCGTGCTCGCGTTGTTGGCCGTTCTGGATGTGCGTTGGGCACTTGCGGCGGCGATGGTCTACGCCGCCGCCTTGTGGTTTGCGGTGCCTATTGTGGCTTGGGTGCCCAGCGTGTTGTGCCTTTCCGCTGGGACGGCTGTGGCCGCATGGGCCACCCAGATTGATGCGTCACCACTGTGGGCGATTGCCGCGATTGTGGTCGGCTATGGGCTGCAAGATGTTTCGCACTGGTTGTGTGGTGAATCCACGCTGCAGGGCGACTACACCCGCTCGGATGCAACACTTGGTCAAAAAGTGTTTTCCTTTGCGGAGCATTGTTTTTACCAATTGCCGCTGACCGCCTTGGCGTGTGTGCGTGTCAACACGTCGCCTTTGGAATTGCTGGTCCGTCGCAAACGGGTTCTGCCAACGCACCTTGATTCGGCACAGGCGGCCGACGACCTGCGTCGGATTCGTGACTGGGCCGATACCCAGTGCCAACATGCGACACAAAGCGTGCACTGGTGGCAGGAAAGCCTGCCCGGCGAAGTCAGACAATCGTTTGCGGCGCTGGCCGAAGATTCGCAAATGCTTCGTTCAATCCGCCGTCACCACGGGCCTGCGTTCGCGGTCCGGCCGGTGTTGCGAATGAACGAGTTGTACGTGACCGGGCCCCCCAAGACGTCGACGTCGGACACCGTTTTTTACACTCCGCATATTGACGGCCCGTGGGCCGTGTGGCCGTGTTCGAGTGTTTATCGCTGCATGTTGGCGGCCAGCGAAAACCCGTTGGTGACGACTCATTTTCCGATGGATGGCGCGGGCGAAAAACAGACCGCACATCGCCTGGAAACCGGTCATGCTGTCGCCTTCGACTTCAATCGCGAATTGCATTACATCACTCGCAAACCGGCCGCCGAGTACCTTGCCGAATCCGGCGACGCTGTCGATTCGGGAGCGGACCAAGCGATTCCCACACGCGTGAACCTCAAACTGCACTTTGTCGCGTACCCCAAAAAGCTACCCTGGCTGGGCCAAACCTTGGCCGCGGCGACAACTGCGTACGACCGCCGGGCCCGCGAGTGGTTCTTGGAAACACTTCAGCCGAAGACGTTGCTTGAAAAGTCGAAAGCGAAGCTGATCCTCGGGTGCACCAATCTGTTCGATAAGGTGGCCAGTCACGCGGGATGGTCCAACGTGACGATGTTGATCGTTTTGGCCGCGATCACGATACCGTTTATCGGCTATTGGGCGTTCGTGTTTGCGACCGCTTATGTGCATTATGCAATTTACCTGGCGACGATGCGGCATCGTGGCGGCGTCAGCTACGGCCACTTTGTTCGCGACGCCATTTTTTTCAAAGCCGTTTCGATGACGCAGTTGTTCGTCCTTTACGCGATCAGCGGCCCGGCGTGGTGGTCGATCGCGATCGCGGCGGCGGGGTTTTCGATATCGGCGTTGGCGGCGTTGCGTTTGGGAAAGCTTCGGACGTACTACGGTAGCGAGTTGGGTGTGATCCCCGGCTCAAAAGAAACGCGTTTTCCGTACGGCTGGTTGCCACACCCGATGATCGCCGGCAGTGTGATTGGCTTAATCGGGATGCTTGTCGCGACCACGATCGGCCAGCCACTGGGGTGGCTGATTATTGGCCACATCGTTTGTTACACATGGGTGCTGGCGCAGGAAATGTCGCATCCTCAGTAGCCCTGCCTCTCCGAGGCGAAAAGTCAAAGCATTGAATCAACCGACAAAACAGCAGTCCCCGGACTCGCGTCGGGGGCGACAACATGCCGTGCCTTCGGCACTCGGGCGAGTGCTGTTTATGCCTCGGAGAGGCGTGCTACTTTGTCGAAAGAAACGCCTCGGAGAGGCGAGCTAGTATGCCTGCAAAGACGGTTGAATTGCCAAGTGAAAGTCCTGGATGGGGTCTTCGTTACCGCCCCGAACGTGAAGTGTAGATGCGTTTTCAACACAGAAGGTGGAGTGTAAACACGACACAAATGGGCAGTCCGTAATCAAAGTGAACTCGATTCGGCCAAGCCTGATGGGGAGCCTTTGAGCATGTTGCGAACCCCTAACTCCACGCAAACGGCCCTGGTCAGTGAGAAGCTATCGGATTGCCGGGTATTGGAGTTGGTGAAGTTGTACTTTCCCCGCTACTTTCCAATCTGTACCTCAACAAGCCGGATCATCGAATCGCCTGGGCCGGTTTGACGCTGCACCCCGAGAAGACACACATTGTCGACAGCCGCGAGACGAGTCCCAGATTGATCAGATCAATGGTGTGCTTCAGGGCTGTTTCGTTTACATTCGTCACTGTAACTGGAATCTCTTTGCCAATTACGATGGGAGGGTCCGCAGGCGTCTGCGTTGACAGCCTTTGAAGCGTCATCGGACGCATTCGAAGTGTCTGTGTCGCACGTATCGCTGGCCCAATGCCTCCTTCCGGGAGCGCGGTTTCAGAAGTCTGCGTGAAGCCTACTCCTGTTCCGGTCAATCCGTGATCGACACGGACCGGAGAGCCGTGTGCGGGAGAACCGCACGCACGGTGCGGAGGGAGGGGAGTCCGGCTCAAATGGACTTTCCTATCTCTATCTTCATCCTCCGCCTAGGAATGGCGAGCTATTTGGATTCGGCCTTGGTTAGGCGAACGAAGGTTTAGCTCGCGTCGACCAACGTTTACAATTTGGCGATGACGAAATACAAATTCGAACCCGCACCTTCGCTTCGCTCTGTTCCCCACGCGAGGCTATCCGACTTGGCATTGCGACCTCCGAGACTCGGTCTTTCGAAGGTACTGGTCGTTTCGACGCTCGCGATTTCAATGCTCGCAATGGTGTCCGGTTGCCGCGAGATTCGTGAGGATTTGGATTACACTCACGACGTGGTCCAGTATTGGCCGTTGGACGATTTGCAAAGCGAGGTCGCTCAATTCGACGGGGCCCCCTTTGACTCGGACCTGATCACAACGCTGCGCGATTTGGTTGCCGAAGATTCGATTCCCGCGGGCGCCGAGGTGTTGATTGTGGGTGAAACCATCGGGGCACTCACAATGGCCCCCGCCGACACGCTGCCGGATCTTGTTCATGTCATCGTGCCCAGCGCGGTATGCAATGACTGCGTCCGCTACAACTTGGCGTCGTATGAAATGGAGGTCGACAAAATCGAAATCTCCGCCCGCGGACTTTCCCAGGAGCCGTGGCAAGATGCTGCCTTTACGATCGCCTTGGTCGATCTGACTTGGCTCGAACCGAATGCCAACGAAGACTTATTGCAGGCCTTGTGGGATGCCATGGCGGTCGGCGGCAAAGTCTATGTGTTGACATCCGAACGTTCGCAATGGGAACGGATCTGCGAATTGGCCGCCGG
>JBCCRW010000280.1:0-7699 GCA_039201055.1 Planctomycetota bacterium | reverse complement strand
CGGCGAGCTGGTGCTGTATTGGATGCACAGCGCCATGCGGGCCCACGAAAATCCCGCGCTCGATGTGGCGATTCGGTTGGCTCAGCAAAACGGTTTGCCGCTCCTGGTCTACATGGGGCTCAGCGAGGATTATCCCTACGCGTCCGATCGTTTGCACACGTTCATGTTGCAGGGGCAACGCGACGTTCTGGCGCAGCTTCGTCAACGCGGCGTTTCGGCATCCTGCTTCGTCGCCCGCCACGGTTCGCGGGGGCGGCACCTGCGGGATTTGGTCAAACGATCGGCCGTCTTGGTCAGCGAAGAAATGCCGGCTCAGCCCATCGCGGATTGGGTCGACCGATTGCAACGCGGTTGTCGCACGCCCATCGCGCTGGTGGATTCGGCATGCGTGGTTCCGCTCAGTCGTTTTGAAAAACCGTTGATGTTGCCCAGCAAGTTTCGTGACGCGACTTCGGCGGAATACTTAACGACCTTGTCGCAGCCGTACCCGGAACAAGACGACGACATATTGTCTTACGACGGGCAGCTGCCGTTCGAAGCGCTCGATTTGGAAAACTCCGACTTGGCATCTTTATTGGGCGCATGTCGGATTGATCATTCCATTCCTCCGGTCGCCGAAACCCCCGGTGGCTCGCGTGCCGGTTACGCGCGTTGGCGTGCGTTCAGCGAAACGCATTTGCTCGATTACGGACATCGCCATCGGGACGCGGCCGATTGGCAGGCCAGTTCTCGGATCAGTGCGTACATGCACTTTGGAATGATCAGTCCATTTCGCATCGCCCGGGAGGCACTCGCGATCGCCCAACGAGACGGCTTTGATCCCGGCAGTGGTCGCTTACCCCGCGAGGGCGGCGTGGCCAAATTCTTGGATCAGGTTTTGATTTGGCGGGAAATGGCATTCCACTATTGCTTCCACCGCATTCATTCGATCGACAGCCTGGACGCGATCCCCGCATGGGCTCGCGAAACGTTGCAGCAACACGCGAGCGATCCCAGACCGGCCACGCTTAGCTGGGAACGTTTGGCACGTGGGCAGAGTGGTTTTCGGGCCTGGGACTTGTTCCAACTCAGCTTGATTCGCCAGGGCGAATTGCATAACAACGCCCGCATGAGTTGGTGTAAGGGGCTGCTGCAACTCACGTCGACACCGGATCGCGCGTTTCACTACGCATTAGATTTAAACCACCGTTTTGCGCTCGATGGCCGATCGCCCAGTTCCCACGGCGGTGTGATCTGGTGCTTCGGTGGGTTCGACCGGCCGCGTGATGAGGAAGTGCCGGTCTTTGGCAAAGTCCGTGCCCGGACGCTTGAACAGGCTGCCGAAAAAGTCGACGTCGCCGCGTTTGCCAGACGCGTTCACCGACCGCTTGCCGAGCGTTTGCCGCGGGTCGCCGTGGTCGGGGCGGGGCTGGGTGGTTTGGTCGCCGCGCGGACCTTGGCCGACCAGGGCTTGGACGTCACGGTGTACGACAAGTCACGTGGCGTGGGCGGCCGAATGGCCACGCGGCGAGTCGATTTGGGTGAATCGGAATCCGGGCGGCTGACGGCCCGCTTCGATCATGGGGCGCAATATTTCACCGCCCGCGACGTTCGCTTCCAACGCTTTGTGCGAAGCTGGATCGAAGACGGTGTCGCGGCGCCGTGGATGGCCCGCATCGTCGAACTGGCCCCGGGCGGAACCATCGTCGATCAAAAAATGCAAACACCGCGTTACGTCGGAGTTCCCGGCATGAACGCGATCGCAAAGCACTTGGCAACCGACTTGCTTGTGGAATTGCGACACACCCTGGTCGGTTTGAAGCGCGACAAAAACCACCAATGGTCCTTGGCCTTTGATGAAGCCGACGATGCTCATGGGTTTGACGTGGTGCTGTTCAACCCGCCGCCGGCCCAAACGGCGGCCATTGTGAAACGACATCCAGCCTGGCACGACCGGCTTGCGGGAATCAAGATGCAGCCCTGTTTAGCTACGCTGTTTATTTGCCAAAACACCAAAGCGGCGGGCTTCGACGCGGCGTTCATCAACGAGGGACCCTTGTCCTGGATCGCCCGCAACGATTCCAAGCCCGGGCGGGTGTCCACGGTTGGCGAACAATGGGTACTGCACGCTTCACCGGAGTGGTCGAGTGAACATCTCGAATGGCAACCCGATCGCATCGGCGACGAAATGATTTGCGCGTTTCAAAACGCCACGGGTGTCGCCCAGGTCGATGTGCGGATGAGGCAGACGCATCGTTGGCGATACGCCTTGGGCGACGAAGAAAACCCGCTGGAATGCTTGTGGGATGCGACGGTGGGGCTGGGTGCGTGCGGCGATTGGCTGGCCGGCGGCCGAGTGGAAGGAGCATTCTTGAGCGGCCAAGCGGCCGCCGGTGCGGTCCTGCGTCATTACACGATCGACCGCGCCGCCGCAGTGCTCACCCCGTAGCCGGCCTTCGCCAGAAGCCGGAACCCGCGTAGCCGGAACCCCGCCGCGAATGCGTCCCTGGCTCCCCTGGCCCCTGAGAAACGAAGGGGCGAGGGGCAGGCGATGATGGGCTCACGCGCGGCCAATCTTGGTGCAAAGAATCCGCAAAACGGAATTTGCACCGCGGCGACCGATCGGTTCACGATGGTGAGCCGTTTTGACTGCCACCCCGCTAGGCCCGCCGAACCGCTCCCGCTCCATGTTCCGACCAAGAACGCTTGGCCCGCTCTTTGCCTTTTTGTTTTGGGCGACTGGGGTTCTTGGTGTCCGTGCGAGCGAAAACGATGCTCCCATTCTCGATCTCGATCTTGAATCACTGGATGCCGTTGAGCGAATTGACGGGATGGGTTTTTCCATCCGTCCGGTCAAATTAGACGGCAAATCCAAAATAGACGGCACATCTATTTTGGAGCGCGGATCGGCGGTCGGACCACGGCCGCCCCGATTCCCGTTGTTGGCGGAACAAAACCGCGCGTTGCACTTTCCCGGTCACGGTGCCCGCTTGGTGATTCCGGATCTGGGAGAAAACAGCAAGTTCGATTTTGGCGATGGTGACGCGATCGCCTTGGAAGCGGTGCTGCGGGTCGAAGATATCGGGGCTGGAGAAAACGTCTACCTTGTTGGCAAAGGACGCACCGGGAACGTCGGCGTTGCAGCAGACAATCAAAACTGGGCGTTACGGTTGCGGCAGGTCGGCCGGCAAACACGCGTCAGTTTTTTGTTTGCCACCCGCGGGCCAGCCGAAACGAAAGGTGGCAAGTCGCCGACCCGCTGGCATCGCTGGACCAGCGACAACGCCCTGCACCCGACGCGGCCATGGAATCACGTGCTGGTCGGCTATCAATTCGGTGACCCCACCAGCATGGTCGCCTGGATCAATGGTGCCCCGTCCAAAGGACGCTGGGATCTTGCCGGGCCCACCAAGGCGGCGCCGATTCCCGATAACGATGACGTTTGGATCGCGTCATCAATGGGCGGTCAAGCATCATCCAGCTTTCGTGGCTGGCTTGATCGCGTCGCCATCTATCGAGCTCTGCCCAGTGCACCGGTCGCGGCGGGACGCTTTGTTTACCACGCACCCCCGGCGAAGCCGCCCGCGGTCACTTGCGGCGAAGATGCGGTGACCGTTTCGATCGACGCGGGTGCGTCCAGTGCAAACGCATCGCCGGAAGGGGGTTGGGTGGATTCCGGCGACGTGACGTCGTTTTCGATGGATGCGTTTTTCCTGCATCGACTGCCACATCGTTACGATGATTTTGGCGTTCGCGATGCCTGGCCAGGCCCCGTGGTGCTTCGCATGGCCGCCACCGCGGACCTTGGCAAATGCGGCAACGAATTGCTTCTCCGCGCCCGTGGACTGACCCGCTTGTGGGTCGACGATCAATGTGTCGCCCGCTTGGGCGTGCCGGACCAAACCACCGATGCGCACCAGCCCGTTCGGCCGCTGCCCGAGCGTCCGGGTCCCCATGCCCGCCGCGTCGGATATGGCGACCGTGAAACGAAAATCACGATTGACGAAAACCTGGCCGGTCGACGCAGGGTGGTGCTGGAAACCATCGTGGGCAGCAAAAAGTCAAGGGTCGAACCGGGCGAAGCGTTGTTGGCAATTCGGCAATCTGGGGACGACGCATGGACGCTGCTACGAAGCTCCGGTGCAAGTCAAAGTCCGGTATTGCTGCGGGACGAAGCGATCGCCGCCCATCGCCAGATGCTGGAATGGCAACTTGACGCATTCGATCGCGAAACACGTTTTGCCTTGGCGGCGTCCCAGGACGACTTTTGGCGGCGGCGTCATCAACGGGCTGCCCGGTGGGTGCGCCGCGCGGGTCCGCCCGTGTACAACATCGCCGGTCCGCCACTGGACAACATCGCCGGTCCGCCGCTGGACAACAGCGCGGGCCTGGACGTGAAAAACACACCCGAGGCCAACGGCAGCCCGGCCGCCGCCGAAATCGATCGGGCCATCGACGACAAAATCCAGCGGCTACGAGAGCTTGCCGACCCGGCACTCGGGCCGAGCGATCCCACGGCGATGGCGGCCGTGCAAAGTTTGCGCGAGCGCTGCGTGCGTTGTCACGGCGAGGACCCCGAGGGTGGGTTGCGGCTGGATGCACCCGAGGCGGTCAATGCGGTGGGCGATTCCGAGCGGACCGCAATCATCGCCGGTGATCCGCACGGCAGCGAATTGATGCGTCGTATTTTGGCTCACGATCCCGACGCCGCTTTCGATGGCGACCCCATGCCGCCCGATGAGCCGCTATCGGGTCGGGAAACGGAGACCTTGCGACGCTGGATCGCCCAGGGCGCGACATGGCCCACGATGCCCGGCAAGACGGAGCTTTCGGCAAAAGAATTACAGCCGCGCCCCAGTCTGAGTGCCGACGACTTTTTGCGTCGGGCGGCATTGGATACCGTCGGCGTGATCCCGCCGCGAGCATGGGTCCAGGCTTGGCGGGCGGATTGGGATGCCGATGCGAATCCGAATGCCACCGCGTTGGAACTTCGCCGGCAACGTCACGCCTGGGTCGATCGATTGGTCAACGAGGATCGTTTTGCCGATCACTGGGTCAGTCACTTTCAGGACTTCTTGGCCGAAAATCCAAACTTCCTCAAACCGGCGCTAAATAACACCGGGCCGTTCCGGTGGTTTCTGCACGAGAGCCTGCGAGACGGCAAACCGATCGACCGCATGATGACCGAATTGATCATGGGTCGTGGGGATGAACGCTTGGGCGGTGCGGCCGGGTTTTGGATGGCCGCCGACAACGACGCCCCGCTGGCTTCGCGCGCGATCGTGATGGCCGCGGCGATGAACGGACAACAACTGCAATGTGCCCGTTGCCACGACGCGCCGTACCATTCGTGGAAGCAACAGGATTTGTATTCGCTCGCCGCGATGGTATACCGCAAGCCCCTGCGGGTGCCCGAAAGCTCGCGGGTTCCCGACGCGTTTTTCGAAACCGACGCGGGCAAACATTCGCGAATTGAAGTCACCCTGGCCCCCGGTGCATTGGTAAAGCCCGTGTGGCCGTGGCCCAATGCAAAAGCGGTTTCGCCCGAAATGCCGCTTTGGGAAACCGCCAATCCCGAAGATTCGCGCGAGCGATTGGCGGCCCACGTCACGTCACCCCGGCGACCACGCTTCGCCCGTGTCATCGTGAATCAAGTTTGGGCCCGTTTGCTGGGCACCGGATTGGTGGAACCGCTGGATGATTGGTCACGAGCTCGCCCGAGTCACCCGCAATTGCTGGATGATCTGTCCGATGCCTTCGTAATCCACCACTACGATTTGCGGTGGTTGGTGGCGACCATCATGAAAACAGATCTTTATGCTCGCCAGAGCGTCGAAAGCAACCATCGATCCAATCCGGCGGTTCGGTGTTTCCCGGGGCCCGACCGCCGCCGAATGACGGCCGAGCAAATCGTCGATTCCATGGCGGCGGCGGCGGACTGGCGGTGGGATATTGAATCCCTGTCGTTTGATCCGGAAGCCAAGCGGCCGGCCAAGACGATGATCGATCTTGGGCGTCCGCGAGCGGCTTGGATGTTGGCGGCGCTTTCCAACGAACGCGATCGACCCAGCTTGTCGCTGCCGCGGGCCAATGCGATTGGCGATGTGCTCAAAGCATTCGGCTGGTCGGGCGCCCGGCAAACCATGGTCGCCCGTCGGGATCACCAACCCAATGTGCTACAGCCTGGGATCTTGTCCAACGGCGTCTTTACCCACTGGATCACAACGGCATCGCGACAAACGCGTTGGGCCGACTTGGCGATTCGAGCGGAATCACCGGGCCAATTGATCGACTGCATCTTTCAACACACGCATTCCCGGCTGCCGTCGACGCTCGAAAGGCGGCAGGCACTCGAATTTCTTCGTGATGGTTTTGATCAGCGCGTGCTTGCACCCGAGCAGATCGAAATGCCGACGCCATTGCCGCCGCTACCCAGGGTATCCTGGTCCAACCACCTTTCCGAACAAGCCAATTCCATTCAAATCGAAGTGCAACGCCGGGCCGAGATCGGTGACACGCCCGATGAACGTCTGGATCCTCGGTGGCGACAGCGATACGAAGATTGGATTTGGTCTCAATTCAACGATCCGATGTGGGTTTGGATTCCATGAATCAAACACGGCGACAACTTTTAAAGTCGGGTGCGATTGGCGGCTTGGCATTGACCGCGGGCACGGCCGCCGCCAATGCGAGGGGTGCCGACGCGGACACCAACAACGCAGACACCAACAACGCAGACACCAACAACGCCAGAACCAGCAACGCCAGAACCAGCAACGCAGCAAGAACGGATTCGGCGACGTCAGCATCCGGTGGCGTCCAGCACGTGATTTCGATCTGGCTAGGCGGCGGCATGGGACAAATCGATACCTTTGATCCCAAACGCCTGGGCGACCCCAAGACACGCAAAGCCGGTTCGTATTATCCCTCGATCGAAACCTCCGTCGCCGGTGTCCGGGTGTGCGAACACCTAAGCAAAACGGCGCGGCTGATGCAGCACGTCACGGCGGTGCGATCGGTACACCATGACGTCATCGACGAACACGCGGCCGCAACCAACCGCATGCACACCGGCCGCAAGGTCACCGGCACGCTCGTGTATCCGTCGCTCGGATCGATCATCGCGAACCAGACCGAAACGGTCGCCGGCGTACCGCCCTACGTCTTGATTGGCTACCCGAATGTCACGCGTGGTCCCGGTTTCTTGGGAGCGTCGGCGGGGTACCTCTATTTGACCGACACCCGGCGTGGCCCGGCGGGATTGTCGCCACCACCGATCATCGACGCGGCACGGCAGGATCGCCGCCGGGCTTTGCTGGCGGCAAAACGCGACCGACGATCACCCGGCGATGTCTCCGACGCGGCCGTGCGTGATTACGAAACCGCCGTCCAGCAGGCGCGATCACTTTCCGGCCCCGATTTCGGGCGAACGTTCGACTTGGATCGCGAACCGGCGGATCTTCGCAATCGATACGGTGGCGAATTTGGCCAACGCTGTTTGCTGGCCCGACGATTGTGCCAGCGAGGCGTTCGCTTCGTGGAAGTGTCACACAATTTGAACTTCATCAACGGCACCGGCTGGGATGTTCACAACGACGGCATTTTGAAACAACACCAATTGATCTCGGAACTGGACATCGCGTTTTCAACATTGATCGAAGACCTCAAGCAACAACGCATGCTGGATCAAACGTTGATCATGATCAGCAGCGAGTTTGGT
>JBCCRW010000279.1:0-7703 GCA_039201055.1 Planctomycetota bacterium | reverse complement strand
TTGGCTTCCAGTACCGTGATGGTCGTCGGGTCGCCGGCCGGCCGCGCCCGGGCCAGTGCTTCGGCGGCGGCCAAGCCGCTCAACCCCCCGCCGACAATCACCACGCTCGATTTCGCACGGGCCCCAGGGTGTGACCGGCGTGAATCATCGTAAACATCCGCCGAGTGATCGGAAACATTCACCGAGTGATCGGAAACATCCGTGGTGGGCATCACATCGCCCGGTCGCGGGCCTGATTGATCGTGAGTGGTCATCGACCGTATCGTTTGTGTTTTCCAGCGTTGCGGCAATTCCCCTTCCTTCGAAGCAGCACCAGCATGAGCCAACATTTTCGCATCGTCACACTCGGGGGCGACGGGATTGGCCCCGAAGTATGCGACCAATCGATGCGAATTTTGGAAGCCATCGCACCAAGATTCGAAAACGTCGTCATTGACCTCGAACCGCATGACGTCGGCGTCGGGCAATACCAACGCAGCGGGGAAGCGTTGCCCGAGGCGACCTTTGAGGCGTGCCGACAGGCCGATGCGGTGTTGCTGGGCGCGATGGGGTTGCCCGATGTTCGCTATCCCGATGGACGCGAAATCGCGCCCCAATTGGACTTGCGGGAGCGTCTTGGGCTGTACGGCGGCGTCCGACCAATCGAATTGTTTCATCCGCAAGACACGCCGCTGAAGGGATACGCGGCCGGCGATATCGATTTCGTGCTGGTTCGCGAAAGCACCGAAGGTTTGTTTTTTGGTCGCGGTGGCGACTTGGATTTGAATGCACCGCTGGCCGAGGATCGGATGCGGATCACCGCCACGGGTGCCCGGCGAGTTTGCGAGCTTGCCTTCACGTGGGCGCGGCAACGTGACAAACAGAAAAAGGTGACTTTGATTGACAAGGCCAATGTGTTGCCGTCGATGGTTTTTTTTCGCCACCATTTTGACGAAGTCGCCAAAGCGTTTCCGGACATCCAAGCGGAATACGTTTACGTCGATGCGGCGGCCCTGTTTCTTGTGCGTCGACCACAAGATTTTGATGTCATGGTGACCGAAAATATGTTCGGTGACATCCTCAGCGACTTGGCCGCCGGAATCGTCGGCGGGATGGGCATGGCGCCCTCGGGTGATATTGGTGAAGACGCCGCCGTGTTTCAACCGTCGCACGGTTCGGCGCCGGACATTGCCGGGCAAGGCATCGCCAATCCCATCGCGATGCACCTTTCGACCGCGATGATGTTGGACTGGCTTGGCCACCCCGAAACGCTGCAGGCCGCCGCCGATCTCAAAACCGCGATTGCCGAAGTGCTGACCGATCCGGATGCACGAACCGCTGACATGGGTGGAAAGCTGGGCACTGTCGAGATCACGGACAAAATTATCGAAGCGCTGTAGGGCGTGGGGTCACGCCTCGGAGAGGCGTGCAACTTTGTGTTGGCGTCTTGGCCGCGATGAGTAACGCCTCGGAGAGGCGTGCTACTTTGGGTCGATGCCGCATGCGGTTGCCGGATGCGTTCTAATGGTCGGCCCTCGATTCCCTGTGGCCGCCTATGCCGATTCGCTTTTTTGTCATCTTTGGTGCGTTTTTAATTTCCGTCCTGATGTGGGCGGATCGCGCTTGCATTGCCGCCGCCAAGGATTCAATTCGCGAAGACCTGCGACTTGATGACGGTTCGATGGGCTGGATCATGGGGGCTTTTTCGCTTGGCTACGCGTTGTTTCAGGTCCCGGCTGGCAAATTGGCCGACCGCTTCGGTCCCCGCAGTGTGTTGTCGGGCGTGTGTTTGCTGTGGTCCTTGTTCACGGCGCTGACTGGAATTGCCGGCACGTTCTTTTCGATGCTTGCCGTACGATTTTTGTTTGGCGCTGGCGAAGCGGGCGGCTATCCAACGATCACGCGTGCCCTGACGTCCTGGTTGCCGATGAACGAGCGTGGCATCGCCAATTCAATCAGCTTTTCCGGTGGGCGTTTGGGCGCAGCACTCGCGATGCCAACGGTCGTCGGGCTGATGCAAGTTCTTGGTGGGTGGCGTCCAACGTTCATCGGCTTTGGACTGGTCGGGATGGTGACCGCCATCGTGTGGTGGCTCGCGTTTCGTGATACCCCCGAAACACACCCGGCCGTGTCGGATCGCGAACGCGATTACATCCTGCAACATCGCGACACCAAAGTCACGGCCGCGGCGGGTCAAGACGATGCGGTGCAAGCGGAACAACCCACACCATCACCTGATGCGGACGCCGCAGCGCCGCACCAAGCCGCCGCGTTGCCGACGGCGGTGATGCTCCGATCGACCAACTTGTTGTTGTTGATGTTTCAATATGTCGCGCACAACTTTACGGTCTTTTTCACGGTCACCTGGTTCTTCGATTATTTGAAAAAGACCTATGAACTGACATCCATGCAAACGGCGCTTTACAATGCGGCACCGTTGCTTTGCGGAGTCCTTGGGAACTGGATCGCCGGCTTCACGACAGACCGCTTATTTGAATCCGGACGTTGGAGACGATCACGTCGGCTGCCGGCAATGACAGGTTTTGTCTTTGCCGCGGTTGGCATGTCGCTGTGCGTGCAAATGGAAACGCCCATCACGGCGGTGGCGTGCATGTGCCTGGCGATCTTTGGAAGCGACATGGTGCTATCACCCTCCTGGTCGACTTGCATGGACATCGGTCGCCAGGACGCCGGCGCGGTCTCCGGTTCGATGAACATGGTCGGAAATCTGGGGGCCCTCGCCGCATCAACGTCATTTCCCTATCTGAACCAATGGTGGGGATCTCATGATTTATTCTTCTATCTGGCTGCGGCAATGAATATTGCCGCCATCTTGGCATGGAGTCGGATTCGGCCGGATTTGCCCATCCATGATGAAACCGGGTTTACGAAAACATCCATGGAGACGAACGCGTGAAACGATTGCGTGGAGTGATCATTGGCTGCGGCTACTTTTCACCGTTTCATTTGGACGCCTGGAATCGTATCGATTCGGTCGATCTGGTCGCCGTTGCGGATGTCGACGCCCAGCGGGCCGTACGCTGTGCCCAGGAATACGGCGTTCCCGAGAGCTTTACCGACTACCGCGAAATGTTGGACAAAGTTCAACCCGATTTTGTCGACATTGTGACTCGGCCGGACACGCATTTGGAAATCGTTTCCGAGGTCGCCGGCCGACGCATCGCCATGATTTGTCAAAAACCGCTCGCCCCGGACACGGCGACCGCAAGACGACTGGTGGCCACCGCCGCGGGCGCGGGGGCACGATTGATGGTGCACGAAAACTTTCGCTTTCAGCCCTGGGATCGCGAAATCAAACGCCTCTATGACCGTGGCGTCGTGGGCGACACACTGCACACGATGACCTTTCGCAACCGCGCCGGCGATGGACACGGCGACGATGCCTATTTGAAAAGACAACCCTATTTCCAAACGATGCCCCGTTTTCTTGTATTCGAAGCGGGCATTCATATTATCGATACTTTTCGATTTCTCGGGGGTGAAATGAGCCGGGTGATGTGTTTGCACCGACGGCTCAATCCCGTGATCGCCGGCGAAGACACCGCCATCGCGATGTTTGAATTTTCGTCCGGCGGCCTGGGCCTGTATGACGCGAATCGATTTAACGAATCGACGGCGAAAAACCCCCGCTACACCTTTGGAGAATTCTGGTTGGAAGCCAATGGCGGTACGATTCGTTTCGACGATGAAGGAGCGATCTTTATCCAGCGGATTGGGCAGGCCGAAGTTCGACACGATTTTGCACCCAGCAAACATGGGTTTGCCGGCGACTGTGTGCATGCCACACAGGAACACTTTGCCCAATCGCTTCAAAACGAGCAGCCCTTTGAGACCGACGGTGAGGACTATTTGAAAAACCTGCGCGTTCAAGATGCAATGTACGAATCATCTGAAAAACGCACTTGGATCACGCTGGGGAGTGTTTGAATCGATGGCATCCCGCATCATCGATCTGACGATATCGCTGGAACCCACGCTTCGCGGCGTCGATATCGATGTTCATACAACGGTTGCAAAGGACGGTTGGCTATCGCGAATGCTGCATCTGTATTCCCATTGTGGAACACACATGGATGCACCGACTCATTTCGCGGCCGGAACGCAGACAATCGACGAAATCCCCGTGCATCGCTGCATGGGGCGGGCTTGGTTGGTCGACGTTCGCCATTTGCAGCCGCGACAGGAAATCACCGTCGATCATTTGGGAAGCGTGGCCGATTCATTTGTTTCCGATGACGCCATCATTTTCTGGAGTGATTGGACGAAGCACCTGGGAGATCCTGATTATTACCGCGATCAGTTTTCGCCCATCAGTCGATCGCTCGCACGATGGATGGTCGATCGAAAGGTGCGCATGGTCGGCGTCCAGCCACCGTCGGTTGCCGACGTCAACGATCTGCCCGCGGTGACCGAAATCCACAAGATTCTGCTGGGTGCCGGCATCATCATTGTCGAAGGTTTGGACAACGTCGATCAAATTCAAACGCCAACGTGCCACTGGATCGCCTTACCCATCAAAGTCGCCGGTGGGGACGGGGCCCCCTGTCGCAGCATCGCGATCGTCGGGTCTCCTGGTGTAGTGGGCGTCGCAAATGATTGATGAATCGGAAATTCGTTCGCTCCAGCGGGTAACCGCCGCGCTGCCCGCTGCAAGGGTGACGCTGCCCGCTGTAGGGGCAAAGGTGCCGCCGGCCGACCCTTCGGAATCTTTGGTCGTGGCCCTGGACGATGATCCAACGGGAACGCAAAGCGTCCACGGCGTCGACGTCGTGACACGGTGGGACGTCGATACCTTTGTGGCACAATTCCAAACCCGCGATCCAGCATTTTTTGTGCTCACCAATTCGCGCGGGATGCCCGAATCGGATGCCCGCCGGATCGTGGACGAAATCGCCCACTCGCTCCGGGTCGCGTCTGGCAAAACCGGACGGGCGTTTACCTGCATCTCACGCAGCGATTCCACCCTGCGAGGACACTATCCGGCCGAAATCGAGGCGCTTGCCGAGCGGCTCGAGATGCCCGAAGCGATCACGGTGCTGTGCCCATTTTTTGCGGCCGGTGGCCGTGTCACCGTTGACGATATTCATTACGTACTCGATGGCGACCGCATGATCCCGGCCGCCCAGACTCCCTTTGCCGCGGATGCGAGTTTTGGATATCGCCATTCGAACCTACGCCGCTGGGTGATCGAAAAAACGTCAGGACGTGTTTCCGATCAAGCGATTGAATCCCTGTCCATTGATGACCTTCGCGGCCTTGAAACAGCGTCCATCGTGGAAAAGATTTTGTCGGTTCCCGCTGGCGGCGTCTTGATCATCAACGCGCTGGACCCGGCGGATGTTGAAACGGCGATCATCGCCCTTCGTGCGGCGCGCGACGCGGGCAAGCGGTTCCTGTATCGCACCGCGGCGGACTTTGTCAGGCTGGCCGCCAAGATTCCCAAGCAGGATTTGCTTGGGGAAAGTGAGATTTCACGTGGCGATCATCCCGCGGGTCTGATTGTGGTCGGATCGCACGTTCCCAAATCAACCGAGCAACTGGAGCGGCTTTGCGACCAATGCCCGGACCTGCAACGCTTGGAATTGCCGGTCCACGCTTGCCTGGACGCAAGCGCCCAAGCGCTCTGTGATCGGCTGACCGAAAAGATCAATGCGAATCTTGCCGCCGGCCGTGACACGCTGCTTGCCACCTCGCGCGAATTGGTGACGTTTTCCGATCGCGACGAAAGTCTGGCCGCGTCGCGGCGTGTTTCCGCAGCCCTTGTCAAAGTTGTTCGTGGGATCGAAACGCCGCTCCGTTTTTTGGTCGCCAAGGGCGGAATCACTTCCTCGGACTTGGCCACCGATGCCTTCGACGTCCAGCGTGCTCGCGTGCTGGGGCAAATCTTACCTGGAATCCCCGTTTGGCGATTCGGGCCCGAAAGCCGCCAGGATGGGCTGGGCTACATCGTGTTCCCGGGCAATGTGGGTGACACAAATGCTCTGCTGAATGTTTATGAAACCTTACGACGGAAAACGGTCGAATGAGCCAGACACCGCTGTTTAAGAAACTTGACCACATCGCCATTGTGGTTCGCGATACCGATCAGGCACTGACATTTTACCGCGATACACTTGGGTTGCCGGTGGTGATCGACGAAGTCATCCCCACGGGGCAGGTGCGTTTGACTCATTTGGACATGGGAAATTTGCACCTCCAGCTGGTACAGCCGCTTACACCGGATCATCCCCTGCAGCAGGTGTTGCGGAAACATGGCGAGGGGCTGCATCACTTATGCTTTGAAACCGACGACGTCGCGGGGGCGCTGGCGTCGCTTCGGGATCGTGGACTACAGCCACGAAGCGAAGTTCCCCACGACGGCCCGTTGAACAAGAAGGCAGGATTCATCGATCCGGAAACGACACGCGGCGTGTTGTGGGAAATGACGGGGTCGTAGAAGCACTATCGCGATTGATTGGCCAGTGAAACCTCTTTGGGTGGAACCGGCAATCGGCGGAACAGCGGACCGATGAAATGGCGGCCCGCGATTGACCATTTATCGCCCTGTGTCAGCCGGATCCGGCGCTTCATCACGCCGCCGGGGTCTTCGCCGATTCGCGCCAGCAAACGTCGATAGGTTCGCCACATCATGCTGAACATCGGCCGACCATCGGGATGCAGCGAATCCCAGACGGTCCACCCCGATGCAAACAGTCGTTCGGCACGCCGCACTTCATCACGCACCAAACACTGCAAACGATCGTCGCTGCGACCCTGCAACAAATCGTCCTCGCTTAAACCGTGTCGCTCGTAATGTTGACGCGGAAGATAAATCCGACCGCGGGCGGCATCCTCGGAAACGTCGCGAAGAATGTTGGTCCATTGAAAGCCGACACCGCAATCGGTCGCGGCCGCCAGCGGCAGATCCCCCTGGAAACCCCAAATGTGCATGCACGCGATGCCGACCGCCGATGCCACCAGGTAGCAATAGTGTTCGACCTGCTCATAGGTATCGAAACGCGTTTTTTGCTGGTCCGCCAAAACGCCGTCGACAATTT
This sequence comes from Planctomycetota bacterium, assembly GCA_039201055.1. Lineage (GTDB taxonomy): Bacteria > Planctomycetota > Planctomycetia > Pirellulales > Pirellulaceae > Rubripirellula. The sequence goes on along the minus strand of JBCCRW010000279.1, from coordinate 666 downwards.
CAAGCAGGTATCGCGACGGGATCGAAAATTCGATCGCCGCATCGCGAACCGCCGGCAACACGTCCACCGCCAGCGTGCGCAGCCGACCGCCATCGGCCAGGTCTTCATCGCGAAATTCGTCCGGAAAAATCACCTGCCGTAATTCGTCTTCGCCAATCAAATTCAATGCCGTCGCTTGCCGCCACCAATCGAGCCAGCGACCGCGAATCGAAGTCGGTTCATCGCAGTCCCCCAGGTCGTCGGTCACACGCGCGAACGCGTACAACGCGTACATGGCGCTGCGTTTGTGCGGCGGTAGCAAATGAAATGAGCGATAGAAATTGCTGCCGCTGCGTCGCGAGATGCGATAAACGGAATGCCGTGAATGACGCAGCGAATCGGTCTGGATCATCCGGTGCGTCCTCCGTCCAGCTGCTGGTTTCCAAGTCGCCGTTTTCCGCGCCGCTGTTTTGCGAGCCGCTGAGACACTCGTTGCCGCAAAAACGTTTTCGCCATCATCCGCACCCGGCGCCACTTGGAAACCGTGGGACGAACCCGCAAGACATCCCCGTCCAGTTGCCGAATCGATGCGATGACTTCGCGACCACCGGCGACAAACAAATCGACACTAGGCGACAGCCACGATGAAACTCGATCCGCCAACGGCGCGCCGCGATCAAAAAACGT
>JBCCRW010000278.1:0-7725 GCA_039201055.1 Planctomycetota bacterium | reverse complement strand
CGAGATGCCGCGGGTATTGTCCAGAGGATTTCGTTCGGATTGGAACGAAGCCCCGAGCATGCTGCCCTGGTCATCCAGCAGCCCCATGAACAAACCCATGGGCCCGTCGCTTTGAAACCGCAATCCGAACGAGTATCGCTCGGGCAAACGAAAGCCACCGTAGGTCCGCGTGGCGGATGATAGGGTTGCCGATCCGGCGTTGATGGATGCGGTCATTCGCACCGTGGTCGCGTCATCGCGCCGCGTCCACTGGCCGTTTTCGCTGATGATTCCATTGGCCGGTGCATCATTTGGTTTCGAACGCTGGGCGATGGAATCGATTTGACCGGTTTGCAGATCGATCAACTGGATACGTTTGTCGAGCGCATCGGATGGCTGCTGGCTTTGTGCATCCCGATCCGCGATCGCGGCGCCACTTGTATCCCAGACATTTGTATCCCAGGGATCCGCATCGTTGGAAAGCGAGCGTCGCAGCGACCAGGAACGGATGGCGTGATCGCCGGAGGTCAACAAAATCGCGCCGGCGTCGGGCGTAACGATCCAGCCGCGGGGCGAGGACGTTCCGGTTGGCAAACGCAAAACTTCGGCACCATCTTCGACACGCCAGATTCGCATAAACCCATCGTCGGAAACCGTTGTCAGTCGGTTGGGCGAAAGAAATCGCAATCCATAAAAGCCGGTGCCGGCTTGTTCGATCACGGTTTCCAAAACACCGTCGTCGCCATTCCAAATTCGCAAACGTCGGTCATTGCCAATCGCGGCAACCCGCTGTCCATCGGGACTGGCCGTGACATCGGAGAATTGAATTTGAATCATCGCCCGCATCTCGCGAACGATTTGACCGGTCTCCACGTCGATGCGACTGACTTTGCCATCGTCGCTGGTGGCCACGATGTGGGATTGACCGGGAATCCGCGCGAGGCGGTTCCATCGTGGCGATCGGGCAAACCACTGCGCCGTGGCGCGAGTGTCTTGATTTCGAAACACCAAAATTTTCGATGGCTGTTCCAATTCGATCGCGGTCTTGATTTCGCGTTGCCCCGGCCGATCGGCGACCGAGTTGTCGTCAATTCCGCCGGGCTGCTGGGTGACCGATCCGCCCGCGGCGATCCAGCCGGGCCGCTCGGGCATCGCAATCAGGCTGTCGATTTGACGGACCGAGGTTTGCAGGGTGCGTCGTTTTTCTTCGGCCAGTGTGCCCCACACCTCGATTCGCGCGTTGGCATCGCCGCGGGTGGGTTGCAGCGCGACGGCCACTTCATCGCCGTCGCCCGAAACCGCGATCGCGGTCGCGATCTCGCCGACGACGGCAGCGCGGAGACGTCGAATGGGTCGATGTTCACGGATGTCCCACAGGTCGACGCTTCCGCTGCGGTCAAGCAGCCACGCGGCGCCGGGACGGCCGGCCGGGCACATCGTCAGCGGCTGGCGACGCGTGTCGACGGCGACCCGATAATCACGCGTCAGCGATTCCAGACCGCTGGTGATGCTGGATTCCAATTTCCAAACGTTGACCCCGCTATCGCCGCAGCCGACCAGGCTATTTGAATCCCTAGTGAAGGCAACATCGTCATATCGATCGCTGGCTCCGGCCAGTCGGTGGACCTCATCGAGTCGCTCGGTTTCCCATAATTGCACCTGAGTGAAATCGCCGGCGATGGCCGCGAGTCGTCGGTCCGGTGACAACGCGATCGCGCGGATGGGACGCAGTTGCCGCCGGCGGGTTTGCAGGATGCTGCCGTCGCGGGCGTCCAATTTGAAAACCGAACCGCGTTGGGTTCCCACCCACAGGGTTTGCCCCTGGATGTTATATTTTTGTGTGCTGAGTTCCTCGGTGCTGTGTTTTTGTGTGTTGGCGGATTGCGTCAGCGCCGAAATGGGCTCGTTGAATTCGGCAAACGCGGTCGACGCATCCGCGTTTTTCGCGGCCGGTGTTTCGTTCCATTTCTTGCTGCTTCGATTGAAGCGATGCAGTCGGCCATTTTGCGTTCCGACCCAAATGATGGTGCCGTCGTTGGAAACGGCCAGCGTCAGGCACGTGTCCCCGGTGGCGGGAATCGGGACAACCGGCAGCAGCATCGTCGCGTCGAAGCGTTGATCGCGCACGAGCGGCACGTTGATTAGACGCAGCCAAGCGTCGCTTTGGTTTTGGCACAACATGGCGGCGGTCCGGCCATCGGCCGACCAACGCAGATCCACGATCGAATCGTCGGCCACCGGATCGACAACGATCGCGTCGGACGATTCGATGTCCGCCACCGACAGACCGGCGGGGGTGATCGACAATCGCGTTTGGGCGTCTGGCGAGATCCGGTTGAACGCGGCCGCTTGGCTGCGACGCTGGATCATTTTGCCGCTGGCCAAATCCCATTTCAGAATGTACCGATCCTCGCCAACGGTGCTGAGCGTTTTTCCATCGGCGTCGACGACGACCTGCCCGACGGCGGAATTGTGGCCCTGCAGCAAACGGGTGTTGGCTTCGGGAAGTTGATCCAGGAAATCCCATTCCCAGCCGCGTTGATCCTCGGGACTCCGCTGCAAACGGTTGCGCATGCGGCGGACGGCACCGTCGGTCCACGATCGATAGGCCCAGTGAATTTCGCCGGCGTATAAATCGGCCAGGTTCTTTTGCGTTTGTTCGGCAAGTTTTTGCGACGCAACTTCGGTGGCATCGCGTTGACGCTGGGCTTCCTCGCTGGCTTCCTGGGCGCGTTGTTTTTCGATTTCGGCGTTGGCGCGGGCGGCCTTGGCATCCCGCAACGCGGTTTCAGCGGACGAACGCGCGCGGTTTTCCGACAGCGCCAGCAGCGGTCCGCAAATCGCCATCACCAGCAGCAGCAACAGCGTGCTGGACGTCAGTGCCGCGGCGACGCGGTGGCGGTACAGCGTTCGGCCAAAACGTTCGATTCTTGAAATGGGCCGTGCTTGGATTTCGCCGCCTTCGATAAAGCGTTCCAAATCGCTGGTCAACGCGGCGGCATCTTCGTAGCGTTTTCGCGGATCTTTGTTCAAGCATTTCAGCAAAATCGTTTCGAGGTCACGCGGCACCGCCGAATTGAGTTGTCGCGGTGGTGCCGGTTCGCGGTCGATGACCTGCCGCAAGGTGTCCATCGTGGTGGCACCGCGAAACGGCGGCCCGCCGGTGACCATCGCGTAGCCGATCGCGCCGATGGAATAGACATCCGACAGTGGCCCGACGGCATCGGTATTGCCGGTCGCTTGCTCGGGGGCCATGTACGACGGCGTCCCCAAAATTTGGCCCGTGCCCGTCATGTCATCACGGCCGGTTTGCTTGGCCAGGCCAAAATCGGTGATCCGCGGCGATAACGATTGCGATGCACTGCTGTCGGCTTCGGCGATCAAGATATTCGCGGGTTTCAAATCGCGATGGACGACGCCTTTGGAATGGGCGTAGGCCATCGCCGCGGCGATGGAGCGCAGCATCGCCGCCGCGATATCGACCTGCATCGGGCCTCGCCGCAGCCAATGGTCCATGCTTTGGCCGTCGACCAAGCCCATCGAAAAATAGTGTTGACCCTGGTGCTGGCCGACTTCGTAAATCGGCACGATGCACGGATGATCCAGCCGCGCCGCCGCACCGGCCTCTTCGCGAAATCGCCGCAGTTCGTCGGGACCGGCAAAACGACCCGACAAGATCATCTTGAGTGCGACGATGCGGTTGAGCGACTTTTGCCGCGCCCGATACACGACGCCCATGCCGCCACGAGCGATTTCGCTCTCCAGGTCATAATCGCCGAAGGATCGCAAATCCGGTGGGTAGTCGGCTTCCGTCTGTGCTTGGCCGCCCGACCGCACGGTCAGCTCGCCGATTGCTTGGGACGGTTTCGTTGCTTGGGACGGCTTCGATCCGGGTGAAGACGGCGACTGGCCGGCGGGGGAATCGCCCGTCGTGATCACACCGCCGCCTGGGTGAACGCCTGTCGATATTCGGGCCCCGCCCAAGCCCGGCAAAATCGTTTGGCCGTCAAGCGTTTGGTCCGGGTCCGGAATGGAGGCCGTGTCGCTGGCCGGCGGGCCGGAGCTGGGGCCAGAAATGGGGCTCGAACTGTGTCCTGGGCTGGGCCCCGAACTGGACCCCGAACTGGGGCTTGGCGTGGATTCCTCGGTCGCGGTTTTCGGCGAGTTCTCGGGGTGGGGCGCTTCGTCCGGAGTCGATGTCATGCAAAGATGATACGTAATGGACGATTCAAAACACCCGCGTTCTCGCCGATTTGAAACAACCTGTTGGACGGAAGTCTTGCAGGCGTCGGGTCGGCACGGCGAAATCCGGATTACCGGCCCCAAGACGGCCCCGCAAGACGATTCCCAGCAAGAGGATTCCCAGCAAAATCCTTCGCAGTCGGGGCCCGAAAACAGCGGATTTGACGACGCCGGCGATGCGGATTCGGGCGTAGCCCGAGCGGCCCTGGAGCTGCTGTGCGAACGATATTGGTATCCGCTTTACGCGTATCTTCGCCGGACCGGCCAATCACCCGACGACGCACAGGATTCGGTGCAGGGCTTTTTTGCCGATTTGTTGTCCCGCAATGGGCTGGTTGCTGCGGATCCCGCCCGCGGTCGTTTCCGATCGTTTTTGCTGACCGCCTGCCAAAATTTTGTGCGAAACCGCCACCGCAGCGAAAACACACAGCGTCGCGGCGGGAACCGGCAGACGTTTTCGCTGGACATCCAACTGGGGGAACAACGGTATTCACTCGAGCCGTCGGATACGCAAACGGCGGGAACGCTGTACCGACGCCGCTGGGCCATGCAGGTCATCGATGCGGCCATCGCGCGAGTCGAAAACGTTCAAGTGACGGCGGGTCGAGGCGAACGTTTTGCGGCCATCAAGCCTCTCCTGATGCCCGGGCCGGACGCGCAAAGCTACGAAACGGTCGCTCAAAGGCTCGGCATCACCACCGGGGCCGTCAAAGTCGCCGTGCACCGCTTGCGCGGCGCATTGGCCAAGGCGATGCGGGAAGAAATCGCATCTACGCTCGATTGCAGCGACCCGATTTCCTCGCCGCAACGTATTGACGAAGAACTAAACGAATTGATGCAGGCACTGGGTGAGTAGCACTGGGTGAGTCGGCAATCGCAATTTTCATCACGACAAACGATCGTGCAGCATGGCGGGAAAACAGCGTGGCGGGAAAAAACAAATCAGGCGGTAAGAAATCCAAAGGCGTTAAAGGAGCCAAGGGCGGCAAAAAATCGCCGGCTTCGAATTTCACGATGGTCGCCGACAACCGAAAAGCGAAATACCGCTACGAGATTTTGGACGAAATTGAATGCGGCATGATGTTGCTGGGCAGCGAAGTGAAATCGATACGCGAGGGCAAATTGTCCTTAGACGAAGCTTACATTCGCGACAAAAAAGACAACCTTTGGCTGATTGGCGCGGACATCGCCCACTACAACAACGCCGGATCGTGGAATCACGATCCACGCCGCCCCCGGAAACTACTGGTGCATGCTCGGGAGTACGAAAAGTTCGCCGGCCGCGCCCACGAGCGTGGACTGACCCTGGTCCCGCTGCGGGTGTATTTCAACCAGCGAGGCATCGCCAAGTGCGTGATGGGCTTGGTCAAGGGAAAACAGCTTCACGACAAACGCCAGACGATCAAGAAACGAGAGAGCGATCGTGGGCTTGCCCGAGCTATGCGACGTGGGTGAACACTGTGCCATGCGACGTGGATGAGCACTGTGCCATGCGACGTGGTTGAAATACGAGTAACAGCATGCTGACGATGATCGACGTGACCAAGGTGTTTCCCCAACCCGGCGGGGGCAGCTTGACGGTCTTGGACATACCGAAGTTCGAAATCCAAGCGGGCGAGCAGATCGCGTTGATCGGTCAAAGCGGCGGTGGGAAAACCACGCTGTTGCACCTGATCGCGGGACTGTTGGCGGCCGATTCAGGATCGATTCGCTTTACCAACATCGAATTGACTCGCTTGAGCGAACAGGGACGCGATCGCTTCCGGGCCTCGAACATCGGTTACGTCTTTCAAACCTTCAATCTTTTGCCCGCCTTTACGGCCATCGAAAACGTCAAGCTGGGGATGACCTTTGGCCGTTCCAAGGCCGATCCCGAACGGGCGCGATCGCTATTGGATCAAGTCGGGCTGGGCGACCGCATCGATTACCGACCCGATCAATTGTCCGTCGGCCAGCAACAGCGGGTCGCCATCGCCCGCGCTTTGGCGGGAAAACCCAAACTGCTGCTGGCCGACGAACCCACGGCGAACGTCGATCCCCATTCGGCCGAATCGGTGTTGGAATTGATCCGCAATCGATGCCGCGAAGAAGGCATTTCAATGTTGTGCGTGACGCACGATATGAAAGTGGCCGAGCAATTTGATCGGATCGACAAACTCGAAAGCATCAACCGAGCCTTTGCGGAGAACGCCGCGTGAATTTGTTACAAATCGCTTGGCGAAATTTTTGCCATCGGCCCCTTTCAAGCATCCTGACAACGCTCTCGCTGCTGCTTGGCGTGGCGCTGGTGGTGATTGTCGTTTCGATTTATGGCATCGTTCGCGACACATTCACCAATAACGCGACGGTGGGTTACAACTTGGTCGTGGGGCCACCCGGCAGCGATCTGCAATTGACGCTCAACAGCGTTTATTACTTAAGCGAGCCGATCGAAAACCTGCCGTACACCTATTTGATGAAGTTCATGGACCAGTCGCAGCGGGCGGCGGCGGTGGAACGTTGCGGGGGCGACCCGGCGCTGGGTCAGGTGGGCGGCGAATACGAATCTTATGTGGCCGGCGGGTATGCGATTCCCCTGGCCTTGGGCGACTTCTTTGGCAAGTATCGTTTGGTGGGAACCACGCCGGAATTCTTTGAAAAGCTGCGCTATGGAAAAAGTGTGGACCAGGAGTTTCGGTTTCGCGATGGGCGAGCGCTGGAAACCTTCAACGAGCAGCACGGGTACTTTGAGGCCGTGCTTGGTCATCAGGCCGCCAAAACCATGGACATCAACATTGGTGACGTCATCAACCCGTCCCATGGCAGTCCCGAGGGGAAAGAACACGCCGAGGGTTTCACCGTCGTGGGAATTTTGGCCCCCACGGGAACGCCGCAAGATCGCGCGGCGTTTGTCAATTTGGAAGGCTTTTATTTGATGGATGGCCATGCCAACGACGTCGACGAGGAGGACGCGAAAATCACGTCCCCGGTCGCGGCCGAAAACCAGAAGCTTCGCGAACAGGGTCGCTACCTTGAACTCAAGCCGCTAACGATCCCCGAACGCGAAGTCACCGCGATTTTGGTCAAGACGGATTTTATGAGTGGCCCGGGGTTACTCAATGCTGTCAATGAGAGTCGTCGGGCGCGAGCGGCCGCACCGGTGGGTGCGATCAGCAAGTTGATGAATTTGTTTATCGGACCGGTCGCGTACGCCATGATGGCAATCACGTTGATCACGTGTTTTGTCGCCGCCGTGGGTGTGTTGGTGGCGATTTATAATTCGATGAATGACCGCCGCCGCGACATTGCGGTGATGCGAGCACTGGGTGCGCGCCGCGAGACGGTGACGACGATCATTGTGCTGGAGAGTTTTATCGTGGCGATCTTGGGGGGCGTGGGCGGCTGGGTGCTCGCGCACGCGGTGATCGCGCTCGCATCGCCCTGGCAGGAGGACTTCACGGGAATTCCATTAAGTTTTTTCAGCGTCTCGTGGGTGGAGATTTGGATCGCGCCGGTGGTGGTCGG
>JBCCRW010000277.1:0-7983 GCA_039201055.1 Planctomycetota bacterium | reverse complement strand
TTCAATTGCCATTGATCTTTGGGTTCCATCACTGACTTCGCCGATGCGCCGTGCAACCATTTCCGAGCCGCGTCATCGTCCTTTAAATGCGCATCCCAGAAAGCAGTCGACAACGCCAGGATGACACGGTGATGATTCGGATTGCGCCGGTTTCGAAAGCCTCGGCGTTCATCGGAAAACGCCGAGTGCTCGGCGTCATTCAAAACCACTTCGTATTTGTGAATCTTGTTTGGTAGCGCTGGATAAACGGATCGACGATCCTCCACCGTCGTGTTGTTGATTCGCGAAATATCCTTGGTGCCCGTCATCAGCATCCAGGGAATGGAGACGTCACCGTAGGCGTCCTCGGGTTTGCCTTGCTGAGGCCGATTGGGACTCAGCAGAACCGCGACATCAATCCGCCGGTCTGTGAATCGTTGGCCTTGTCGAAAGAAGGACTGACCGCTGACCGCCGCGGTCGTCACCGAACCGAACGAATGTCCAGACATGCCCACTTTGTCCAAATTGCATCGCTTGAACAGCGTGTGGTCGGGTTCTTGATTCCACTTCTCCAGCTGGTCCAAGACCGCCGGCACATCTTGATAACGAGCCAGCGCATTCTTGCCATTGGCCGCACGCTTCATCGCCGACAACCGTTCACGCAGCGGCGCGTTTTGCCAAACGCTCGCATCGCTTCCGGCATGCTGCAAAAAAACGGCAACGTAGCCACGCGCGGACCAGTGCTTCCCCAAGTAGCTGCATGCGTCGCGCGAACCGCCCAGGCCATGACTGAAGAGCAGCACAGGGGCCGCTTTCTTTACCGCCGGAAGATAAATCTTGATCGGGATGTCGCGGTCGCGTTTTCCATCGCGGACGATGCTATCGGTCATTGTGCCGATTGATTCCGTCGGTGCCGCGAGCGGATCGTAAGTTGAGGTGGGATTGTCGCCGCTGGCAAGCGTGGCACCCAAAATGCCGAACGCAAGAAGCAAATATCTCATTGGGGCACCTCAATGGTCGCTGCTTTCAACGAGGACACGGCTGTTTTGTTTCGCCGTGATCCAAAAACGAACGCAGGGATTCACGAAACGAACGCAGCCATTCAAAAAACGAACACCCTGATTCACAAGACAAGCACTCGGGTTTAACCCGTTCGGCGGGCGAAAGTTTCGCGGAACCCTTACCCCACGAGCAAAAACCAGACGAGTAGACTCGGGGTCCGCTCCATTTTTTTCTCACGCTCCCTCCCCGTCGCGGCTTTGACATGATTCGAATCTCGATACTCTCCACGCTGCTCCTGGCGTTTGCCGGCGTGTCGGCGGCCCAAGTGGGTGCACCGAAATCGACGCCCGCAAAACGTACCAATGTGCTGTTTTTGATTTCCGACGATTTGAACACCCGCATCGGATGTTACGGCGACCCCGATGTTCAAACGCCCAATATTGATCGCTTGGCGGCCCGAGGCGTGCGTTTCGAAAACGCCTATTGTCAATTTCCTCTGTGCGGCCCCAGCCGCAATTCAATGCTCTGCGGTTTGTACCCGAACAGCACCGGGATTCTTGCCAACGCACAGATTTTTCGCGACACCATTCCCAAACGTGTTTCGCTGCCACAAGCATTCCGCTTGGACAATTACTTTGCCGCACGCATCGGCAAGCTGTATCACTATCACGTTCCCAAGAGCGTCGGCACCAACGGGCACGATGACCCGTCGTCATGGGAAATGGAAATCAATCCGGCTGGTTGCGATCGCTTGATCGAAGAACCGGATATTTTCACTTTGCGAAAGGGCAGCTTCGGCGGGACACTTTCCTGGTACGCGTCACCGCGGCCCGACGAAATGCACACTGACGGCATGATGGCCGACGATGCCCAGTGGGTGCTGCAACGCTGTGCGGCACGACCCGAACGGCCCTTTTTCCTGGCCGTCGGATTTTACCGTCCGCACACGCCGTACGTCGCGCCGAAACCGTATTTCGAGCGCTACGACGTCAACGCGATGCCGATCGCCGACGACGTGGCCGAAGACATCACCGACGTGCCGGCGGCGGCCCTGATGAGCAAAAAACGAGAGCAAGAAAAGCTGACCGATCCGCTTCGGCGCCAGGCCATTCAAGCCTACTATGCCAGCACCACATTCATGGACGCACAAGTCGGCAAGGTGCTCGACGCGCTGGACGACAACGGCTTGGCCGACAACACCATCATCGTGTTCACCAGCGACCACGGGTACCACTTGAGCGAAAAGGGATTGTGGCAAAAACAAAGTCTGTTTGAACAATCCGCACGGGTCCCATTGATCATCGCCGCACCGGGAATCAAGGGTGGCCAAGTTTGCCAGTCGCCCGTGGGGCTGATCGATTTGTTCCCAACGCTAACCGAATTTTGTGACGTGCCCGTCAACCAAACCTTGCACGGCCAATCTTTGGTGCCGATGCTGCGCGACGTTTCCGCACCGGGACGTGGCTACACGATCACTCAGGTGCAACGTCGCGATCGTGCGAAGAAGACCCAATTCGACGGCTATTCGATTCGCACGCCGACCCATCGACTGACGCTTTGGAACGATGGCAAAAATGGGATAGAGCTTTACGATCATGTCGCCGATCCGCTGGAAAAAACCAACCTTGCCTTCGGCGACTTGCGTGCAAAACCGGCCCACCAAGCAACCATCCAGGCACTGTCAAAACAACTGCGTCAGGTGGTCGCCGAATCGTTTCCCGCGTCGGGGAATCGCCCCGAGCACCGGTTGCGTGGAACGTTGATGGTCTTGCCGCCGGATTCTTGATGAGCTCCATGCTGCAACCGGGCGCGTCGCATCATGCCGCAGGCACGACCCATTGGTGCGGTTGTCTTTACGAAGCGTCGACGGGTTGCGGAACCAGAATTTCGATCGCCCGCTGGATGTGTGGGTCCGTCCATTCTGTTTCGCTTTCCTCAGGCACCAAGTCTTCCGGCAATTTGGCGGCGTAGGGATACGAAGCTCGCGACCACGCACGGAACAATTCGATCCATTGCGAATCCTCCAATTCGATCGTGTCGGTCTCCGTCGGCATCACACCCCAGGTGTCTTCTTCGGTGGCCTTTTCATCGCGATGGATGTTCTCGCCGCTGGGGCGAATGTACTTGGCAACCGTCAACTTCAGTGCGCTGCGGCCCACCTCCAGCGGTATCACGTTTTGTACGGTGCCCTTGCCGAAGGTTCGCGTACCGATAATGGTCGCGCGCTTTTGGTCTTGCAGCGCCGCCGCGACGATCTCACTGGCGCTGGCCGATTGGTGGTCGACCAAAACGGCCATGGGGACTTTGGGATTTAAAACCGTGTCCGGACTTGCCAAACGTTCCGAATCGATCACCCCACCGCGAATCCGCGTCGAAACCACCTTGCCGCCGGCAAGGAACAAATCACAAACCGCAACGGCGGTCTCCAGCAACCCCCCGCCGTTGTGCCGCAGGTCCAGAATAAAGCCGTCGACGTCGTCGCACTGCTGGAGGACTTGACGCAGTTCAGTGGGCGTTTTTTCGCCAAAGGTCGTCAGACGCGCGTAACCGATCCGCGGGTGATGGTTTAGCCGATAGACCCATTGGTTGTCTTCGTTGCGATGGTCGCCGATGACCGAATCGATTTGAATTCGGTCACGCGTGATTTCCAATTCAATCGTTTCGTCACCGCGAAGCACGGCAACTTGGACCACGCTGCCGACGGGTCCCTTGAGTCGTTCGGTGACCTCTTTGAGCGACATTCCCACGACGTCTTCGTTGTTGATTTTGGTAAAGATATCGCCGCCCAACATTCCCGCTCGCATGGCCGGCGACCCGACCAGCGGCGTCCGCACTTGCACACCCAAATCATCGGGAGCGGGAATGATATAGATCCCGATGCCGGCGAATTCCTGGGTCATCGCGTCCTGCAACTGCTGGTACTGTTCCATCGGAACGAATTCGCTGTTGGGATCGAGTCCCCCCGTTAAACCCTTTAGCGCGTTCAGGATGAGTTCGCGGGATTCAACCGGTTCGACATAGTGATTGTCGATCAATTCCAGGGCGTCGCCGACCACCATGGCATGCCGCGTCCGCTGGTGCGTCCAATAGCAGAACAGCGACAGCCCCGCGACCAGAACGATGATTTTTAAATTTCGAAGCGACATGGCGCGGTGGTTTGAATCGAGGCTTGATTGGGCGGTCTACGGTGCCGGGTTCGCGGACGCCGCTGAGCCATGGTTGATCTGTGTGCCCTGGTTGATCTGTGTGTCTTGAGTGATCTGTGTGCTGTGAGCAACTTGGGATCGAACTTCACCGCGGCCGCGTGGGCCCAGACGACCGAACATCCGGTCCAGTTCATCCCGGCTGAAGAACAGTGCCGTGGGGCGACCGTGTGGACAATGATGCGTGTCGTGATACAGATCTTTTTGTTCCAGCAAACTGGTGATCTCTTCGGGCGACAGCGGATCGCCTGCTTTGACGGCGGCCTTGCAGGCGATCGTCGAAAGCAAATGGTTCAGCAAATCCTGCGGATCGGGCGATTTACCGGCACCCAGCAGGGATTCCAAGACCGTCCGCAGCATTTCGGCGGGCTGCGTTCGCGGCAACATGGCCGGATAGGACCGAATCACGATCGAATCGCCACCAAAATCGTCAATGGTCAAACCGATCGTCTTCAACGTGTCGGCGGCCTCGAGTGCGGCGGTGCGTTCGGCGGGCGTCAAGGAAACGGGTTCGGGCACGAGCAATTGTTGCGATTCGAGCGGCCGGCCTTCGTGCAACACGCGTTTGCAAATCCTTTCGTACAACACACGTTCGTGAAGCGCGTGCTGGTCGATGATGACCATGCCTTTTTCGTCTTGCGTGACCAGATAACGCTGATGCACCTGGAATCCCAGGTAACACACGCTGGGGGAAGCGCCGGTGGATTTGCCAGTGGAATCTTCAGCGGAATTGCCAGTCGACTCCGGTTCAAGGGCGCGACCAAGGTCCTGTTGAGTCGCGGGAATCGACGTCGTTTGATTGGGAAAGGGTCGAAATTCAGGGACGCCGCCCAAAGCGTGGCTGCTGCCCAAAGCGTGGTCGCCGCCAGGATTGGCGGCGGGCGAAACGCCGGTTCGCGCCCAGTTCATCACGGCCTGTCGCTGAGCGGCCTCGGCGGGTGTTCGATCGCCGGCAACACCACCGGCCGAAAAGCCACCGGCCGAAACACCCGCAACGGACATACCCGACGCTGGACCATCCATCCGGCGAACCGAATCACTCGTCATGGTCGCTTCGCCGCTTGACGCAGCGCCGCTTGAAACAGGGCCGCTTGAAACACGGCCGCCTTGCGGCACCGCGTTCAAACTGACTTCTGCACCGGAGCCAGCCGGTGGCGTGGGGGCGTTGCCGACCCGATGCGTCATGTCGGTCTTTAAAAATTGATGCCGCAGGGTTTGCAATAGCCGCGCGTAAACGCGTCCGCTGTCGGTGAACCGGACCTCCAGTTTGGTCGGGTGCACGTTGACGTCCACCATCTCCGGTGACATGCGCAGTTGCAAAAAACAAACCGGAAACCGGCCCACCATCAGCAGACCGCGATACGCTTCGCCAAGGGCGTGTTGCAGCGATCGGTCGCGAATGTGCCGCCCGTTCAAAAACAGATACTGCATGCGATTGTTGCCGCGTGACACCGAGGGGTCACAGACGTAACCGTGAATCGAGATCGGGTCGTCGGTGCCACGAATCGTGATCAGGTTCTCGGCGACTTCATCGCCAAAGAACGCGGCGATGCGTTCCGACCAACGCTGGGTTGCCGGCAGGTCGTAGATGATTCGTGAACCGTTGCGGAGCACAAAATCGACGTGCGGGTTGGCCAGCGAAAGCCGCGTGAAGGCTTCGGTGATGTGACCGCGTTCGGTGTTGGCGGTCTTGAGAAATTTGTGCCGCACGGGGGTGTTGAAGAACAAATTGCGGATTTCCATCACCGTGCCGACGGGACTGGCACAGGGCGCGACCGGTTCCGCAACGCCACCGCGAACAAACAATTCATTTCCGGCATCGTCTTCGCCGCTGCGACTGCGAATGGTCATTTGCGAAACGCTGCCGATCGACGCGAGCGCCTCACCGCGAAACCCGAGTGTCCCGACAGAAAACAGAGCTTCATCGGTTGGCAATTTGCTGGTCGCGTGCGACGTGATTGCCAACGGCAATTGATCCGCACTCATGCCGCAACCGTTGTCGGCGACGCGAATCAGTTCGCTGCCACCGCCTTCGATGGTCACTTCGATCCGCGAGGCCCGGGCGTCGATCGCGTTCTCGATCAATTCCTTGACCACCGACGCGGGCCGCTCAATGACCTCGCCGGCGGCAATCTGGTTGACCAGGTTGGGCGGCAATTGCCGAATAATGGGACGTGTCGCCGCCGAATGAAGGGGCGTCGAATCTACGGTGGGGGGTGTCGCGGCATTCATAAACCGAGTTTACCGCTTTTCCCGCCCAGCGCCCTTACCAACTCGAGCGTTGCGTTTCGGGCCAGCCCGGTTTGGGTCGTTCCCATCGATGTCGCTGAAACGCTTCCACAAACGCCCAATTGGCACCGACCTCGGGATCCTGGGCCAATTCGGCGGCGCGTCGTTGCCAATCCTGTGCACTGTCAAAGGTCCACGAGTTGGCCTGGGCGTGGACGCTCTGCTGCAAAATCGAGCCGCCCGCCAGACCGCTGCACAGAGCCAAAACCCATAACCAAATTTGCCGTCGAAACCTGGCCAGCAAGTCTCGCTTGGCCACTTCATCCAAGACACGGCCGCGAAACGCCGCGTCATGTGCAATCGCGTGACCGGCTTGGCGAACGCGACATTCCAGATCGGAAATATCCACGGCCAGATCGGAAACATCATTGGCGACCATTTTGTCGTCGGCGTCGAATGATTTCATTTTGCAGCCCCTCCAGCTGGAACCGGGGCGCTGGCGCTCTTTTTAGGTGCAACGGTCGCGGCGGCATCGTCCGGGTTCCAGTCGCACAGCATCCGCGAAAGCTTTTCGAGGGCGTAGCGATATCGCGAGGCGACCGTTTGCAGCGGCACCGACAAAACGTCGCCGATTTCGGCAAACGTCAAACCCTCCCAAATCTTCAGCACGACGACTTCGCGTTGATGGCGCGGCAGACGATCCAAGGCCCGCCAAACATCCGCGTGGCGTTGTTTTGCCAGAATGGGATCGAGGTGCCAGGAAAGCGATGCGGCGAAGCAATCCACCAAACCCACCCAGGGCCGCCGCCGCCGCAGGATCATCAAGGATTCGTTGCGAACCATCCCCAGCAGATACGACCACGGTCGACCGGCGGTGGCCAGCTTGGTGGGATCGGCGGCCACTTTGACCAGCACCTGTTGGACGGCGTCTTCGGCGTCTTGGCGATGTCCTGTGATCGACATCGCAAAGCGAATCGTGCTGCCGGAGGTCAGATCGACCAAACGCGAAATTCGCGTCGCGCCGCCCTGCAGCACGGCGACGGCGCAATCCCGCACGACTTCATCGGTCGATCTTGCAATCTCATCGGTCGATCTTGCAACCGGCTCATCGGTCGATCTTGCAAAGACTTCGTTGGTGAATTTCGATTTCAAGGCAGTCGTCTTTTTCGAAATTGGGGACAAACGACTCAACGCTGACGATCCGAGCGGCGAAATTTATTTGGCAATTCCAAAAAAAACTCGCCTTTTTGTTCAATCACCCGAGCAGCCGGGTCACCGCCCGCGAAGAAAATTCGCGATCAGTCAACGACAAACGCGGACGTCAATCGACGCCCGCGTTTGCGAAAGATAGCCGTTTTGGCAATAAAAAAATCAACTGCCCCGACCGATCAAAGTCCACCGGAAAAATAAAGACGGCAGACCCGAAATCATCCCTTTCGATCGAGACGTCGGGAGGATAGCGAAAATACCCCAAACGTCAAGATCCGCCCGGTCGTTTGCGATCCAAAGCGGTCAATTTTCCACCACTGAGCAGGCCACCACCCACCCAAAAGAGGGATGTCATAGGTCG
>JBCCRW010000276.1:0-8003 GCA_039201055.1 Planctomycetota bacterium | reverse complement strand
GGTTTTTTGCAAAATTTGGACGTGATTTTGCAATATCGGCGGGGCATCCTGACACACGGCCGGGGCAAAATGCCCCGCTGGTATTTGAGAGCGCGGAGTAGCCGTCGTTCGCCAGAACACGGAAGCCGGGGCGATTTCCGGCTTCTGGCGAAGGCCAGCTACATGTGGAACCTGGTGTTTCTCTGTTCAGTCGAATCGGCCGTGCAAAAACCAGCACACGCTCGTTGGTTTGCTGTCTCTTTCGGGCCCCGCATCGCTGCCGGGACTGCACTCGGGATCAGGATCGCGAAAAATCCACCACCAGCGGCCCAGATGAGTTTCGACGCGGTAGTAATCGCGTCGAACCGGGCTGTCTTGGGGGCCATTTTTCCACCAATCGGTTTCGATGCGTTCGGGCCCCCAAAATCGGATCACTCGGTGCCACACCCCGGCGATGCGAATCCGCGCGGGCAAACGGCCCGGCTGCTCATAGATAGTTTGCCCGTTCAAAGTTTGCCCGTTCGCAGTTTGCCCGTTCAAAGTTTGCCCGTCTGGGGAATCCGCGTGAATCGTCTGCGCGCTGACCACCAAGCGGGTGGGGCGGGCAAACAGTGTCAGCGGTCGCCGCAGGGCATCATGGCGGTCCGGACCGAAACGCCGCTGACGTGGATCGGGGTCCCCCCCATGCCGTGGATGAGTTTGCCGATTCTGTCGGCGGCCGCTCGCTTGAGTCATTTCGAGATTGCCCGCCAGCGGCCGCGTTTGGATGGCCGCTTCGGGGAGCGGATTGGGCGTGGGACAAATTTCCAAAATTTGCTTGCGGCCCAGTCGACCCGACAACGCGTCAATTAATCGAGCCACCGAAGGGTCGTGACGCCACGCCTGTTCGGGGCTACCGATCACCGACTTCCCACGCCGTCTGTGCTTTGCACCGGAGTTTGTCGGGCCGAGATCAAACAGCGTTGTTTGTTCGGTTCGCAACGATGCAAAGTGCGGCACCGTGAGTGTCAAGCGTTTCACTTGGCGATCCATCGCCGATGGATTCGCGAGGTGATTGGCTGAATTCAGATCCCCCGACGCCACCAAGGCTTCCAAACGATGCCGCATCAAACCGTGCAAATGATCGATGTCACGGGTGGGTGCAAACAACCCCAACTCAAAGGTCAGTGGCGGGCTGGCCGTTAGGTCAAGGCGACAGGTGGCACGTAGTGCCCCGTGTCCACCGGTTGCCAAGCCCGTCCTGACCTTGTTTAAACATTGGTACAAACGGTCGTTCAGGATCGTCAAATCGTTTGTCGGATATTGCAGTTCCCAGGTCGCCGCATGGGGCGTGGGCGCATCAAACAAAGTCAAAGGTTCGACACGATCGCCGGTGATCGCGTCGATCCGATCGATCAACAATTTGCCCAAGCGTGACGCCAAACCCTGACGCGGCAAACGCAGCAATTCCCCCACGCTGTGCACGCCCAAACGCGACAACGTTTGAACGCTTGCCTCCGGCAACCGCAAAGCATGGACGGGCAGATCCAACAGGGGTGAAATGCCATGTCCCGGCGGCAGTAAGTTTTGCGGCGATGATGGGTTGGGTTCCACCGGGCCGTAATGTGCCATCGCCCAGGCGGCCGCGGCGTGGTCGGCGATGGACAGGCGAATTTTCCAACCCGCCGTCCGGGCCCACTGGGCCACTTGCCGCGCCAACGCTTCGTCGCCGCCAAACAAATGACTGACGCCGTGCAGGTCGACCAGGATCGATTCGCTTTGGTGTCGCCAGTGTCCCGCCCAGGGAAACGCGTCCAAAGGTTCGACCGCCAGGATGGGGCTGAAGCGAACCGCGATCTCCGACGCAATGCTTTGTAACGCATCGGTATCCCCACCGGGATCGTGCGGGACCACTCGCTGGGGCCGCGCGATCTCGGTGGCCTGGGCCACGGACATTCCCACCGCCGCGCCGGCGCGGCGGGCGTGGGGACAAACCGCCACGACGACACGTCCGCGACGCGGATCGTCACGCCACAAAATCGTACTCGGAAAAGACTTCGTGGCAGGTGAATGGGACGTCCTATCCGGCCCGGGTGGCGTGTTTGTCGCGTGTGCCACTTCCCGCTGCTCGGGTACTCGCTGACGCTGCTCGGGTACTCGCTGACGCTGCTCGGGCACACGCTGCCGTTGGATCGGCCAATTGGGCAGCCAAAGACACATCACTCGCCGAAGCGTGGGCGGCAACGACGCTGCGATGACGGAAGGTTCGGCCATGCGAAGGCTCCAAAGCGGGATCCGGCTGCAATTGACGCACTCGGCCCTGTGAATCCACTCGCACCCACAACGGCTGGCCGGCCTGGCCGTGCGGGTTGCCACCGCGGGCGCGGCGGATGGTGACGGACAAACACGGATCGCTGCGTAAATTCGGATCGCTGCGTAAATTCAGATCGCTGCGTAAATTCGGATCGCTGCGTAAATTCGGATCGCCGTGAAAATCCGATTGAAGATGGGAATGCACACCACGGGAAAAATTTGTGGCCGTTTCCGATGATGTTTCAGCGGTGTGCAACGAGACCTCCAAACACACACTGGCGAAAATGGAACGCTGCCGTTTGGCCTCACGCGGCCGGACCAACAAACAGGGTGTGCGGCCACTTTCGGCGGCCAATTGCAGCCGCCGGGCGTCGTGGTCCTGCAATCGTTCGTCCAACACCGCCCAAACGCCCGCGACCGATCCGCAACGCAGCGTTTGGTCGATTGCCCACACGGCATCCTGTCGCGAAGCAGCTTGCACCCAAATCAAACGCGACGCGGACAACCCCATCGCGAGTGCGGCGGGCGGGTAAAAACGTTCCGCCGGCGCCACCACGACCCACGGACCTCGCACCAACGGATCCGCCAAACGCGCCGCCGCCGCCGCCCAGGCCAGCGTTCCCGCCGGACACCCCGGGCCGGAGGATTGATATTGAATGACTCCGTCGGTGGGCAAACCGCCGCCCGGCAAGCGATCGTCCAGGGCGACACAGCCCGTGGAAAAACGCGGCACCGGCGAACCGGCCACACACTGGCCGGCAGCATCAAACTGGCCGGCAGCATCTGGGGCGGGCATTTCGTCCGCGCGATCGCCCCGTTTCGCCGCCGCCTGGGCCTGTTGAACATGCCGCACCTGCTTCAACCGAGCCTGAACGGCGGCCAGTTCGAATGTTGGTTGCAATCCCATGGCAAGCTAGAGTGATCCCAACCGAATCAATGGCTGTCGGCAAAATAACGCCCCCCGCGGAGACCTCGGGACGCCTGTTTTGCTAGCAAATAAAATGAACTCCCGTACAGTACCGGCCCCGGGCTGATTGAGCAACCAAAATGCAAAAAGTTCGCTGGTTTTTGTGGATCCTGGGGATCGCCCTGGTCTTGGTCTTGGCCATCCAAAATGACGGCCAGGCCCAGTTAAAGTTGCTCTGGACGGACCTTTCCCTACCATTGTCCTTGCTCCTGGTGGTGACCCTGGGCATCGGTTTTCTGCTCGGTTCGTTGATGACGGCGATGATGTTGTGGCGGAAAAAGGCCAAGCCATCCGCCGAAAAGTCGCGGCCTGCTGAATCCGGAAAAACCAAAAGCAGCGACCCGGCAACACCGGTTTCTTAAAGCCAAGCGCCCCGAGAAAAAGCTGTGCCGCCTGACTCGTGCTCGTGCTTGAACTTCAACTTCAACTTCAACTCGACGCGAACTCGCTCTCGATCTCGAACAAACCTCACGCTTCCAAACGGGCCCGCATTTTTTCGCGTCGCTTGGCAGCCAATTCGTACCGCAGCAAAACCAGGCGAGCCAAATCGCCCATGTGGTTGAGCCCCTCGCGATGCCCACACGCCGCTGTCGCCTCCGCCCCACCGGAAACACCAAGATCGCCAGCCACACCAAGATCGCCGGCCACACCAAGATTGGATGCCGCGGCATCGTTT
The DNA here is from genome assembly GCA_039201055.1 of Planctomycetota bacterium. Taxonomy (GTDB): domain Bacteria; phylum Planctomycetota; class Planctomycetia; order Pirellulales; family Pirellulaceae; genus Rubripirellula. The sequence continues at coordinate 4,089 of JBCCRW010000276.1, read as the reverse complement.
GACGCCGGTTTCCCGTTTGAAGCTGGCACCATGGGAAACGGCTGCTGATCCGTGGATTCGACCTGCGGCCCCGGAAAAGTGACTGGGGCGGCAGGCGAAAGGGTGGCGGCGGGCGAAAGGGTCGCGGCGGGGGCTTCAAACAACATCAGCTGAGTCATGACAGGCCTCATGGAAGAAGTGGCAATCACCGCCGCCACGTATTGGGCGAGCGATGTCGTCATGATCCGGATGTCTCGGACAAGTCTGGTCATCTGGTGAAGCCGCTTCGATCGACCTATCGTGATCGGGACCGAATCACCGGAGCGTCATCATGCAAACGGCCCTGAAACAAATCATCACCGTCGTCCGCCCACACCTGGCCGAACAACTCCTCGACGCCCTCCGCCGCGCCCCGATCGAGGCGGTGACGGTGGACGAAGTCAAAGGCTACGGTCGGCAAAAGAGTTACCTGGACCAATATCAAGACACCGAATACAGCGGCGCATTTGTGCCCAAGATCGAGATCACGATGTGGGTCGACGCCAGTCGCTGCGAAGAGGTGATCGAAAAAATCACCACGCTGACTCGTAGTGGCCGCATCGGCGACGGCAAAATTTTTGTGCTGCCGGTCGATTCACTGGTCTCCCGTTTGTAGCGCGACGCCTGCCGCAAACCGGGTCAAGCGGCCTGATCGCCGATGCGAATTCGCGAAACGGGAATCGCGATCAACGCCATCGCCGTGCCCGCCAGCGCCAAAGTCACCGCGACGGATCGGTCACCCATTGTCTGCTGCATCGTCGTCGCGACTCGGCCCCACAACCACGCACCACACGCCATCGATGTGGTAAACGTGAAGACATAAAAACTCATCCCGCGGCCCCGGTATTCCGACGTCAAATGGCTTTGGACATGCGAATTCAACGTCGTTAACACGGCCATCCAGCCAATCCCCGCGACCAGCATCAAAGGCGCGACCACCACTTCGGCGGCAAACGATCCGCATTGTGCAACCCACCAACCCGAACCACCCATCGCGACGGCGTACATCACCGATCCCAAAGTGACCACACGATTGAATCCCAACCGTACCTGAGTGCTGTGCAAACCCAGGGCCGCCAAGACGGCGCCGCAACCGATCATGGTTACCAACGCGCCGAAACCCCACGGATTCCATCCCAAGTCACGACGCACAAACAACGGCAACAGCGACCACACGCAACTGGCCGGCAAGACAAACATCGATAGCCGCGCGAACGTCGCCAAAATGGGCCGCCGCGAAGCGCAGTAGGCGACGCCTTCACGAAAGGATTGCCGCAACGGCCGAATATTCGTTCGCCGCTGGACCGTTCCGTCCCACGACAACAGCACCAGCAACACGACGGCAAAGGAAATCGCGTTGAGTGAAAAGTTGGACCACACGCCCAGCAACCCGATCAAGAGACCGCCCAGTGCCGGCCCTGTCGCACGCGCCAAATTGAAGCTGATGCTTCCCAGCGCAATGGCGCGCGACATCTGCTCGCGAGGCACCAATTCATAGGCCATCGATTGCCACGACAAGACGTGGCCGACCATCGCCACGCCCAGCAGAAACGTCACGCCCAGCAGTCCCCAGGCCGTGATCACTTCGCAAAACGTCGCCACCGCCAACACCGTCGTCAGCACCAACAACATTGCGGCGGTGGAACCAAGCATTCGCTTGCGGTCGACGCGGTCGGCCAACAGGCCCATGGGAATCGCCAACACAATCATCGGCAGCGTCATCGCGATCCGCACCGCCGACACCATTGACGGCGACGAATCCAACGACGTCATCAACCAACCGGCACCAATTTCGTGCACCCACGTCCCCATATTCGAAACGATCGATGCAAACCACAAGCGCCGAAAAATCTCGGTTTGCAGCGGCTGCGTCGACTCGCCGAACCAACGGCTCGCGTTGTGCCAAATTCGGCGGGGAAAGCGTTGTAGAAGCAGGAACACAAACGGGTTGGGGGGCAAATGCTGTTCTAGGTTTAGGGGTCGGCAGAGTGTAGCAATCGAGGTCCCCCTTCCAACGCGTCCCGTGATTCAAGCCAACCGCTTTTCCAAGGTCTATGACGGTTTTCAAGCCGTTAATACGCTCAGCTTTGAACTTCCTCGGGGCGCCGTTTGTGGCTTTGTTGGGCCCAATGGGGCGGGAAAGACGACCACAATGCGATGTTTGGCCGGCTTGCTGGAAGCTTCCGATGGCGAATTGCACATCGGTAATTTTCTTGTTCAATCGCACGACCTGGATGTCAAGCGACGCGTCGTTTACGTGCCCGATGACCCGCCGCTGTTTGACGACTTGAGCGTCGGCGATCATTTGGAGTTGATCGCGTCGATCTACCAAACCGGCCAGCGCTCGCTGCCGGTGGAAACCTGGGTCGCCGATTTTTCACTGGCCCAAAAGTGGGACGCCCGCGGATCCGCACTCTCACGCGGCATGCGTCAAAAGCTCGCGATCCTGTGTGCCCTGGTCGCCGATCCCGACGTCCTGCTGTTGGATGAACCGATGACGGGCTTGGACCCGCCGGCGATTCGACAATTGTTGCAAGTCGTCGGCGAAATTGCGGCAGCCGGCAAAACGGTCCTCATCAGCAGCCATTTGCTGGCGATGATCGCGGACATCTGCACGCACTTTTTGTTTCTTTCCGAAGGCCAACGACGCTTTTTCGGCACCGCCGCCGAACTCCGCGCCGCCTATCCCGACGCGGTCGATTTGGAAGCCGCGTTTTTCATGTCGATACACCGCGATGCACCCGAGCCGGCGTCGTGTTGAATCCGCAATCCATCGAACCGGCAACGCGTCGCGTTTCAACACTTGGCACGTCGCTGCTTGCCGTCGCCAGATTCTATTTGCGCCAACAACGTCGACGCCTGGAAGCGAAGCTGGAAAACTTACGCAGCGTCCGTGGCATGCTGTCCGCCGCGGCTACCGGAATCGCGCTTGCCGGTTTCCTGTGGATCGGCCTGGTGGTCTTGGGCATGCGGCCCCCCCGTGACACGGCAACGCTGCGAGCGTGGTTGTCCGGAGGCATCGCCATCTATCTGCTGTATCACTTTATCAAAACGCTGTGGGCAAAAGACATTGAATCGCCCGAGGAATCCTGTCACGACACCGCGACTTTATTGTGGTTGGGCGGCGCGCCGGTCCCCGGGCTGGTCATGCGATTGTTGGGACTTGCCAGCCTTGGCGGTTCCGCCATGCTCAAAACGTTCTTGCTGGTGATCCCGCTGCAGGTCGACGCGCGAGATGCCATCGCGATGGCGATTGGGGTGTTTTTGGGAATGCTGACCGCCGAGGTCTTCCGCGAAGCCATCACGCTGGTAATGGAAAGCCTCGGACACTCGGCCAAACGCATCATCCGCGGTGTTTCGATCGCCCTGATCGCGACGATACTGGTGTGGATTGGCGCGGACGTTTTACTGTATCCCAACGCGACGGAATCTCCGCTGCAATTGGCAGCCGCATTCTTTGGATCACTGGGGCACCTGACGGAAACCGGCACCGTTTCGGTGCTCGCGATCCCGCTCACCCCATCGGCCGATTTCGCGTGCCTGGCGGAATGGTTCTCCGTCGACGCCGTCCGCTGCGGGCTGTCGGCTGTGGGTGTCCTGGTCGCCGCGTTTTTCATGGGCGATGTGCTGCAGCGATTCCGTGACGCGCGACAACGCGAACACCAACGCCAATGGATTGCAAACGCGGACCGGCGAAGCGCTGAAAAATCCCGGGATTCGAGGCAGAAGCGTTGGGCAAAGATCGCGAATTTTGGAGCACCGACAAAGTCTTTGCCTCTTGCGTTGCTGCCGCCATCACTGGCGTCGCTGTTGCTGCGTCAAGCACTCACCGCAAAACGCTACGCGGGCCAGATTTTGGTTAGCTTGGGGATTCCCGTTGGACTGTGTTTGTCACCCATGCTGACGCGTGGTCTGCGTTGGCAATGGCTGTTCGTCGTCGGTGGCGTTGCGTTTTGCACGGCGATGTTGGCCCCATCGGCTTTGAAGATCGATTTTCGGCGTGATTGGAATCGGCTGGGTCTGTTGCGATCGCTGCCGGTTCGACCCTGGGAAATGGTGTTGGGGCAAATC
>JBCCRW010000275.1:0-8021 GCA_039201055.1 Planctomycetota bacterium | reverse complement strand
TGATCCATCGAACCCACCACGCGGGCCTCGTTCAAAAACCGAGTCTTGGCCGAAGGGTCGTCCTTCCATTCATCCCGCAAAAATTTCAGTGCCACCTCGCGATCAACGGCACGCTGATGGGCTTGATAGACAATCGCCGTGCCACCGCGGCCCAGTTCGCCCACAATGCGGTAATCAGGCTGGCCATGCGCATCATCGGGCGGATCAGAATGCGCACCATCGCGAGTGGCACTTTCGCCAAAGCGGACGACTTTGCGACGTGGCAAATAGCCGTCGACATCAAAGCCCGCCGATTCAAGGCCGAAACCGTTCTTGGAAAGCTGTCTGCGGGTGAGTTGATCGGCGGCAAAATGGATGGACGCTTCGACGGTTTCGGTGTAATCGACGGCCTGTTCGTCGCCGCCCTGTTCATGATTTCCGGCGTCATCGCTTTCGCCGCCGCTGCCATCACCGCCGCTGCTATCACCGCCGGTTGGGGTGCCGGGGCCGATCGGGCACCAATCGACCGTTCGCAGCAGCATCGCCGCATCCGATTGCTCCGATGCGTTGCCTGGATCATTCGTGCGGGAAAGGCGAATGCGGGTCATCCCTTTATCTTAGCCCGAGGGCGACTCGGACTTTGCGCTTTGCAGGGGCAAATGCTTGTCCACGTGTGCCTGGCTGCGCAGCATGCTTGCGACCAGTGCCGTCCAACCGGTTTGGTGACTGGCCCCCAGGCCCTTGCCGGAATCGGCGTGAAAGTACTCATGGAACAACACCAAATCCCGCCACGCCGGGTCATCACGGTAGCGAGAATTGCCGCCATGAATCGGTCGGTCGCCCGCTTCGTTACGTTCAAACAGCGAGATCAGCCGGCTTTCCAATTCGCGGGAAACCTCCAATAAGGTCATCATGTTGCCGCTGCCAGTGGGACATTCGACCTTGTAATCTTCCCCGTAAAACGCGTGGTAGCGTTTGAGCGATTGGATCAACAGATAGTTCATCGGGAACCAGATCGGCCCGCGCCAATTGCTGTTGCCGCCAAACATGCCGCTATCGCTTTCGCCGGGGACATAGCTGACCTCGTGAAATTGTCCACCGAATTCAAAACGAAACGGTGTTTCACCATGTGCCGCCGACAGCGAGCGAATGCCAAAGGGTGAAAGAAATTCTTTTTCGTCCAGCATCACCGTCAACAGTTTTCGGAAACGTTCCTCGCTGGGAATCGCCAACAAGCGATCGCTGGACCCGTCGCCGTCATCGTCCAGTTGTTCCATGCACGTCATGTGCTGACTGAGTTTCGGATTGTGACGCAAAAACCACTCCATTCGCCGTCGGAAGCCCGGCAAACGATCAATGATGGCGTCTTCCAAAATGACACCGGTCATTAGCGGCAGCAGGCCGACCAGCGAACGAATACGAATCGGAATCGATTGGCCATCCACATAAAGATGGTCGTAATAGAAACCGTGTTCTTGATCCCATAGACCCGTGCCATCAATCGTGTTCATGGCTTCGGCGATGGCAATGTAATGTTCGAAGAACTTGCTGGCCATGTCGCCGTAAGCCTTATGTTCATCGGCCAACTCAATGGCCATGCGCAGCATCGTTGCACAGTAAAACGCCATCCAGGCGGTGCCGTCGGCCTGTTCCAGATGCCCGTTGGGCAGCGGCTTGCTGCGATCAAAAACTCCGATGTTATCCATTCCCAAAAAGCCGCCGCTGAAAATGTTTTTTCCACGCGGGTCTTTTTGGTTGACCCACCAGGTGAAATTCAGCAACAGCTTTTGAAAGGCCCGGGCCAGGAATTCTCGGTCCCGTTGCAGCGGTTTGCCGGTTGCTTTGTAAACCTGCCAAACGCCCCAAGCATGAACCGGCGGATTGACGTCGGACAATTGCCATTCGTACGCGGGAATCTGGCCGTTGGGGTGCATGTACCATTCACGCACGAACAACAGAAGTTGTTCCTTTGCAAAATGCGTGTCCAGCGAAGCCATCGGGACCATGTGAAAGGCCAGATCCCAGGCGGCGTACCAAGGGTATTCCCATTTGTCCGGCATCGAAATGATGTCGCGGTTGAACAAATGACGCCAATCCGAATTGCGACCGTGACGTCGATGTTCGGGCACCGGCGCGCCACCGGGATCGCCATCCAGCCACGTTTCGACGACGTAGTGATAAAACTGTTTGGTCCACAACAAACCGGCGTACGCTTGCCGCATGATGTCGCGTCGGTCATCCGGCAGCGACTCGGGGATACGTCTCGCATAAAACTCGTCCGCCTCGGCTTTTCGCAACGCCAAAGCGTGATCGAACGTCTCATCAAATGCGGCATCGAAAAAACGTGAAATATCGCCGCCACAGGTTTCGCGGACAATCGTCTCGTCGATGCCGGTGATACGCAATCGCACGGTGCGGCTGGCACCACCGGGCAACATCACCAAGCCGTAGCAGCCGGCCTTGGTGCCCACCTGTTTTGGATTGACGGCCTTGGTATCGCCCAGCACGACGAAGTTATTCAGTGCGTCCTTGGCATAATCGGGGTTGCCCGGCAAATGTGGGTGCCGCTGGACGTTCGTTTCATTTTCGGTAAACAACCATTGCCACGCCGATTCGTCGGCCGATGCTTCGCAGGCCACCCAGAATTCGCCCAGCGATTCATGTTCGGTCCGGATCACGTTGCCGTCCAAACGCATGTTCGGCTTGGCGGTGCAACCTTCGTCGTCGCAATCCCAGGTCCAGGTATTACGAAAGTACACCTGTGGCAAAACGTGCAAGACGGCCGCCGATGCAGCGTGATTGGTCAATTCAATTTCGATCAGCAGATCGTTCGCGCCCGCCTTGGCATATCGTGCTTTGACGTCAAAGTAGCGTTCGTCGTCAAACGCTCCGGTATCGTCAATTTCGTATTCCGCCTCGGTTCGATCTCGACCACGTCCGATATCCACCAATTCCTCATAGGGAAACCGGCACTGCGGATACTTATAAAGTGCCTCCATGTAGGAGTGCGTGGGCGTCGAATCGATATAATAATAATTTTCTTTGACGTCTTCGCCGTGGTTGCCTTCGGGGCCCGTCACGCCGAACAAACGTTCTTTCAAGATCGGGTCGCGGCCGTTCCACAGCCCGATGGAAAAGCACAGCCGGCATTCGCGATCGCAGATGCCCAGCAAACCATCTTCGCCCCAGCGATAGGCGCGGCTGCGGGCGTGGTCGTGCGGGAAATAGCTCCACGTCGCGTCGCCGCCGCCGTCGCTATAATCTTCGCGGACCGTTCCCCACTGCCGCTCGGAAAGATACGGACCCCAACGGTGCCAATTCTCCTCGCGTCGTTCGCTTTGCAGGAGTCGCAGTTCTTCGGACAAAAACAGTTCCTCGCCTGACGGCTTGGTTGGGGAATTTGGGAATCTTTCGGCCGACGATGTGCCCGACGTTTCTAAGCTTCGTCCAGCAGGTCGACCGCGGCAAAGGCTTGTCCCTCAAGCATCGCCAGCGACGCGCCGCCACCGGTGCTGACGTGGCTGACTTGATCGGCAAAGCCAAGTTGTTCGACGGCCGCGGCACTATCACCGCCGCCAATGATGCTGGTGCCGTCGCTGTCGGCAACCGCCTGGGCAACGGCTTTGGTCCCGGCGTCCATGGGCGGTTTTTCAAACACGCCCATCGGGCCATTCCAAACGATCGTGCCGGCTGATTTCACGACATCGGCATACTTCGCGGCGGTCTCGGGTCCGATGTCGAAACCTTCAAAGCCATCGGGAATTTCGCCCGCCGCGACGACACACTTTTCGCAGCCCGCGATGTCGCCAAAGTCGTTTCCGCAGTGCGTGTCGACGGGCAAGTGCAATTTGTCGCCACCGGATTCAAGCAGCGATTTGGCCAAATCGACCTTGTCGGGTTCCACCAAGCTGTCGCCCACTTTGCCGCCGCGGGCCAGTGAAAACGTATAGGCCATCGCGCCGCCGATCAGGACCGCATCGCAAATGCCAAGCAGGTTCTGGATCACGTTGATTTTGTCGCTGACTTTGGCACCACCCAGGATGGCGACGAAGGGTCGCTTGGGACTTTCGATTGCTTCGCGAAGGTATTTGATTTCCTTGGCCACCAAGTGCCCGACCACTCGCGGTTTGCCCGCCATGGCCTGAGGGACGGCGACCATCGATGCGTCGCTGCGGTGACAGGTGCCAAACGCGTCGTTGCAATACACGTCTGCCATTTCGGCCAATTGCCGGGCAAATTCCGCATCGCCTTTTTTCTCGCCGGCGTTGAAACGCAGATTTTCCAAAAGGACGACATCGCCATCACCCAAACTCGCGACGGCGGTCTTGGCCGAATCGCCAACGGTGTCCTCGGCCATCGTCACCGGCTTGCCGATCTTTTCGCTCAACCGTTTGGCGACGGGGGCGAGCGAAAATTCGGCTTCGAAACCCTTGCCACCGGGACGCCCCAAATGGCTCATCAAAATCAAACGGCCACCGCGATCGATCACGCTACGAATCGTCGGCAATGCCATTTCGATGCGGCGGTCGTCCGTGATGGCCTGGTTTTCATCAAGCGGTACGTTGAAGTCGACTCGGACAAGCACGGTCTTTCCGGCAACGTCGACCTGATCGATCGTCTTTTTGGCCATAGCGGGAAGCCCAAGGAATAAAGGACGGGGACGCAAAGCAAAGAAGGATGCGAAGCGGAAAGCGCTTTGCTTCCGCCAAAATCAACTGAAGCAAATTATCGAGAAACGCGTTCGAGCGAAAACCGGGGTCCAGGTTTCTGGTGACAAAATGCACAAAACACACCCCGCTAAAGTGCCCACCGGCGGCACGATACCCATTCGCAGGGGATTCTTATGAAAAAGCAGCACTTGCCCGAAAAGATTTGTGCCCGTTGTGGTCGGCCGTTCGCGTGGAGAAAAAAATGGGCCAAAGATTGGGAACACGTGAAGTACTGCAGCGAAAAGTGTCGGCGGAGCCCATCGCAAACCACGAACGATTCTCGCCCCAAGACTCGGCAATCTTGACACGCGGAAACCATGCGGCATGACAAAGCACTACTTGATTATTGGCGGGTCGCACGGCATCGGTGGCGAGCTGACTCGGCGGCTGCTGACCGGTGACAATCACCTGACCGTCATCTCGCGTACCGTGGGTGAACTCGATCCCGCCCAACCCCAGGTGACGCACGTTACCGCCGACGTCACCCAGGAAATCCCGGCGGATGCATTTCCGGAATCGATTGATGGTCTGGCTTATTGTCCCGGTTCGATTTCGCTGAGTCCGATTCGCGGGCTGTCGCCGGAGGTTTTGACCAACGATTTCCAGTTGAATGTGGTCGGTGCGGTCCGCTGCATCCAGGCGGCGCTAAAGGGGCTCAAGGCATCGGGTGCCGGTTCGATCGTTTTGTTTTCGACCGTCGCGGTTTCGCAGGGCATGCCAATGCACTCGAGTGTGGCTGCCGTCAAAGGGGCAATCGAAGGCTTGGCGCGAACACTGGCGGCCGAATTGGCGCCCTCCATCCGCGTCAACGTGGTCGCCCCGGCATTGGTCGACACCCCGCTGGCCGCGCGTTTTCTTGGTGACGAGAAGAAGCGGGCCGCGATGGACAAACGCCATCCCCTGGGTCGAGTCGGCACGGCACCGGACATCGCGGCCGCCGCCGAATACTTGTTAAGTAACCAAAGCGGCTGGGTGAGCGGACAGGTGCTGGGTGTCGACGGCGGGTTGTCAACGCTTCGGACTTAGTACTGCGTCCCTCAAAACCGTAGCCGACGTTCGCCAGAACGCGGAAGGCTGTTGCCGACGTTCGCCAGAACGCGAAACGAATCGCCGTAGCCGGCCTTCGCCAGAAGCCGGAATTAGGAGGAAAGTTGGTGTTCTGGCGAACGTCGGCTACGTACACCTCGAACAACCGCTACGTACACCTTGAACAACCGCTACGTACACCTTGAACAACCGCTACGTACACCTTGAACAACCGCTACGTACACCTTGAACAACGGCTAGATCCCCATTCAGCCGTCAACGGACGCGAGCAGTTCCTTGGCCGCCGCGAAAATCTTCTCCGGTTCGGACATCCGGCCCGTGCCGCGGACACGGCATGACAGCCAACCTTCTTCGGGACCGATGACATGACATCCGTCATCACGCAACTGAGTCACGTTCCGGGCGACGGCAGGTTTTTGCCACATCGCATCGCTCATCGCGGGCACCAGCAAAACGGGTTTGGAATGTTGCAAATAGGTTGTGCTGACCGCGTCGTCGGCGATCCCGTTAGCAAATTTTGCGATTAAGTTTGCCGTCGCCGGGGCCACAATCATCAGCACCGCATCTTGGGCCGCTTCAATGTGCGAACCCAGTGGATAGGCCGGATCAAAACGGCTGGTGATCACCGAGCGACCCGATAGTGCCGCCAGCGTTGCGGCACCCAAAAAAGATTCCGCCGATCGGGTCATCAGCGTTTGCACGTCGTGTCCGTCCTGGACCAGCCGGCTGCACAAGCCGGCCGATTTGTAGGCGGCGATACCGCCACCGACGGCGAGCAGAATCTTCGCCACTTACAGATCGCTGATGTCCAGATCCGGGCTTTCCACCGCGGCGATTGTCGCATCCAAATCGGGCACAGCCTCGACTTCGTTTTCAAAATTCAAAACGATCTTGTCCTGCATGATCTCCTGCAGCACGATCGACATTTTGTCAAAATTGCCGACTTCTACCAAAGCGCGGCTGCCCTGATTGAGCTGGACCAAGCGTTTTTGAATCAGAGTGCTGAGCTTGAAGCGTCCGCCGACCTTGTTGACGATTTCTTCTTCTTTTAATTCTTCGAGCATGTGCGCTGGGTTTGGTGAGACTTTAAGATTTCGCAAATTTCGGCAACGGCATCGCCCACTCTGCCGTTGATGATTTCGTATTGATAACGATGGCGGTAATTCATTTCCGTCGCCGCGACCTCCAGACGACGATGGATGGCATCATCGTCCTCGGTGCCACGGGAACGCAGGCGGCGATCGAGTTCATCCAGGCCGCCGGGCTGGATGAACAGCGTGATGGGCTTGAGCGAGGGATCGTCCAGGATCGCCATCGCACCCTGAACGTCGATTTCCAAAATAACCCATTGCCCCCTGGCTAGACCAGAGGCAACTTGTTCGCGGAGGGTTCCGTACCAATGTCCGCGACCAAACACTTCTTTGCATTCCAAGAAATCACCGGCCCGGCGGCGATCCTGGAACGCATCGTGAGAAACGAAAAAGTAGTGTTTCCCGTCGACTTCGCCCGGCCGTGGTGACCGCGTGGTTGCGGACACCGACAGCACCAGCGGCAGCGGGCATTGCTCGATCAACTGCCGCACAACGGTGCTTTTTCCCGCGCCGCTGGGCCCGGAAATCACGATTAATCGACCCGGTGATTCGGCGGACGGATCGTCGCCGCGGCCGACAGATGGATTCAAAGGACTCGTCACGGGGGACGCCTACTCGAGGTTTTGGACCAGTTCTCGCATACGTTCCAGGGCACATTTGATTTCCACAACCTCCGCCGCGATCTCGGCCGCGGCGGCCTTGGCCCCGGTCGTGTTGGTCTCGCGGAACATTTCCTGGATGATGAAATCTAGCTTGCGGCCAACCGCTTCGTCGGAACTAGGTGGCGAACCGGCATCCGAAACATCCGGTGATCCGATACCCAGTGCCTGGCGAAACAGAACCAAATGTGATTCCAGGCGAGTCAATTCTTCACTGATGTCGCAGCGATCCGCGTAGATTTGGACTTCGCGAATCAAATCAACGGGCTGACTTTCGATCTCCCGCCGGTCCAGAATTTTTTGAATCTTCCCCTCCAGACGCTCCGCGTACCGGGCGGATGCATGCGGTGCCCATTGGCCGATGCGAACGATCCCTTCGGAGATTTGATCGATCTCGTCCAGCAGCGTACGCGCCATCGCGGCGCCTTCCTGTTCCCGCATCTGATTCAAGTCGTGGGTCGCGCGATCGACGACCCCGTCGACGTAGGGCGATTTGTGTGGGGTGAGTGTCGCAACCCAGGGCCCCGGCAGTTCGG
>JBCCRW010000274.1:0-8150 GCA_039201055.1 Planctomycetota bacterium | reverse complement strand
GCCGAAGGTGTGGCGATAGCCACGCGTCGGGTTGGTTGACGTTCGCTTTTAGCGGAACACGTTTCGGTGCAAGCACCCGGCTCGCGGCACCGGCCGCAATCTCGGCTCACATGCGCGCTGGTGAGCCGCAGGTGTGGCGACAGCCACGCGTCGGGTTGGTTGACGTTTGCTTCGGCAGAACACGTCTCGGTGCAAGGACCCGGCCCGTCGCTTAGGGCTCCAGCCTCGGCTCACCAATGCGACCGTGATCGAACTCGACTGCCGTTTTTCTCGGCAACTGTTGTCGTTTTCGATGGTTCGGACTCGCTGCCACACTTCTAAGGCGGGAATCTTCCGCGTTATCTTTTGCTAGCGAATTTCCATGCTCTCGATCTGCTGACGCGTTACGCAGTGTTTGCAAGAAACATGGGCAACGGATTCGAGACGTTTATCTTTGGCATCTGCCTAGTTCGCGAAACCGGTCTTCGCGAAAAATTCTTAAAGTCTTTGTTGAAAAGATTTTGCAGGGCGTGATGTAGGGACACTTGCACCGCTTGGCGCGGGGTGTGCACACTCGCACGCCGCGTGCTGTCGACGAAGGCATACCGGCACCGTTTGACTCTCGAGCAACCAATTCGGATGGCCCGGGCAGGGGTCGCGGCGTGGGAGACGAGTTGGCATCGCGAAGGAAGGGCTGCCGCTCGAGGCCGCCCCATGATTTATCTCCCCCCAAAGCAGGAACGACTCATGCTGAGCAAACTGCGGTCCGGAACCGCCGGACCACTTTGTCTACTGTTCTTATTTCTGATGGCGCTGGCGATGCCGGCGGTCACCCGCGCCCAGGACGAGGGCGATGCGGCGGCGGTCGCGGATGTCGCCGATGATGCGGCCAGTGCGGATGACAACCCGACGGATGACGACGCAACGGCCGAAGTCTCTGCGGATGACGCGGCCCCGGAGCCAGAAGCCGAAGAAGTTGATCTGGGCGTCGGTTACGCGCTCGACAATGCCATCTTGTTTTTCTGTGCCGTGTTGGTGCTGTTCATGCAGGCGGGTTTCGCGATGGTCGAAGCCGGACTGAACTCGTCCAAAAACACCGTCAACATTCTTTATAAGAACGTGATGGATTTGTCGGTCGGGGTACTTCTGTTCTTCGTTGTTGGCTTTGGTTTGATGTACCCGGGGCTGTACGATCCCGACGCTGAGTTGAATAAGTACTTCGCCTTCGGCGGTTCTGGCATCTATGAGACAGCCGATGTAGGACGAACCTTTTCTCCTCAGGTCGATTGGTTGTTCCAAGCCGTTTTCGCAGCGACGGCCGCGACCATTGTTTCGGGAGCAGTTGCTGGGCGGATGAAGTTTGTCGGCTATCTGGTGTACAGCGCGATTCTGACCGGCGTGATTTATCCCATCAGCGGCTATTGGAAGTGGGGTGGTGGATGGTTGGTCCAGTACGGCGAGTTCAGTGCCGTTGACGGCTGGTCAATGGGTTTCCAAGACTTTGCCGGGTCCGCGGTCGTGCATGCCGTGGGTGGCTTCGCGGGGTTGGCTGGCGCCATCGTCCTGGGGCCACGACTGGGCCGATTTACGAAAGATGGCAAGAGCGTGCCGTTGCCGGGTCACAACATCACATTCGCCGCGCTCGGCGTCTTCATTTTGTGGGTCGGTTGGTATGGATTTAACCCCGGCAGCCAATTGGCGTTCCAGGGAACCAGCGACATCGACGCAACGGTTTTCATCGCCGTCAACACAACGTTGGCGGCCGCGGCGGGAGCACTTCTGGCGACAATCGTCAGCTGGGCCATGTTTGGCAAACCCGACTTGACGATGAGTTTGAACGGGGCGCTGGGTGGTTTGGTTGGGATCACCGCTTGTTGCGATGCATTCACGAACCTTTATGCGATTCTTATCGGCGCGGTCGCGGGTGTGTTGGTCGTCGCTGGCGTGGTGCTGCTGGACAAATTGAAGATCGATGATCCCGTCGGTGCTTGGCCAGTCCACGGTTTGTGCGGCGTCTGGGGATGCATGGCTTTGGGCTTTTTGCCGAATTCGCACCTAAAATCGGGGTCGACATCCTTGGTCATCCAGGCAACCGGAACCATCGCCATCTGTGCGTGGGCATTCCTGACCATGTTGATTGTCTTTGTGATTCTTCGGGTGGTGGGACTGTTGCGAGTGTCGCCCGAGGACGAGCAGGCTGGCTTGGACGTTTCCGAGCACGGCATGCACGCGTATCCCTCCGACGCGGTTGCCGCGGGGATGTCGCCGGTGAAGTAATTCGCCAAACGAATCGATGTGACTTCTTGGTCTTCTCGGCTCTTGCCTGGGCCAGAAGGGTTCGGTCTCCGGGTGAGTATCCGCCTTACTTGCCCGGGGCCGGACTTTTTTTATGTCTGAGTTTTCTATCTCGGCCGGACTTTTTCAATCTTCGGTTGCGGCGGTATACTTCGCGTTATGAAGTTGATCATCGCCATCATCCAGCCGGGAAAACTGGAGGCCGTCAAGGATGCCCTCTCCGACGTCGAGGTGGTGCGGTTGACGGTGTTGGATTGCCAGGGTTTTGGACGCACTCGCGGTCACAAGCCCTCCCCCGCCGCCGCCAATTTGTCCTTCCAATTGCTCCGCAAGGTGCAATTGCAAATCGGGGTCAACGAAGCGTTCGTTGATGCCACCATCGATGCGATCACTCGCGCCGCGCGAGGCGACGATGGAGGCGACCCCGGCGATGGCAAAATCTTTGTGCTGCCGATGGACGATTGCATCCGCATCCGCACCGGCGAACGCGGCGAAGAAGCGATTTAGTAGCGCACGATCAATAAGTGTCGGGATCGGTAGTGGACGAGGCGACGAGTCTCTCGAGCAAGGACTCCTCGCGTCGTCCACTACGGCAGAAATTGATGATGCATTGATTTCGCGGCGGCGATCAACCGTCGCCGCCACCAGCGACGTACGCCGGCTATTCGGGTCGCATCAGCGGAAACAGGATCACGTCGCGAATCGACTTTTTGCCCGTCATCAGCATCACCAGACGATCAATGCCGATGCCCAAGCCGCCCGCCGGTGGCATCGCGTGTCGCAGGGCCCGAATGAAATCGTGGTCCATTTTGGCCATCGAATCTTCCTCGTCCTGGCCCTTCAACTGCGTGCGAAACAATTCTTCCTGCAGATCGGGATCGTTCAGTTCCGTGTAGGCGTTGGCCAGTTCCATGCCGCAGACAAACAGTTCAAAGCGTTCGGCGATCGTTGGATCATCCGCCTTGCGTTTGGTCAGCGGACAAATGCTGGCCGGATAATCAATCACAAACACCGGCCCACTTAACGTCGCTTCGACTTTGTCTTCGAACAAATCGTTACGAACAACATCGGGGTGCTTGCCCTCGGGTGCAAGACCAAGTTCACCTGCCAGCGTGATCACGGCTTGGTCATCACGGGCATCAATACCGGTCGCGTCGGCAATCAAGTCCAAGTACTTGGCACGGCGAAACGGCGGCTTCAAATCGACGCTTTGATCGTTCCAGGTGCGCTGGTAAGAACCGCCGGTGGCTTCCACCGACGCGGCGATTACCCGCTCGGTCAAATCCATCATCGATTCGTAATTCCCATAGGCTTGGTAGCATTCCATCATCGTGAATTCGGGATTGTGCGTCGCGTCGATGCCCTCGTTGCGGTAGACGCGGCCGAGTTCGTAGACACGTTCCATGCCGCCGACCATCAATCGTTTCAAGTGCAGTTCCAACGCGATCCGCATGGTTAGCGGCATGTCCAGAGCATTGTGGTGCGTATTGAACGGGCGGGCCGCGGCGCCACCGGCAACCGTGTGCAGCGTTGGCCCTTCGATTTCGGCAAAGCCATCGGCGTCAAGCGTTTGCCGAACGGCCTTGACCACTCGGGTGCGATCCAAAAACGTGTCGACGACGCCATCGTTGAAGGCCAAATCCGCGTACCGCATCCGGCTTCGCAAATTCATGTCTTTCAAACCGGCATGCTTGTCCGGCGGCGGTTCCAGCATCTTGGTGTGAAAGAACAGCCGCTGGGCAAACACGGTCAGTTCACCCGTGTTGGTGCGTCCCAGCCGTCCCTCCGCGCCGACCAAGTCGCCCAAATCAAACAGCTTGGCAAGTTCAAAATCGTCATCACCGACCTGCTTCTTACCCACGAAAATTTGAATCTCGCCCGTCCAATCGCGAATGTTCAAAAAGATCAGCTTGCCGGTCGGCCGCATCAATTGAATGCGGCCGCTAACGCGAACCGTCGGCCCGGTCTCTTCCCCGGGACCATTGTCCGATTTCCATTGCCGGTAATCGACGTCATCGGATTCCACGTCGGGCAATTCGATGGAGTTTCCGTCGGCCTTGGTGAAGCGGATTTCGCCAATCCGTTTGCGACAATCGCCGACCCAGTCGCGATCGTCGAAACGCTGGCCAAAGGGATCGATGCCCCGCTCGCGAATCGCCTGCAATTTCTCGCGGCGGGCGACTCGCGGGTCAGTTTGATCGGCGTTCTCGGACTCTGGCTTGGCGCTGGACATGAGCGAATCGGGTTCCCTGGGAAGCTTTGTGGGCGAAGCGAGCCAGATTGTTTGCATCGCGGCAAGTCACCGCAAGCGACGTCGCCACGCGACCGAACCATTTTGTATGGGCAAAGCCGAATGATGGACACGCATTTGCATGCAACCCAGGTGACCGGCATGGACACGCCGCCACGAATCACGCGACGCCAGACATCAGGACGCCCAAGCCCGACAACCACCGCTGGTCATCGGCTGGACATCGCGTCGGATCCGCATTCGATGGAAACCCAGCGAAGCGAAACCCAGCGAAGCGAAATCCAGCGAAGCGAAATCCAGCCGGCAGATTCCCAACCCGCCGCCGACCGATCCGACGCCGGCAGCACCGCCGAGGCGCGTGGGGCGTATTTGGGCATCCAATTTGAATGCTGTGGCGTTTACGGGCGAATTTACAAGCGAGCCGACGGCTTGGCCTATGCCGGGCACTGCCCGCGCTGCATCAAACCGATCACGATTGGCATCCGACCCGGCGGAACCGATTGTCGCTTTTTTCGGGTCCGGTAGCACTTCGTGGTCGAGGACGGTTTGTCGGAAACGTCCTATCTTCGACGACGCAAACGCAGCAGGTCCTCGGCCCATTCATCCAGCAATTCTTCGCGGGGTTGTCGATCGTCAAAGGTCCGAATCCGCAATTTCGAACCGCGTGTGTCCGCCTTGACCAGGCCGAAACGTTCCTCGTACACCGCCGTATCCGGACCGACATCGTCCTCGGACGCATTCTCCGGTCGCACCCGCGCCCGCACGTCAAACTGATACACCTGGACCCAGCCGGGGCGTTGGACGGCCACCAAACGGTAGTTTTGGATTTTTGCCGTTTTGCCAAAGTAGCCGTTGTCGCTCAAATGCCGCCGGATCGCGACTTCGGTTTCATGATCGCCGACCCAATCGGACCAGCGTTTGGCGAGGTGTTTCAGCAGCGAGAGCACGGCACTTGGATTCGGCGAGTGGTTTTGGGGCAGCAACGACCGCGTGGCGTCACCCAAAGGGACGCCGCCCAGTATTGCGGGCTGTCGAATTGGAGCCGGAATTCCGAGCCCGTAGCCGGCCTTCGGCAGAAGCCGGAATTCCGAGCCCGTAGCCGGCCTTCGCCAGAAGCCGGAATTCCGTAGCCGGCCTTCGCCAGAAGCCGGAAAATCCGGGGGGAAGTCCGTGTTCTGGCGAACAGCGGCTACGGCAGCGTTCACGCGTCCGTGTTCTGGCGAACGACGGCTACGGCAAATTTCGAGCTATTGAGCGCTCGGTTCTGCCGGCGGCAGATCAAAATCGCCGGTTAGATCGCGAAAGAAACAGTGCATGTGGTTGGCTGGATTGCCCATCGCGTCGGGCTGAGTATTGACTAACTCGATCAAAAAACTGGGGGCCCGGATGCGGTAATAGTGACCCGTTCCCGGTTCCACCGCGCCGGCCCAGCCGAAGTGCAGCGTTTCCCAACCATCCTGCTCGATTCGCTTGCGGCGGGCCTTCGCCACCTCCGGTGCGGCGACATCGGTGTACGTCAAAACCAGTTGCTTGAGCGTCTCCTGTTGATCGCGATTCAGTTCGCCCCAAGCGATGCCCACCGCTTCGGCATCAACGGCCGCCTGGGCGTCACCGGCAAAACGCACTTCCTTCGGCGCCTTTTCGGCAAAGATCGCCAGCTTGCGATCGCTGCTTCCCATCGACCCAATCAATTTGAACCCGAGGTCCTCTTCCTCGGGCAACACACGGTCCCCCCACGCCCAATTGCCGTCGTAACCCTTGGGAATCCGGGCCGGATGGGCTCCAAAAAACTGCGGCGTGCTGTCGACAACCTGGTCACCGCGAATGACAAAGTTCAGGGAAATATGATGTCCCTCGAAGCTCAGTGCCCACGGCTCCTGGCTCGCATCGTCGGTGGGTTTGCCGAACAGGGTGACGTAGTAGAGTTCGGGATCGCGTGGCCACCGACGGCCCTTTCCCTCCAGCTTGGCCACAATGGCTTCGGCCAATCGCACGCGACGCGTCTTTTCATAACCGATCTGGCTCAGCCCCGCTCGAACCAAACGCAATGCCGCGGCACGCTGGGCATCATCCATTTTGCTCAGCGGCATACCTTTGCGATCGTCCTTGGGAATGAAGTGCCAAGCGGTTCGTTCCTTCGCCGCGTATTCAAACAGCACGTCGCGGCGTTGTTCATCGTTCAGGGTATCCAAGAACGCGCCGGCCGATTTGCGAAGCTGGACACCCGCCGGCTCGGTCTTCCTCAAAGCCAAGGTCAACGGCAAGACAAGAATGGCAGCAAGCGGAAAGATGAAGCGACGCATGAGGCGGGGCGGACTGGCGAAACGGCGGGCGGGGAGAAAACAAACGGGCGTTGCGTAGTTTAGCCGCTGCGAAGCCGGCCCGGTTGCCCCGAATCACGACGGGATCTGCATCGCGAAAAAAACTCAGGTAGCCGGTCTTCGCCAGAAGCCGGAGTTTCGTAGCCGGAATGGCGAAAAGTTCCGAAGGTAGGTGTCGGATTCTGTAACACATCGCCGGGGCGGAATGCCTAAGTATGAATCGACCGCGGAGCGGTCAAAGCAATTAGCCGGTGGTAAGCGAACCGAGCCCCGGCGAGCGTTCGTGCCACCTCCGGAAACCGTGACGCTCGCCCTCGGGTGGCGCCCGCGATTTCGGCGGCGAAGCCGCCGAATTCGCGGGCGTTGGTTTTTGGGCCGCCGATTTCCGGAGGTGGCGTTTGACTCGCCTGGGGCTCGCCAAACTTACCACCGGCTAATTGCTGTGATGCCTTCGGCATCGATTTAGCGATTGGGATCACGCGTTCCCAGATCCCGGCGACTCCGTGTTCTGGCGAACAACGGCTACCTTCTCGCGGGCAAAAAGTGGACACCAGGAACGGGGCTCAAGCTTCATCGAATGACTCAGCGCAATGTTGGCATGACGGCGCCGGACCGAGCCCGCCACTGGGACAATTCACTTCGCAGCACCGCCGCAATCTCGGGACGTTTGGCCGACAAATCATTCGTCTCACCCGGATCCGCTTTCAGATCATACAACTCGACACGATCGTCTTCAAAGAATTCAATCAACTTGTACCGATCCGTGCGGATCGCTCCGCCCGGTCGCCAGGCCGAACCGTGATAGTGCGGATAGTGCCAATACAAGTTGCGAGTCCCGGACGTGTGCCTGTTTGCATTTTGGGGCCCGTTTGCATTTTGGACGCCCTTTGCACTTTGCAATTGAAAGATATCAACGCCGTCCAAGTTCGCGATATCCATCTTGATCCCGCACGCGGCCAATAGGGTGGGCATCCAATCAAAACTGTTGATCGGGGTATCGATCACCCCGCCGTTTTCGAACACCCCGCCTTTTTCGATCACCCCGCCTTTTGGTTCTGCCCTGCCCTGCCCCGATCCAACAACCGCCGGTCCATCCTGAGCCGGTCCTTCCTGAGCCGGTCCTTCCTCCGAGGGCACCGCTTGCCGTGGCTCATCCCGCTCGGGCAAGCGCTCACGAATGGATTTTGGCAACCGGATGATCGCCGGCACACGAATACCACCTTCATACAACCAACCTTTGCCGCTGCGTAGCGGCAGATTACACGTCGGGCCTTTTCGATCCGCCTTTCGGCCACGGTTAAGCG
>JBCCRW010000273.1:0-8198 GCA_039201055.1 Planctomycetota bacterium | reverse complement strand
GGGGGAGAGGGTTGGGGTGAGGGGGGAAGCGACCGCGATTTGCACCGGAGACAGGCACGACACAACGAAGCGTCACCACCCCAACGCATCGAATTTCGCTCTCGGCGGACTTCGCAGTCACTCGCTGCCACGACTCCGATGCAATAACCAGAATAGTCTCTGCCCGTTCCCCTTAATCAACCGAATAATCATTTCCTGCTGAAACTCGCGACGGCCTTCTCCTCGTCGCGATGGATATCGAAGTTGCTATCCAGTGTGGTGGTCCGAAAGATCGTCATCAAGTTGGGCGATAGCTCGCAAAGCTTTAAATCCACGCCCTGATTAAGACAGGACACCCTCAAGTTGATCAACTGTTGAAGCATCTCGGAGGACATCAGCGAAACCCCGCGAAAGTTGACTAGCAACTTCTTGCAAACTGCCTGAGGAATCGATTCGTGCAGTTCTTTCCCAGTCTGCCTGATCCGCAAGGTGTCGATGATTTTGCTTTCTGTAAATCCGACGACCAAGACATCGCCGTGTTGAATCGAAGTCAAGTTCGCCATGATTTGTGTTCCTTGCTCGAGTCACTGGGCAACTCGCTTGGGTGAGCCATTTCGTTTTCTATAGTCTATTGCAATTGGAGGGTGGTCAGGTAACGGCTCGTCGTTGGCTCACCGCCAATCGCCGCTGAGGGTGAAGGCGGCCCAGTAGCGTGGTGGGGTTCGGTCCGATCGGACGCGTGCGACCGGATTGACCGGGCGGACGGGGCCGCGGTCGGTTTTGGACTTAGTATCGGGTGCGTCTGAGGTCGCGGGCGTTTGGTCTAGCATCCACAGCTGGGCCTGACGCAGTGATTTGATCGCGCTGAACTTCTTTTCCTCGCGGTTCTCATAGAAGCGTTTCATCAGCTTCCGCGTCGCGTCGTCGTCGACCTTCCACAAACTGGCGACCGTCGTGTCCACGCCTGAAACCTGGAACGCTCGTTGGATACCCGTGATGCCTTCGCCGCCGGCGCTCGCGCCGAGGCCCGTCTCACAGGCCGACAGCACGGCCAACTCCACGTCGCCCATCGGCAAATACGCGATCTCCTCGGCCGTTAGGATTCCGTCTTCGTCCTCGATCGATTCCGGCGGCACGTTGGCACCAGCCATCACCAAACCGGACAAAAGCCCCGGCCGATATCCGACAACGGTGCTGGCGGCGGAACCGCCGCCGGTGAAGCGTTGCATCGCTTCGCGATCGCCGCCCGAGTTCCTGATCGACATTCGCGAAGGGTCCGCGAAGAATCCGTGGGTGGCCAGGTGAAGTTGACGACTCTTCGGGGCCAGTTCCTCGAATCGGGCTTCGGTCGCTTGACCGCCTCGCATCCGAACGATGGACGCTTTGTTGCTGCCGCGAAGTCGGCTGTACAACTGATCGATCTCGTCCATCTCGATCGCCGCCCCCTTCAGAGAGCCCCATTCAATCGACTCGCCACTGGCCGCTCGGGTCGAAGCCAACATCATTCCGTCGTTCCGCTTCGGCCGAGAGTCGTCTTCAGACCCCGCGTCGTAATCAACATCGCCCATCAGCAGTAAGTCGTACGGCTGGTCAGCATCCTTATCGGACGGTTTCAACAATTGCGGCAATAACCCCGGCACGGGGATGCGAACGAAGCTGCGTTCTTCGATCAAATACGTTCCTGGTCGCTTGCCCGGAAGGGCCGACAGCGGCATTCGACCGATCGGACCGTCTGGCGAAACCAGTACCAACTCCGCGTCACCGATCGCTTGTTCGATCGGCTGCCAAACCAGCTTTCGAAGTTCCCGGCCTGCCTCCTTCGCATCGTTGCCTTCACCGAACGACGTTCGCCACCGGTCTACCAATTCGGCGATTGCCTTCGACGACCCCAGATCCAGCAGTTTCAATGGGCCGTGAGAGGCGATGATCGACGCAGCCAGCGAACGATCTTCCTTGTCTTTCACGTAATCCAAGAAATCAACCAGCACCGCACCGATGGGAATCGATTCAAGAATCGCTTCAAGCGTCGGCGGATCGAACACGGCTGCCGCGACATTGCTTTTAGCGACGATCTGCTTCTCGAGTGTTTCAATCTCTTCGCTGAAACGCTCCAGTTCATCCCGCCGGGCCACGTGATCCTCGCTGGACTCCGGCGGCTTCCTTATGAGTCGTGCATACCGTGCCGAGACCGATCGCAGTTGTTTAAAAGAATCGGCAACCGCCGGATCACCTGACAACAAGCGACGAGCTCGGGCCCTCAGCAGCATCGAGCCCTTCCACCGAGCCGCCAGCCGGATCGCCGCGTCCGGTTCCAGCTGCGCTTTAACGACCAGACTTACAAGGTTATCCAGCTGATACCGAACCGATCGGCCGAGCGAGGATTGCCGCGACTGCGGCAGCGTCGCCGAGGTCGCGTCAACGTAGTCGAGCGTCCGCCTCACCGCCTCGATCGCCAGTGCTTCGGCCCTGGCGTAGTCACACATCGAACCGCAGAGCCCCGCCAAGTTGTTAAGGCTGACAGCGTAATCGGGATGCCGGCTGCCGAGGACTTTTTCCCGGATCGACTTGGCTTCGAGAAATAGGGCTTTCGCGCGGGCGTACTCTTCCTTAGAGGAGTAGAGCATCGCCAAATTGTTTAAGCTGCTCGCGTAGGACGGATGCTCGCGACCGAGCACCTTTTCCTGAATCGATTTCGCTTCAAGATACAGCGATTCGGCTTGGGAGTATTTGCCTGTTGAATCATACACTCCCGCCAGGTTGTTTAGACAGGTGGCGTAGAAAGGGTGCTCGCGACCATGCACTTTTTCCACGATCGCTTTGGCTTCGAGATACAGCGACTCAGCCTCTGCGTGGTCGCCTGTTGCGTCGTGCAACCTCGCCAAGTTGTTCAGGCTGTCCGCGTACTCGGGGTGCTCGCAACCGAGCAGCTTTTTCCTAATTGCTTTGGCTTCCAGCTGCAGCGATTTCGCCCGAGCGAATTCACTCATCGACCGGTACAAACGAGCTAAGCTGCTAATGCTATTGGCGTACGACCGATGCTCGCAGCCGAGCACTTTTTTCAATATCGCTCTGGCTTGCAGGTACAGCGTTTCAGCGCGGGCAACCTCACCCATCGAAGAGTACAGTCCCGCCAAGTTGTTTAAGGTATCGGCGTAGTTTGGATGCTCGCGACCGAGCACCTTTTCCTCTACCGCTTTGGCCTCAAGGTACAGCGATTCGGCTTGGCCATAATCTCCCATCGCTTGATAAGTAAACGCTAAGTTGCTAACGCATATGGCGTATTCGGGATACTCGCGACCAATCACCTTTTCCACGATCGCCTTGGCTTCGAGGTATAGCGGTTCGGCCCGTGAGTAAGCGCCCATCGAGGAATACAACCCACCTAAGTTGTTCAGACTGTTTGCGTAGTCAGGATGCTCGCAACCAAAGACTTTTTCGACGATCGCTTTGGCTTCGAGGAGAAGCGGTTCGGCCTGGGCGTACTCTCCCTTCGCGTCATATAAACCCGCCAAGTTATTCAGTCCGGCGGCGTACTCGGGATGCTCACGACCGAGTTCCTTCTTAATTATCGCATTGGATTTAACGTGCAACGATTCGGCCTTGGCGTAGTCGCCCATTGACCCATGCAGAATTGCCATATTGTTTAGGAAAATGGCGTATTCGGGATGCTCGCGACCGAGCACCATTTTTTTGATGCCCTTGATGCGCTCTGCGATGCCGATCGCCTCGGCGAAGTTGCCTTCACGATATGCAGCCACCATCTTTGCGCCCTGTCGGTTGGCCTCGACCAGTTGTTCTCGCTCCTCGGGCGAACGTTGCTGGCTGTCGATCGCGTCTTGCAGCGCGAGCGATAGATCGGTCAGCTGGTAGTCATCTGGGGCGTATATTACTTGCCCGATTTTTTGGGCCGCTCGCCGGTGCTTGATGACCGCATCGAGGTTACCGGCTGACTCGGCAACTTGGGCTTGCAAGTCGAGTGTCCCAAGAAGTTCTTCATGGGCGTCGCCAAAGACTGATCTTTCGAATTCGTAGACTTTTTGGAGTTTGTCTTGGGCGGAATCGAAATCGCCGACTCGCCGGTCCTTCATGGCGGCTTGGGTCAACGCATCACGCTCCGCAAGAATCGCGTCGCGATTGGGATTCTTTGGATTCGTTGGCGGATCGGCTTGGAGAGGGCTGATACAGAGCCACAGGATGCACCCGAGGAGCGGGACGTTTTTTGCCAGATTCATTGGGTCGAGGACGGGTTGAAGATGGCGAGGTGTTGTTGGCAAGGATTTACTTCGTGTTCGTGATCGGATGGCCTATCGGCTCTCCCGAACGAGCTATTTGATAACCCCCAGGTTATGCAAATCGCAACGCGGCTTCGCGCCGGTTTGTGGATTTTTTCCGTAGCGTCGATTCGCGGTGCTTCGAAGGAGTTTACGCGGGTTGCTTGCAGACCGCGTATTTGCCGAACAGGCGTCCCGTTTATGATCTGGACTGGTGTTACCGCATACGCAAATGGTGACGCGTCCGGTGTTAAGGAACGAGCCGAATCAAGGCTCTTCAACCGGTTCGATTGGAAAGGAGATGGCGGTGTGACGGATCGCCGGACCGGTGGATTCGTCGAGGGTGTTCATGGCTTTGAAGAATGGAGTGTCTCCAAGCGGTCGAGGGCCGCCGCGAAGCCTTTCAGTGATGATCGGACTCGACCGGCCTTCGACCCATCGCCATCGACCGCTCGCCGATGTAAAGCTGTCGGCGAGGCGGCCAAGGTCAGACTCTAGCGCTGACAGCGGCGGCAATGGCTTAGATGAATAACGCAACACAAAGGTTTGTTGACCGGCTCCATCCGTGAACCCGAATCCGCCCGACTTCGGGTAGTTGAAAGATTTCACGGCTTCGGATGGCGATTCAGATTCGAATTCCGGGACGCATACCTGAACAACGCCATCAGGATTGACGGCGACCAATTGGACAAACCAGGATTCGGTAAATGACCCGCGGATCTGCAACGCGTCGCCTTCCGTGACCGGGCCGTTTCGGAACAACTCCCCAGCGATGTCTTGATCGTCGACGCGGTGGAAGTGCGTCAGCGTCATGGTAGGCAACCAGGGCTCGACCACTTTCCCGCCGCAAAAATCATCCGACTCGACCATCGGATCGACGTCGTTTGAATCGGGGGTTTGCTTCACCACCGCATCACGAACAGGCTTATCCAACGACGGCGTTGCGTCTCCGCTGCCGAACTGGCTCAATGCCGCGATCGAAAGAACGATCAAGACGAACGCGCCCGCCATTAACGGCCAATAAGACGTGATCGCCGGCGATTTGGTAACGGGTTGGCGATTCCAGCTTTCCAGTGCGTCAGCCAATTCGTTCGCTTCGGCAAATCGGTCGTCGCGATCGATGGCCATTGCCCTCAGGCAAATCTTCTTTAGCGACTCCGGTGCACCGTCCAGCTTTGCCGCGTCAAACTCGGCTTCGGCCGCCATTTGCAATCGGTTGCGCCGCGAGCGTCCATCGTAGGGTGGTTCACCGGTTAGCAGGTGGAACAGGATCGCCCCCAGAGCAAACACGTCGACTCGCGCGTCCAGTTCCATCGATTCGTCATCCGCCGGTCGAATTTGTCCCGTCGCGGTCATGTACAACCGGGCCTGTTCGGGGGCCATGTAGGCAATCGTGCCACCGACCGAATCGTTGATCGCGTCCTCGGCGTACACCGTTCGCGCTTGAGCCAAGCCAAAATCGATGACCTTGGGTTCGCCATCGGTCGACCGGATGACGACGTTGGCGGGTTTGAGATCTTTGTGAATGACCCCGTGACTGTGAGCGTGATGAATGCCGCGGGCAATCTTGACGACCAGTTTCGCGGCGGCCTCGGGCGTGTAGGCGCTCGAACGCAAGCCGTTTGCCAAACTACGGCCGTCGATGTGTTCCATCACCAAATAGGGCCGACCGTCCTGAAATCGCAAATCGTGAACCTTGGCCAAATTCGGATGGTCGAGCGTGGCGAGCGTCCGACCCTCGGCGACGAGTGCCGCTTGGGCATCGGCGTTCAATTGATGCTTGGCGATCTTGATCACGACTTGCCGGTGCAGTGTCGGGTGGTCGGCGCGATACACCGCACCCTGGCCGCCTTCGGCGATCAAATTGAGCACGCGATAATCGCCAATCATCGCGGGTTGCGTCGCGGAGGAATCTTCGGCGGGGACCCGACGAGACGACGCTTGGGTGATGTCGATGCCGCCGGGAGCCGTCTCCGTTTCGGCCAACTGCGGCCCGGCGACGCCGGTGTCCGCATCAACGCTGGATTCGAGCGGGGTCACGAAAAGCGAATCGTCCCGACTTTCCCGCAGCGCGCGATCGGAATCCAGAAGCCGCCGGACGATCTCGGCGAGCAAGGGGTCCATCGACGCCAGCAACGACGATTGTTCGGCGGGAGACAGCGCGGCCAGACGATGGAAGGTTGCTTCGACTTGAGCCGGATCGGGTGCCGTCGGGGCAGCGGATGTTTGCATGAATTCCAGTCCGAGAGAGGGTTCGCGGGCAGGGCTGGGCGGTGCGGAAATCGCCTTTATGCTTCAAGACGCAGTGGGGCGGCGTGAGGGCGCATCGGAAGCGAAAATTTAGATGGCCTGCTGGCTGCGTAAGTAGTCGTGCAAAAAGGCTCGACCGAATTGCCAATCGCGTTTGACGGTGCCGACGGACAACTGCAAACGTTCAGCCAGTTCAGAATGCGTCAAATCGCCGAAAAATTTCCCCTCAACCACCTCGGCCACCCGCAGATGGTTTCGTCGCAGTTCATCGAGCGCCTCGCCGAGTGCATCGAGCGGGGTGCCCGCCGCGCTTTGAAAGGTCTGCAGCGAGTGCTCGAGCACCTCGTCGCCGGGGGTGGTTTCGCGCTTGGATTTGTCGCGGCGGGCGTGATCCAGCAAGACCCAGCGGACCGCCCGGGTGGCGGCGATGTACAACTCGCGATCATCACGCGGCGAAACCTTCAGACGATCGACGCCCATCCGCACGCACGCCTGTTGGACGACATCGGAGGGCCGAAGCACCGGCGAAAGCGTGTTGCCACGCAGTTCACTCCGGACGATCGATTGCAGATGCTTCAAAAGAATCGCGTACAGATCTTCGCGAGCCTGCGAGTCACCATCGGCGATTCGCCGCAGCGAGTCGTCCGCACCGCGAGGTTCGGAAGAGTCGGGCGGGGGCGAAGAAGCCATCGGTTGTCCTTTCGAAGCTGAAATTACAAATCGGTTCGCTGGGGCTTAGAGGATAGCAAAGCGTGAGGAATTCATGGGAAATCGAGCGGATTCGACCACCGGGTCAAGGGAGAGATTCAAAAAGATCCGCTGTGCTTGTCGTCAAGGTCCGCGGGTGAAATCCCAGGTTCGGGCAGGCTATTGGTTCGCGGATAGATCGTGGAGTTGATCCAAAGCGTTTCGCATGACTTTTAGGTCGACTTCATGCACGTTGATGGGCCGGCCGATGCCTTCCAGCATCGTGACCGTCAAGCGGCCGCCCAGATGTTGCCGGAATTCTTCCAAACCCGAAACCAAGTCGTCGACCCGCTCGAGCGCGGCATCCCACAGGGGCAAACCGAGGTCTTGCATGCAACGGGCAACACGGATCGCACTCTCCGGTTCCAAACCGTGTTTCATCGATGAATACAGGCTGTCCAAAACCACACCGATACCAACGGCTTCACCGTGACGAATTTGATACTTCGTCATTGCCTCCAGCCGGTGTGCCGACCAGTGGCCGAAATCCAGCGGCCGCGCCTCGAGCGTCTCGAAGGGGTCGCCACCTTCGGTGATATGACGCAGATGCCAGACACAAGAACGCTCGATGGCATCGAATGAGATTTCGGGATCGCGGTCACGAATCGCGGCGGCTTGTTGGCACAGGAAGTCGAAGTCGTCCTTGCTTTTTAATAGCGAAACTTTGACGGCCTCGGAAAACCCGCAGCGAAACTCGCGATCCGGCAAACTGTCCAGCAAACTCAAATCGTTGATCACCGCCCAGGGGACGGCGAAGGTGCCGAGCCAATTCTTTTTGCCGAAATAATTGATCGCGTTTTTGACTCCGACACCCGAATCGGCTTGGGCCAGTGTGGTCGTGGGTAGTCGCACCAGCCGGATGCCGCGATGCGCCAGTGCCGCCGAAAATCCGGCCGCGTCCAGGACGGCGCCACCACCGATGACCATGACATAACTGCGACGATCCAGGCC
>JBCCRW010000272.1:0-8211 GCA_039201055.1 Planctomycetota bacterium | reverse complement strand
CCCACCGGTTACATGCACCCCGCGAGAACCTCCATAAACCCCTACCCCTACCAACCTCCCCAACTCTTAGCCAGTCCGATATCTGTAAGCGAATCCACGGGTACCGAGAATCCGCAGGACCGCGCGCGGTACGCGGCCCGTCGCTTGAAGCTCCAGTCACGGCTCACCCGTGCAAGGTCCAACAACTGAGCCGCTGGCCGAGCCTAAAGCGATTCCACGGGTACCACGAATCCGCAGGACCGCGCGCGATACCCGGCCCGTCGCTGTCGCTCCAATCACGGCTCACCCGTGCAAGCTCCGACAACTGAGCCGCTGGCCGAGCTGTAAGCGAATCCACGGGTACCACGAATCCACAAGACCGCGCGCGGTACCCGGTCCGTCGCTGTCGCTCCAGTCACGGTTCACCCGTGCAAGCTCCGACAATTGAGCCGCTGGCCGAGCCTCAAGCGAATCCACGGGTACTACGAATCCAAATCGGTCGCTACCGCGCAAGACGTTTTGACAGAACCGACTAAACTGCGCACTCAATCCAACAAACGCTCTCCTTCAAACGAGTTCTGATGAGCCGCATTGTCGTTCTTCTCACCCTCGCGTTCCCGCTTCTTCTCCCTCTGACCTCAAATCCTTCTGTCGCCGCAGAACCCGTCTCGGGCGACGATCTAAAACTCAAAGACCTGTTCCCCGAGAAAAGTCTCTTCGGGCCCTCAGCGAGAAGTCCCGAATTTTCCAGCGACGGCCGCTATGCCGCCTACCTGTATCGACCCTACGCCGAACGCCGGCACGGAAACGACCTGTGGATCTACGATTTCAAAAGCGGCAAGACGCAGCGGGTCACCGACTTGGATGTCATGTCGAAATTCCAACGCTCTGCCCGCATTGTCATCGAAGATCGCCTGGAAAAACATTCGTCCAAAAAGAAGGCAGACCAAGACGACAAAACAACCAACGATGGCGACGCTGAAGACAACGGCGACGAAGAGGAAAACAAAGACGACGGCGACGACAAAGACGAAGACGACAAACAGGCCCAACGCGACATCTACATGCATGTCGGCGACAAGGATGCCGACGACGAATACGCCCCCGTGTACTCCGGCATTTCGTCGTTCCGCTGGCACCCGAGCGAAAACCAATTGCTGTTGGTTTCCGAAGGTGACGTTTACTTTATTGAGGACATCGCCAAACCCACGCTGACGCGTTTGACGAAAACCGACGAGCGGGATTCGAGCGTTCGGTTTCTGCCCGATGGTTCGGGATACACGCTTCGTCGTGGCGATGCCGTCCTGCGCTTCAAATTTGGCGAACACCTTGTCCAACAACTCAATCCGCGGCTCCCCTCGGGCGAACGACTCAGCAGCTACTCGCTCAGTCGCGACGGCAAACGCATGGCTTTGATCAGCCGCAGTGGCGAGCGTTCCGGTTCGCGAACCGTCGACGTGATTCGCTACCGCGACCGATTTGCCAAATCGGACAAGGTGTCACGAACGGTGTCTGACGATGAAGTCAAGCCGCAAACGGTCAAGGTTTATCTGTTCGAATTTGATGTCGCTGATACCGAAGACGCTCCGCTGATTCAAATTTTTGAAGCCACCATCGACCAGCCGCGCGACATCATCAGCAGTCCCGAATGGTCGCTGGATAACAACAAGGTCACGTTTTGCTTTTTCGACCAGGAAAACTCCGAAGTCCAAATTCGTTTGGCCCAGTGGCCGGACGAAGACGCCATTTCTGAGGCAACGAAAAAAGCCAAGAAGGAACGTCGCAAAGAGTTCGCCAAAAAAATGTCCGAAGCGAAAGACAAGGACAAAGAAGATCGAACGCCCGGACGTCGAGGCCCCAACGGGGGATCCACATTCGCACCGGAGTTGCTGAAACTTGAAGCCAAAACCGTGTATCAATTCAAACACTATGGCGGCCCCAACACGCCCTCCATGGTGGCTCCCGGTTTTGCCGGCGACAATCAAAGCATTGTTTTCATCAGCGAACAAAGCGGCTTTCGCCACGTCCACCAACTCGATCCGCTCTACCAAAGCGTCCAGCAGCTGACCAGCGGTCAGTTCGAAGTTTACCCAATCCGCTTTTCCGATGATCACAAGCAGCTGTTTGTGACCGCCACCAAGGAATCACCCGCGCGGCGAATGGTTTACGTATTGGATTTGGAATCGGGCGAACTGGAACGACTCAATCAGCAAGAAGGAACGTTCTCGAGCGTCGCGATCAGCAACGACGGTAAGCGGATGATCAGCAACTTTGTTCGCTACGGTGAATTAACCGAGCTGATTGCCCAAAACGAAAAGGGCCGCGTCACGGAGGTAACCGATTCGCACCCGGAACAGGCCAAAGCCTTGACCCAGGTGGAACCCGAATTCTTTGATTACAAAAATCGGCACGGGCACACGATCTCCGGCATGATGTTCAAACCGGACAACTGGAAGAAATCGAAAAAGCATCCGCTGCTGATCTACGTTTACGGCGGCCCGTTGGGCAGCCGTCACAGTGTCAATGATGGCAGCTACAGCTCGGACGCTTATTTCTTTCAAATGTACATGGCTCGGAAACATGGGTACGTCACCATCGTCGTCGACCCACGCGGCCAATCCGGATACGGCGGGCTGTTCGAAAAGTCCAACTACGAACAGGTCGGCAAGCCACAGGTGGAGGATTTGGTCGATGGCGTTAAATTCATGACCGAAAACTTCAACATTGATGACCAGCGCGTCGCGATTTATGGCTGGAGCTTTGGTGGGTTCCAAACGCAAATGTGCTTGTATACCGAGCCCGACGTTTTTCAGGTCGGCATGGCGGGAGCGGGCCCGACGCAATGGGAAAATTATAATTCGTGGTACACAACGGGCACGGTCGGTCCATCACGAACGGGCAAGCCGGACCAGGAAAAATACTCATTGATTCCGCTCGCAAAAAACCTAGAGGGTCAACTGCTTTTGATTCATGGCATGGAAGACTTCAACGTGTTGTTTCAAGACACAATCGCCGTGTATCGCGCGTTGCTGAAGGCGGGCAAGGAAACGCAGGTCGAATTGTTTTTGGACCCCACCGGCGGCCATGGCTTGGGCGGCGACGTTAAACGTTTGGCCCGCATGCGCAAGTACGAGGACTTTTTGTTGCGAACGATTGGCAAGGGCGACGGCTAGTATCTTCGTTCAACTTAGGATCGGGGTAGATATTGTTCGCCAGAACACGGAAGCACTGGCGATGTCCGGCTTCTGGCGCAGATCCGCGTGTTAACGTAAGCCTCCGTAACGTTTCAAGTAACGCGGCGTGTCATTCAAAAAATCGACGTCGCCCTCGCGGTTTTGATACCGAAAATCCTCCGCGTCGACTTGGTCTCGCTTGCGGATCGAATGCAATTCGATCATCGAGATCAGCGGCGCTTCGGGCGTGCGTCCTTTGACGCTCGGGTCATCGCTGCCGCCATCGCCGAAGTACTCGATCCGAATGGGCCAGCCGAGGCCAAAGTGGGTCGCGGGATCGTCCTGGGCCGCGACGATCACGTTGACCGACGTGGGTTGCAACGAAGGCATCGTGCCGCCGGAAATTTCCAGCCACGATTCCCGAATTTCGGTCTTTAGCGTTCCCGAAGCCACAAAGACTTTGCGGCCATTCAATCGTCCACCACGCAAGCGCAAATCGTAGTGACGAATGACTTCGTCAAGCAATTCGACCACCCCACCAATCCGCCGCGCCGGCGTGACAATGAGTGTATCATCGGCGGCCGTCCCTGGTGTTTTTTGGGTTCGGCCAAGCAGCTGCTGGACACGTGAAACGTCAACGCGGCGGACGACCACCGATTCGCCGATGGCGGTGCGAGTCCATGCCAAACGCCCATCACTGATTTGCGACAGCGTGTGTTTTCCCTGGCCATCGTGCAGCGTGACCTGCATGCGAAATTGGCCGGAATTTTCGCCGCCGGAAATGAAGCTGCCGACGCCAATGAATTCGCGGCCTTCGGCGCGAACGGTTTGTCGCAATTTGGCGTCCGCGGCGGGCCCCAAAACGATTCGGGCCATCACCTCTTCCAACCACTCGTGCGGGCTGGGCGTCGCCGAATTGGGCTCCTGAGCATCGCCGGATGCCTGAAAAAACAGCAAGCAAGCAAGCGACAACAGTGTTCGGGTCGAGCCTGACACGAGGCGGAAAAACGTCACTCCCTGGGCTCGTAGGCGTCCTGCCATCTGTTCCGATTTTTCCAAACCTAGCGATTTAGCCGATAGTGCCCGGCTTACGGTTGCCGATAAGCAATCCCAGCCGCAGGGTAACGCGATAGCCACACCCAAGGACATAGGGATTCGAACGTCGTAGGAATCGAAATGAAAAAAATGGTCAAACGCCTGTCGCTATTGGCGACCGCCGCGGTAGTCGCGACCGGGTGTGCGCCGGTTCGTCATAACATGCCGCCCGAACAACGCATGATGCAGCCCGGTCCGGGCGTCGGAGGCCCCGGCCCCGGAGTGCTCGGCCCACCCGCCGTCGCACCGGGGATGATGAGTGGTCCGATGTTCGGCGGCGCGCCAGCAGGCCCGGGGATGCCGATCGGACCGGCAACCGGACCGATGCAATCGGTCCCGCTGGGTCCGCAGGACCCGATGATGGGTGCCCCCATGATGGGCACTCAGGCATCCAATGAAGGTGCCGATGGCAACATCAAACCGGTTGGATTTCGCACGCAGTGCAACCCATCCAACATCCCCGCCGGCGGCGGCGTGATGATGGGCGGCATGTCGGCGGTCCCGGCGGCCCCCGCGACCGCTCAAGTGACCTTTGGCAATCCCGACGGGATGCAGGTCAAATATGACGCGACCGGCTCGGGCACGTTCGACAGCGAACCGCTGGTCGTTCCGGCTCGTCAAAACTTCCCGCAGGGAGGTTTGTACCGCGTCAAGATCACCAACATTCCGACGCGTCCGGGTGTCGAACTGTACCCGACCATCGAATTGGCCTATGCCAATCCTCGCACCGGAGCCTACCTGGCTCATAACAGTGTGCCGATTCAATTCACCGACGAAGACTTCGACCAAGTCTTGACCGGCAACTTTGTCACCAAGGTGATTTATCTTCCCGATCCGGATTTTCAAGGTCCGGCATTGGCGGGCATCGATACCTTGGTCAGCACACGTTTGGACCCGAGTATCGACCCGATTGTCGAAGCCGATCGTCGTGGCAGCATCCTGGCCATCATTCGCTTGGGTGATAAAGACGTCGAAATGGCCGGCCTAGATGGTAGCTACGCTTCGGGCGGCTACATGGCTCCGCCCATCGCGGGACTGCCCGCGCCGTTCGCACCGGCGATGACCGACGGCTGCG
The DNA here is from genome assembly GCA_039201055.1 of Planctomycetota bacterium. GTDB lineage: Bacteria > Planctomycetota > Planctomycetia > Pirellulales > Pirellulaceae > Rubripirellula. The sequence goes on along the minus strand of JBCCRW010000272.1, from coordinate 2,889 downwards.
GCCCCAACGGCGGCAGTTGTGGCGTTGGGTGCGGTTCCGGTGGTAGCGTGGTTGGTGGCCCCGGCTGCACCAACACGCCGCCCGGTTTGCCCGGCATGATCGCCGGCATGACCGCGCCGCAGTACGGCATGCCCATCACCGGCACCCCGATCGGATTGCCCGGTCCGCCGCACGTGCCACTGGGATCCCCCGCGGGACTGAAGAAGCACGTCATGCGAAACCACACGCCGATGCACATTCCACGACCGGTCGACAAGGTCAAGATGAACGTGCGGATGCAACCCGGCTACAGCTACCCGAACCCGGTCAGCCGCGTTCGCATCACCGAGCAGAACATCCACCCGGGTGTGCCCGCCGCTCGCGGACTGTACCAAAAGGCTTCGCAGCAAGTGGACCCGAACTGCCAGCCGTAGGCGGCACGTCGAGTCATCAGAAAACAGCATGTCGGCGACGGGTGGCCCTTGGGTTCCCGTCGCCGTCTTCGGATTCCCACCCAACGTGATTCGCTTCCCCCGTCAGGCGTTGTTGTCATGAACCGACTTTCGCTACTTCAACGCCCGGCTCACGCAGAGCCATCGTTTCAAGGCCGAGGGTCTGACAAGGTGTCGGCGCTGGCGAAAGCGTCTTGGCGGATACCACAAATCTTGATCGCGGTAGCCGTCGGATTCACCCTGCTGGTGCCCCCGGCTGCAGCCCAAAGTCCGCGGTTTCCCGGGACGCATTCGATTTTGAATGGGCAAATGCCGCCCGGCTTTGTCTCGGCCGCACGGCAACACGGACGTCCCGGCATTGCGGGATACGTCCAACCCGTACGCGTCGTCTTGCCCGCCGGCGTCCAGGCGGCGATGCCGGTCGGCGGCTCTTTCGACGAGGCCAAGGGTCAATTGGACGTCGGCTTGGTGATCGGTGGCATTTATCGCTTTCGCATCACCAACATTCCGCGTCGCGAAGGCGCCGAGTTGTTTCCGACGCTCGAAATCATTGATCGAACCTACCCGCCCCAAGGGTTGGAATTGAAGTATCCCATTCGCGTTGATCTGTCCAACGATGATCTGCGGGCGGCGCTGGGCGGCCGCATGGTGACGCGAGTGATCTATCTGGAAGACCAGGAAAACGCCGTCCGACTTCCTCAGGGCAAACGCCCCAGCCGCCCCTTCGAATCATCGCCGGGCGAGGATTCGTTGCAACTTGCCGACCAATTGGGACGCCCCGTCGCGATCTTGCGGATTGGTTCGATGCTGCCACCGACCCAACCGGAACTGGCAGCGGGCTTCTACTTCGGCTACCCCACTTGGTACCCGATCCATCAGCCCGAGTCGCCGGCGAACACGACGACACGCGACGTCCAGCCGGCCGGATTCTCGTTTTCGATGAACGACGATCCGGCACAGGATTCGTGGAAACAAACGCCGTCGGCCGAGGCGGTAACAAGTGCCGAAGCGGTAGCGAGTACCGGTCAACTTGAAGCGGGCGGCATCGCTCGCGGACATATCGGTGATGAACCGGCTCATTTGGCCGCTTGGCGGCGTGCACGTCGGCTCCGACGCAATCACTCGCTCGGACACAAACCGTCGCTCGCCTGTCAAAGTTGCCCGGAAGCTGTGGGCGATAGCGGCGGCTGCGGTCCCTTCGTTCCGATGCAGCCCACACTACCGCATCCCGGTGGTAACGATCCCAACGAATTCATTTGCAACGGCGGCGACCGCCCGCCCAAGGCCATCGTCCAACAAGATGATCGCTTTGGCGATTTGGACATTGCCGATACCGTCGCCCACTTCACGACGGGAGCGAAAGACATCGAAATCGCAGCCAGCAACCCGGTTTGCATTTACGCGCCGCGGTTTCAATCAGTCCGCAAGATCACCGGAGCCGTTGAAGGCGAACGCGCGATCGGTTTATCGCTGGCTCGCAAGCGACGACCGGCCGGCGGCATGATTCAAGTCGAAGGCAACGTGGCTATCAACAAAGCATTGCCGATTGAAAAAGCCGAAGTGTCGCGACGCATCGACGGCATGCGTGAACGAACCCGCGGCGTGCCGGTCTTCCGCACTCAGCAAGTCGTGCAAACGGTCGACAACCTGGCCGCGTTGGCGAACATTCACCTGGACACCGTTTCCCAAATGGAAGACGCCATCATCGCGTCGCTGCGGCAACATGTCGACGCGGCAGTTGTGTGGACCAGCGACACCGGGGTGCAGGTGGACATCGGACAAATCAATGCACCGGAGGTCAAACGAACGCGCAAGGCCGAGGGCTTCACGGTTTTCGAATATCCTGCTGCCGGCCGTCTGGAGGTGCTGAAACTGGCCGATCCGGTTCACGCGGCGCCGGGTGAAACCGTTCGATTCGTGATATCGATTCGCAACGTTGGCGATTCGCCCGTTTCGCAAGTGACGCTGGCCGACAACCTGTCGACACGGCTGAAACTGATCGAGGATTCCCAGGAGTGCTCCGTCGAAGCCGAATTCGACACGCGTCTGAATGAAGCCGGTTCGCTCCGGCTTCGCTGGGTGCTGCAAGAACCGCTGCCCGTGGGCCAATCCGTTCTCATTCGTTTCGAATGCACAGTGCTTTGAACGGGCGGGACGGCCAAGCGGTGGCAATAGCGGAAGAGGGACTCGAACCCCCGACACGCGGATTATGATTCCGCTGCTCTAACCAACTGAGCTATTCCGCCGAGTTTGGGCCCACGAATTCCAGCGTCCCCAAACAGATCACGGAGTGTAGACAGAGCTCCGGCTAGCCGGCAAGCCCGGTAGGTGCCGTGATTTGCGAAGTCCCGACCCAACGCGTGGCTGTCGCCGCACCAGCGGCTTACGTGCCGCGTACCGCTAGCGGGCTGTTGATTTAGTGCCGGTTGATCGTGGCCCGAAAATTTTGTCCGATTTT
>JBCCRW010000271.1:0-8238 GCA_039201055.1 Planctomycetota bacterium | reverse complement strand
TTCGGTGCGACGGGTGAGCCGCTGGCCGAGCTGTAAGCGAATCCACGGGTGCCATCAATGCACAAGACCGCGCGCGATATCAGGCCGGTCGCTTGAAGCTCCTGCCGCCTCACCCCAACCCACCTCACCCTCAGCAATTTAAACCTCGTCGCTCGGATCAAATTGCTGGGGGAGAGGGGGCTCCATCAACACACAGAGGGGGCTCCATCAAAACACAGGCAGCCTCCTGCCCCCTCTCCCCCGCGCTTTGTTTGCTGCGGAACGAAGCGAACAAAACGTGGGGGAGGAGGGATGGGGCATCGTACGCTCCTTGAGTCCCTTCAAATTGAAAGATTCGCGAGGCCCCCGAAACCCAAGCCATCTCAGATCCTTACGTTTTGGCGTTCAGACGTTTCAGGGCCAAGTACAACGCTTGGGTGCCCTGGCGAGCTCCGCCGGCCGCGATGACCGATTGATAGAGCTGCTTGGCGAGCGCTAATCCGGGCAGGCTTATTTGCATCCGCTCGGCTTCGTCCAACGCGATCTTCATATCTTTCAGGAAGTGTTCAACGTAGAAGCCTGGTTCATAATCGTCTCGTAAAATGCGTGGTGCCAAATTGTTCAGCGACCAACTTCCCGCCGCGCCGCCACGGACGCTTTGCAGCACCGTCGCCGGATCCAAGCCGGCCGCGCTTGCGTAGACCAGCGCCTCGCACATGGCGACCATGCCGCCGGCGATCAGGGTTTGGTTGACCATTTTGGTGTGTTGGCCGGACCCCGGGCCGCCCTGGAGCACGATCGTTTCGCCAAGATGCCGGAGACATGGCAGCACTCGATCAAACGCCGATGCTTCGCCGCCGACCATGATCGAAAGGGTGCCACCGCGGGCGCCGACGTCGCCGCCGCTGACCGGGGCATCCAAAGCAGCCTCGCCACGTTGCTGGGCCGCCGCGGCCAGCTCCACCGCCAGCGTCGGGCTGCTGGTTGTCATGTCGACATAAACGCGATCGGCCGCCGGTGCGGCAAATAAGCCCTTGTTCGGGTCGAGGTACACTTCGCGGACATCGTCCGGGTAACCGACGATCGTGAACACGATCTCGCTGGCGGCGGCGACTTCCCGCGGCGTGCCCACCGCCTTGACGCCCCGCTGGACCAAGGATTCCAGCTTTTTCGGGGACCGATTCATGGCCACGACCTGGGCGCCGGCATCCAGCAAATGCCCGGCCATGGACGATCCCATCACGCCGGTTCCCACCCAGCCGACCCGCCGCCCCGCCAGGTCGCGCGGCCGGGCATCATCGGTGTTTGGGTACGGGGTGTTTGCGTACGGTGCTTGCCCTGACAGGGGAGAATTGCCGGTGTTGGCGGAATCGCTGGGGCTGGGGCTCATTTTACGTCGAATCCAATCGAAAAAAGCAGTGAGTCCGGGCGGATCCTGGTCGCCAGTCCGGCGATTTCGATCAACGAGTCTACCGACGGGTCTAAACTGACTGCGAGGCAACGTTAAAATTTTAAAAAAACCACCGTTCAGGTTGCATTGTTGCACTTCCAACTGGCGACGGCTGCATCGCCACATTGATTACGGTGCGGCCTGCTGAACCCGATGAATGGACGGATTTTTACCGTTGCAGGGTACAAGAACACCGACCAAGCCGTTGATTTATTGTTTGGGGATGCCCCACCCCGTCGCCCTTTTCAAATTGCTGATAGCCGTGCTCAGGAATTTCCAGATTCGAATTTGTGACTCCGTTCCGCCCCAAGGGCGCGGGCGACGGTGCGGCGTTCTGGTGGCCGTGTTTTCGCTCGTTTGCCTTTCCCTCGCGGCGACGGACGCCAAGGAACCGGGATCCAGCGACAGCCGCAGTGTCGAAATCCCGCCGGCGATTCGCTTGATCAACGACGCGATGACGCAAACGTGGTCGGATTTCGAAATCCGTCCCACGGCGGCGGCCGATGACGCGACTTGGTGCCGCCGCGTTTATTTGGACCTGATCGGCCGCGTTCCCACCGTCAGTGAATTGGAAAGCTTCTTGGGCGATCGTGCACGAGGATCGCGGGTTCGCTTGGTCGAAAAATTACTGCACGACGATCGGTACACCGAAGAGTATGCGGGGCATTGGTCCAACGTGTGGACGAATCTGCTGATTGGTCAAAGCGGCGGCAACGATCGTCGTTCGATGGTCAGTCGCGAGGGCATGCAAAAGTACTTGCGTGATTCATTTGCCCGGAACAAGCCGTACGACACGATGGTGTACGAATTGGTGACCGCCACCGGGGCCGCCAAGCCCGGCAAAGAAAACTTCAACGGTGCCGTCAATTTTCTGATCGACAAGGTCAACGAAGAAAAGGGAACGTTGGCGACCAGCAGCACCTCGCGGATCTTTTTGGGCCAGCAGGTCCAGTGCACCCAGTGCCACGATCACCCTTTCAATCAGTGGAAGCAACAAAAGTTCTGGGAATTCAATTCCTTCTTTCGGCAAACCCGCTCGCTACGCCGATTTGTCGAAGGCACGCGTGATATCGACTATGGCGAATTGGTCGACCAAGACTTCGGTGGCGAAGCGGGTGATCCCGACGACGCGTTGATCTTCTATGAGAAACGCAATGGCCGCATGGAAGTGGCGTATCCCGTTTTCACCGACGGCACCTCGATCGACATCAGCGGCTATGTCAGCGACGTCAATCGTCGCGAAAAGCTCGGCAAGCTGATGTTGGAAAGCGAGTACCTGGACAAGATGATTGTCAATCGCATGTGGGGGCAATTATTAGGTTACGGATTCACGCGGCCCATTGATGACCTCGGGCCGCACAACGTTGCGACGCACCCGGAGTTGCTCGACCAATTGGGCAAACAATTTCGCCTGTCCAGTTACAACCTCAAGGAATTATTGTTCTGGATCACGCTCAGTCGGCCCTATCAGTTGGCGGCTCAATTGGGATCACACAACGAGATTGACGATCCCACCATCGGCGAGACGCCCAAGTTTTCGCGGTTCTACTTGCGGCAGATGAGTGCCGAGCAGTTGTACCAGTCCATGATCACGGCCACGGGTGCCAAGGGCACCGGCAGCTACGAGGACCAGGAAGCCCAGCGGAACCGTTGGTTGCAGCAGTTCGTTGTGGCTTTTGGTACCGACGAAGGTGACGAAGCGACAACCTTCGATGGTTCGATCCCCCAGGCCCTGATGATGTTCAACGGCGACTTGACCAAGCAGGCTATCGCGACAAAGAAGGGTAGTTTTCTGAGCGGCGTGATGCGGGATTATCCGCGGCCCAACGAACAGATTGAATATCTATTCAAGGCGGGACTTTCAAGAAAACCCAACAGCCGCGAAAAGAAGATTGCCGCGTTGATCTATCGCACCGACGGCAACGAAAAGATGTTGCAAGATATGTGGTGGGCGATTTTGAACAGCAACGAATTCATCCTTCAACATTAGTGCAATGACCAATACTGACCAGCGAGCGATCAAGCTTGGCATGTTTTGATTCCCTCGCGTCTCGTTTTTCGAGTACCGTGTCTTCTCGTTTTGCCGTGTCTTCTCGTTTTGCCGTCCTATTTCGTTTTGCCGGAGCAACTTGATGTCCTTCCCCTATTGGCTTTCGCCGACATTTGGGCGAACCCCCGATGGCATGAGCCGTCGGCATTTCATGTCGCATTTGTCCGGCAGCGCGGCGGCCGCGGCGGCATCGATGACCATGGGCGGTGCGGTGCTGGCCAACGCCGACGAAATGCGCAAGCGACGCAAATCCGCGATCTTGCTATGGATGGGCGGCGGACCGGCCACGATTGATATCTGGGACTTAAAGCCCGACGCACCCACCGGGGGACCGTTTCGCCCGATCTCGACCAGCGGCGACATGCAAATCTGCGAACACCTGCCGATGCTGGCCAAGCAGATGCAGCACTTGTCGATTGTCCGCAGCATGTCGACCCGCGAGGCCGATCACAATCGCGGTCGGTATTACATGCACACCGGTTATGTGCCCAATCCCAATATCGAACATCCCGGTTATGGTTCGGTCATCGCCCACGAATTGATCGAGCAACGACCGGAGTTGGAGATTCCGCCGTTTGTTTCAATTGGCGGTGGTACCACCGGTCCCGGTTTTCTGGGCATGGCTTGGTCTCCGTTTTCGGTCAGCAGCAATGGACGGGTGCGAAACCTGGCCGGCGGGAAAGATGGTAAGTCGCGACTTCAAAGTCGCATGGCGGCGCTTGAGGCGATCGAATCGGGGTTCATGTCGCGGACTCGTGGCACGCCCGCGTCCGAACACGCCAAAGTACTTGGAAAGACGTTTGATCTGATGACCAGTGATCAAATGCAGGCGTTTCGGGTCGAGACCGAACCGGATGAAGTCAAGGAACGATATGGGACCAATGGGTTCGGCCAGGGTTGCTTGCTGGCCCGGCGCTTGGTCGAAGCCGGGGTGCCGTTCGTCGAGGTCGACTTGGGCGGCTGGGACAATCACAACAACATCCACCCAACGCTCAAGGACACCAAGCTGCCGCAACTGGACCGCGCCTACAGCGCCCTGGTCGAAGACTTGGTGCAACGCGGCATGTGGGAGGACACCGTGGTGATTTGGATGGGCGAATTTGGCCGCACCCCGCGGATCAACCAAAATGCCGGTCGTGATCACTTCGCGCGGGCTTGGTCCTGCGTCGTTGGTGGCGGCGACCTGCGGGGCGGCATCGCCGTGGGCAAGACCAGCAGCGATGGCATGGCCGTCGAAACGGAGCCCTACAGCAGCGAGGATTTGATGACGACAGTCTGTAAGGGGCTGGGCATTTCGACCGACAAAACCTTCACGTCCAAAAACGGTCGACCGATGAAGATCGCCGGTGGCGGAAAGTTGATCGGCGATTTGGTAGGCTAAGTTGGACTGCAGGGGCGTGTTGGACGCCCGAATTTCGCATTGCAGCTTGACGCGTCATGCCCCGTAGCCGCTCCGACCTATCGACTTCCCCGGACTTGGATGGCATTCCCGTTGTGGCTCAAGGCAACGCTGGGCAAAGACGCGCGGCTCGAGCCGGTCGGCGGGGAACGTCAACATTGAACGCTGAATCTTCCGCCGATGATGATTGGGGCGGTCATCCGGATGTTGATGCCGGTGAACTGCCAAAGGACCCTGGTTCGCCCAGGGATTCCGATTCGTCCAAGTTTCCCGATTCGGCGAGTGCGTCGGATTCGCCGAACGTGCCGGCCACCAATACGCCGCTGGCTCCCGCGGAATTGATCGAGCGTCACGAACGGGGTGTGTGGCGATACCTGCGGATGTTGGGCTGTGACAGTTCCACGGCAGACGATTTGACGCAGGAGACTTTTTTGCGGGTGCTTCGTCGCGACAACTTCGTTCAACACAGTGACGCCGCGACCAGTAGCTACTTGCGACGCACAGCCTACAACCTGTTGATTTCAATGCATCGGAAGCATTCGCGGATGCACACCACTCCCGACGCGGGCGCGGTCGACGAATTGTGGAACCGTTGGGCCGGCAAGGACCTTGCCGGTGATTTGGCGGTGGACGTTTTGCGAGACTGTTTGGCAAAGGTTTCCGAGCGGGCTCGATTGGCGCTGAAGATGCGATTCGCGAAAAACTCGAGTCGCGCTGAAATCGCCGAGGCGCTGGGAATCAGCGAACATGGGGCACGCAACTTGATGCAGCGTGCCAAGGAAAAATTGCGGGACTGCGTGCAGGGCGAATTGATGCCCAGCCAGGCTCGCCAACGTTAAACCAAGCTCATCATGCCTTCGGATTCATCCCCACTTCCGCCGCCCGCCGACGATGTCGGTTTCGATTGCCTGCTGGAGGAAATTCTGGCCGATCGACAACCGCCGTCCCAAAAGGACATTATCCTGCGGCGGTTGCGGACGGAGGTTCCCGCTGCCGGCCCGCCACGTGAAGCTCCCGTGGTCAGGCGCTCATCCGAACGCGAGCCGAATCGTCCGACCACTTGGCGAATGCTGATGGCGGTCGCGGTCGCCATCGCGTTGATTGTCGGCCTTGCCGCACTTAGACCCGACAACACCGTCGGCCCGGATCGCATCGCGGGCCAGCCGTTGACTCCACGCAGCGGCTCGAGCGTTTACGAAAACTTGCCGCCGCGTCCCGACATGCCCGAACTGGATCGGCTCTCGGCTAATGCTAATGCGGTTGAGCCGCCCAGTGACATCGCCGATTCGCCCAGTGACGCCCCCGATTCGCCGAATCGTGAGTCGAGGCCGGACGATTTCAGACCCACCCAGCTGCCCATCCACGCGGCACCGTCGCCGGCCGCTCGCGTCGCGGCTGCCAACACAAAGCCGCGACCGGAAAAAACTTCATCCGGCCAGCCGGAATCGATCCAGTTGGTGTCGCGGCAAATTGGCAAGACGGTCGACGCGTATTGGAAAGACCTTTCGATTCGGCCGACAGCGGCGATCGGTGATGAAGCGTGGCGCGACCGGGTCGCCCAGCAGATCGGTGCGCGGCCTGATTCGAGCAACCTGGAAGAGCTGATCGCCTGGATTCGGCGGCCCGAAAACTCCGGTGCAATTGCCAGACGATGGGCCCGCGAGGTGCTTGGACCCTTGCACGTGGCCGCGGACAAGGATTGTCAAAGCACCAACTTGCGACAGATTCAACAAACGTTCACCCAGGGTTTTGGCGGCGACGAATTGATTGCCAACTGGATCGCCGATCCAAAACATCCCCTTCGCCGTCGCACCGATCATGCCGCAACGCTGCGTCTGGCGTCGGTGTCGCTGGACGCCGACTTGCGTTGTTTGAAATGTCACGACGGTTGGAACCATGTTCGTGGCCAGCAATCGGACTATTGGGATTTGGTCGCCCTGGTTCGCGGCCCCGATCAAGACACCTTTTTTGAAACCCCCGATGGTCGGCAACGATTGGCCACACCCAGCCTACCAGCGGTGTTTGCCGAAGACGGCCAGACGATCGATCGCGTTGATGACTTCGCGGCATCGCGTCGGGGTTCCCGGCGGGTCGCCGGTGGCTTGGTCGATTCGTTGTGGCGAATGGTTCATGGTCGTTCGCTGCGTGCGTCGACGATCGACTTCCAAACGGCTACCGATCACGACGCCATGGAGACTTTGCGGCAACAATTGATTGATGATTTGCTGGCCTGTGATTTGGACCTGAGTCGCTCGCTGGCGTTGATCCTGGACTCAAAAACCAACCGTCGTTCGCTGCCCAAGGCCTATCAAAGCGATGATTGGTGGATGGCCGATCGGGGTCCCGCCCAACGCCAGATCGAAACCTTTGCGGCGGCCGCACCGCGAAGCCAACGCGGATCACTGGCCGAACGCATCGCGTTCAATTTGCGGCGGATGGGGCGAACGCTTGACGACCAGGAGACCAAGTGGCTTGCCCAAATCGACGAAGGCGACCGGCCGCGGACGGGCAAGCGTCGGGCGATGGAGCGGTTTTGGGATTATCCCGACAGCACGACGCCGTTACCGACGACGTGGTTGTTGTCGATCGATGCCGCGGAACAACAACTCGCTCACCTGGCGTATCTCCGGGGCAACGACAGGATCGGGGATGCGTTACGGCAGGCGGATCGTGAGATGCGAGCCGACGGGATCAGCGACACGCTGCGGCTGCAGCGTTTGTGGTGGCTGATGAAGTAGCGTGAGCCTGGGAATGGTCAGCGCCGCACGGTATCAAAAGCCCCAAGTGGGGCGGCGTTATCGTTGCGACGGTCGAATTGGGGCCGCCCCCGTTGGGGCTTGGTTGTTGTCGCGATCCAAAACCCAGGGCGTTGCCCTTGTCTTTACCCAAAACATTTCGTGAAACGAACACGACGTTTGTTGCCAAATTTGCACCGGTTTCCGTATGTGAACCTGCGACGGTTTCGTTCAGCACACGGCTGTTTCCTGCGGCGACATCATGCGGTGGCTGCCTTCCGCCCCGAAGGGGCAGCCCGATGCAAGCCCAGGGCAACGCCCTGGGGAATCATCCCACAGACAAACAAGAAAGCCCCAACGGGGCGACGCCAACATGCTGGAGCCACCGCGCAAAACCCGACTCAGTCCCGTACATAACGCTCGTCCCAATCGATTCCATGGCGTCGGCACAATTCGCGAAATTGCGGATCAAAGAAACCAATGCGTGGACATGATTCTCGACGCCATTATTGAGTATTGCAGGCGAATCGACGTTGTCGCGAAGAATGGTGGCCATATACGCGTACAGCCTTTCACGCACACCAGCATCTTCCAGAAACGGTCTTCGTTGTTTGGTCGAAAACAC
>JBCCRW010000270.1:0-8277 GCA_039201055.1 Planctomycetota bacterium | reverse complement strand
GACATCGCATCGCCCGCTGGCGTGATATCGCCCGTTCCACCGGGTTTGACCCGATACAGCCGACCTCCACCATCGTCGGCGCCCCCACGATTGCGAAATTCGTTGCCGACGTACAACCGATCCCCAATGGCAATGGGTGTTGCCGAACTGCGTCCCTTGTTCATGTCCAGACGCCAGAGCTCTTTGCCGGTGGCCGGATCGTAGGAACGATAGACCATCCCGCCGAGCACCAACTCGTTGCGCAGCGAGTTCTTCCAAATATATGGGCTGCTGTACTGCGAAAATTCGTCGCGATTGACCTTCCAGATCTCATTACCGGTCTTGGTGTCCAACGCCACGACAAACGATTGCTCCTGGTTATCGACTTGAACGAACAAGCGATCGTCAAGAAGCGCGGGCGAGCTAGCCGTGCCCCAACCGGCCCGCATCTCATAAACGCCCAGATCCTTTTGCCAAACAATCTCGCCGTCCATATTCAAACAATGAACACCATTCATGCCAAAGTAAGCATAAATTCGATTTCCGTCCGTGATTGGCGTTTCGGTCGCATAGGTATTGGTACTGTGCCGCGGCATCGGCGGCTTGCCCTGTTTAACCGTCCGCGTCCAAACTTCTTCGCCCGTCCCTGCGTCAAGGCAGATGACTTGATATCGATAGGGAACATTGACCAGGTCGTTGCGATTTCGGCCATAACCGCCCGAATGAACTTCCGGGCCCGCCTTTTGATTGTCCGCCGCATCGACGGGCACCGCCGCGGTTAGGTACAGGCGATCTTCCCAGACAATGGGTTGAGACCACCCTTCACCAGGTAGACGTATCTTCCAACGGATGTTGGTGTCATCGTTTTCTCCAACGGACCACCGCGTCGGCAGCAACTCCGGCGAAACGGCATCGCCACCGGAACCGCGAAATTGGGGGTAATTGTCGGCATTTGCCACACTGGAAACCCAGGCGACGATCGATAGCATGAGCAGTCTTCTCACTAATCTGTCCTTGTTTAGCCATTTGGGTTCTGACAAAAAATTGTTGGGCGAGGCGGCCGTCCAAATGTCGACTCACCCACCACACCCATAATCAATGGTTCGTTCCCCTTTCAATTTTGGATGTGACCGAGGCGGAAAAATTCTGGGAAAGGGCGACATTTGACAATCGCCTATTCCCCTTTTGGAGGCATTGCCGATGGGACGCACGGAAATCACTTCAAAAGTGATTTTGACCGGCGTGGTCGTGCTGGGAATGCCGCCCAAGGTCTCGTTGCTTTCGGTGCCGTTCCCGTTGTCTGGTTTTTACTTCGCGGGCAACTTCATGACTTGCACCTTGCGAATGGAAACCTTGCTGCCTGGATCGTGTTGTTGGAAGGCAAAGTGGCCTGGACCAAAGGTTTTTGCAAAGTCCAGATATTCGTATAGCTCTTTGCCATTGATCGAGATTTTGATCCGCGTCATTTCGCGGCCACGCCAAACATCGTCACGCACCTCGATATCGTAGGTAAACCATTCGTCAGGCTTGTGAAGCTGGCGATAAACATGGCACAAGCCGTACAGCGATCCCGTGCGGATTGGATCGCGATGGGTCGCATCTATCTGCGCTTCGTAACCATCCAGAAAGCCGGGCTCGGGCTTGGTCCGAAAGTACAAACCGCTATTGCCGCCACCGTTGATTTTAACTTCGGCTCGATAGCGAAAATTCTTATACGGGCCTGTGGTCGTCACCAGCATGGAAATGTCGCCGCTACCCTCGATGATTCCGTCGACCACTTCCCACTTGGTGCCGTCGCGACCGACGACCTTCCAGCCATCCAGGTCCTTGCCGTTGAACAGTGAAGTCCACGCTTCGTCTTCCGCGAATGCTGGACTTGCGTTGATCACCAATGTGCCAGCAAGAAATGTTGCGAGGAAAAAGTAAATCGCAAATTGACGTCGAAACTTAGGGTTCATGCTGTGATGCAAGGGAGCGATCCAATTGGACGAAAGGAGAGTGAACTTAGCCCGCCAATTCCGACAAAACAGCTCAATCTTCGTCGCCAGGCGCCGCCTTCTCGGAGCAACAAACCGAAGCGACAAACCGGAGCAACAAATTGAGGCCACAAAACCATGAGAATACAATCGGGGCGATTGCGGTCAACCGCCGCTGACTTGATGCATTACGTGTTCGATCTTGAATCCAAAGCGGTGCTGTAGCGTGTTGCTGTCAGCCGGCGACTCGCATCGATCGGATTGCGGCTGAATTTCATTCGCAATCCGTTGGCGAACGCGACCGATCGGTGGCAGCAACGATCGTTCCGGCGACAGGAACGTAATCGGAACGCCCAGGTCACTCTGCTTGGCATCGATTCCGTTTCATTGGGTCGGAACCGAGAGCGAACGCGACGCGATCGGAGCCACGGTGCGGGGACATCGGGCAAAACGACCCGATCGCAGTGGGTCACCGCGAGTGGTGGTTTCCCGCGCCGAAACGAGCCGGTTCCGCACGGTGGTCTCGGCCAAACCGCCGCCTCCGAGAACGCTACAATGACGTGTCCTTCGGGAAAGACCGAGTTCTTTTCAAATCTCGATCCCGGATCGCGATAGCTGGTCATCGAGTCCCAGGGGTTGGGCGTCTGCAGAAGTACATCGAGCATGGCGGATGACTAATCCTTACCGAAAATCAAAAACGACATCCTTGCTGCTACTTAACTGATTTGACATGCCAAAGATTATTGCCTTTTTCATCGCCACGCTATTTGCCGGGTTCACCCCACAGGTATTCGCACAGGTTCAGGATTTCGATTCGATCCAACTTTACACCTTAAAGAATGCTTCCGGCATGACGGTTAAGGTGACCAACTTTGGCGCAATCATCACGTCGATCGTTGTCCCCGATCGTGACGGAAAAATGGCGGACGTCGCGCTCGGATATGACCGGATCGAAGACTACATCAACGCCGTCGACAAGCCTTACTTTGGCGCGGTGGCCGGTCGCTACGGGAATCGAATCGCCAAGGGTCAGTTCACGCTGGACGGAAAATCCTATTCGCTGCTGAAAAACAACGGGCCGAATCATCTACACGGCGGCGCGATTGGTTTTGACAAGGTCGTTTGGGAGGTCGAAAAGTACGAAGAACCCAAACAAATTCGACTTTCATACCTGGCAAAGGATATGGAGGAAGGCTATCCAGGTAACTTGAATCTTTCGGTCAGCTACACGCTAGGCGATGCAAACGAGCTGACGATTCAGTACACCGCGACAACGGACAAAGCAACGCCGATCAACGTCACCCAGCACACTTATTTCAATCTAAAGGGCGAAGGTGAGGGCGACATCCTGGGCCACAAACTTTTCATCAATGCGGACACCTTCACCCCAGTCGATGCCAGCTTGATCCCGATCGGTCAAATCACGCCCGTTCGCGGAACGCCTTTTGACTTCACATCGCCCAAGCCAATCGGTCGTGATATCGGCGAAGATCACCCGCAATTGAAATACGGACTTGGCTTTGACCACAACTGGGTCCTCAATCGGGATAACGCAACCGATGGCGAATTGCGGCTGGCCGCCCGGGTGGAAGAACCCGAATCGGGAAGACGATTGGAAGTTCGAACCACCGAGCCTGGAGTGCAGTTTTATTGCGGCAACTTTCTTGATGGACGCCTGGTTGGCAAATCTGGCAAACCCTACGTCTATCGGGGTGGCTTTTGTCTCGAAACTCAGCATTATCCCGACAGCCCCAATCAACCCACATTTCCGTCAACGATTTTGAAGCCCGGCGAAGCTTACACATCAAAAACGGTCATGCGTTTTTCCGCCAATTAGACGTTCAATAGCTCTCCCTTCATCACCGTGACCGCCTTTCCCGTCAGCCGGACTCGATCGCCGAGAACTTCGCAAATCACTTTGCCGCCACGCGACGATGCTTGATAGCCGACCAACGATGTCTTTCCAAGTCGATCCGCCCAGTACGGTGCCAAACAACAGTGCGCCGATCCGGTCACGGGGTCTTCGTTAATACCGCATTGGGGCGCAAAGAAGCGGGAAACAAAATCAACGCCGCTGCGTCCGCCCGCGGCCGTCACCATCATCCCGCGTGCATCAAGTTCGTTCAGTTTGTTGAAGTTGGGACGCAATGATTCGACAGTATCTGCGTCCGCAACAACGGCCAACAAGTCAAATTTGCTTCGCAAGACCCGCCCTTCGCCGACACCCAACGCTTCTAAAAACGAAGCGGCAAGTTTCGGATCAACATCATCGATGGCGGGTGTTGCCGGAAAGTCCAGCGTGATGCCGTCTTGTGCTTGGGTGCAGGTCAATTCGCCGCTTCGCGTTTGAAAACGAATCGGTTGGCTGGCATCGACACGCCGCTGCTCAATCAGGATATGAGCCGCCGCGAGTGTGGCGTGACCGCATAGGTCGACTTCGCGTGCCGGCGTGAACCACCGCAGTTTAAGTTCATTTGCCTGCTCGGTCGCAACCAAAAATGCCGTCTCGGATAAATTCATTTCCGCTGCGATTTGTTGCATCCACCCATCGTCCGGATACTTCGGAAGGATGCAAATGGCGGCGGGATTTCCGGTAAACGGCCGCTGGGCAAAAGCGTCGACTTGCCAGATGGGGATGCCGGTGGGAGCATTCATTTCGAAATGGATTTTGATTGCGTTTGTGTCCGGCTTCTGGCGAAGTCCGGCTGCGGGATTAATTGATCGTTTATCAATCGCTTTCGTTGGGGACAAGAAAACCCAGATGATGTCCCGCGTGCATCCACATGAATTGCTGCCAATCTTCGACCGACAATTCATTTAAGAACGGGTAATCCTTGATCGGTCCCGGAAATGCCTTGGCATGCTCAATCGTGGCGATGCACTTGTCAATGATCGCGTCGTCTTCGGTTCCGGGGTCGGATTTTGGTTTCAGGCGCTCCAAGGTCGGTCCGCTGGACATCTTCCGCGTCCGCAGCATCCGGCCAAAGATCCACTTCATGATCGTGGCTCGCAAGATCCAGGGCAGCCGAAAACCAAATCCATTCATACCGCCCGTCATGGTGGCGTCCAAGTGTTCGCAGATTTGGGTGAGGTTCCAGTTTTTGGTCTTCGTATATTCCGTTGACCGAAGACGCTGGATCTCCGCGTTGACTTCGTCGCCGGTGTGAAAGTCGAGTGTTCGCTTCTGTGCGGCTGACATGGTGGTTCCTTGCGATAGGCCAATGAACTTGTGATGGGCCAATGAATTCGTGTCATCTGGAAATGACCATCGATTCGGACAACCCGACTGTCGTCATCCGCGTTTGTTTGACGCGATACAGTCGCGGCAACGACCGCGTAGCAAGATTTCTTGGATTTCACCCACTTTGACGTTTTTGCGAAGACTCGCCAAGGTCAACGCGCTATCACCCATGCACGAGATGGACCCGCAAACGATACACATAAAGTGTGGATGCGGAACGGCCGGGTCCTCGCCGGCAAGAACGGCTTCGAAGCGATAGACGTGATCACCCAATTCGGTACGACGCAGCAAGCCGGCTTCGGTCAAGTCGTTCAGATTTCGAAAGACCGTGGCTTTGTCGATCCCGAAAGTACTCAGGCCCGCGGCGACTTCCGAGTGCGTCACTGGCGAATTCGCTTCACGCAATAGTCGCAAAGTCGCCACACGTGCCGGCGTCGCCCGCAAGCCGACCGAACGGATCGCTTCGTGCAATAGCTCGTTTGTTCCGGTGGTCACATTCAAGCGGCTCGCGGAATTGGCGGCTCATCGAAAAGGAAAATGCTTGGTCGACCGCTTGCAACTCCAGCATGGGTCCCGAACTGCATTGAAAAAATACCGCAAACGAGCAATATGTGCAATTCCGTTGCATCTGCGGACAACCCAAAACCGAGCCGGAACAAAGCACGAGCTACTTTTTTCCGACCAACACCGCGGCGCCGGGGCGCACCAATTGCACCGCTTGGGAATCCGGCGTCGGTGATTCTTCATCGCCTTCGTTTGCGATGATCGTGACTTCCACGGGCAAACCGATCGGCAAATTGGGTGAATCGTCCAAGCGAATCCAGACGGGGCGAACATGCGTGTCGTTGCGTTCGCCCGCCCACTCGCCGCGAATCGTTTTGCCCCGCATGCCCGGCCCGACAATGTCAATTTCGCCCGTCGCGACGATACCGCTGGCCGCGTCACAGATGACCTGGCACGATTGACCGATGCGAACGCGGATCGCGTCGTATTCGTCAACTTCGGCCAAAATTCGGCGCTGCCGATCGTCCACCATTTCGACGAGTGCCCGTGGGTCCTCGGGCCAAGACAACGCGCCGACCTCGGTGTGCACATTCAAAACGACACCATCGACGGGTGCGGTGACGCGGGTGTGGGCCAGCCTCGCATTGGCTTCGGTAAGCCTCGCTTTGGCGGCTCGCACGGCGGCTTCAGCGGCCCGCAAGTGCTCTTGTCGCGGCGGATCGGTCAATGTTTTTAATTGGGCATCAAGGGCTTGCACCCGAGCGGCCGCGGCCTCTTGCAGTTCGACGGCCCGGTCCAATTCTTGCTTGCTGGACGCGTCGCCGGCGAACAATTTTTGGATCCGCATCAGGGTTTGTCGCGCCGCCTTGGATCGTTCGGCCGCTTCGCTGCGCTGTGATTCAAGCGCGTCGACTTCGCTTTGCCTTGCCCCATTGACCAATTCCTCAAAGGCCGCCTGGGCGGATTCCAAATCCGCTGCCGCCGCATCACGCGGGGCCATCAAGGTGTCGTCGGACAAACGCACGAGCAATTGACCCGCACGCACTCGATCACCGACTTCGACATTGACTTCGATGATTTTTTCAGGCACCAACGAACGCAGCAAAATCGGATCACTGGCGCCACGAACGACGCCGGCGGCTCGGATCGTTTGGCCACTTCGTGCCGGCGGGACCTCGCGCAGATCTGGTGGCGGCATTTCACCGTCGCTGGCGATCCAGTCCTGGGCACTGGCGAGCGTATCCTGCAACAGTGGCGGAAGTTTTTCGTCCTGCTGAAATTTTTGTTGTGGGTCCACAAAAAACAGAAACGCTGCAAAGACGATGGTCAATGCAAAGACCCAAAAGACACTCCTCATCGCAGTTTGCCCTCTTCAATTTCGCAAACGCGATCGGCGTAATCATAGATCCGCGGATCATGAGTCACGACGATGGTGGAGGTGCCGGTTTCGGCGATCAACTGCCGCATCAACTTCATCGCGTCCTGCCCGCTCTTGGCGTCAAGTGCGGCGGTCGGTTCATCGGCCAACAGCAGCGGCGGACGAGTCACTAGGGCGCGGCCCATCGCGATACGTTGACATTGTCCGGGACTCATCGCGCCCGGCTTTGCAGTGGCATGCGTTTCTAAACCGACCTTTTCCAGCATCTCCATCGCGCGGCTTCGCGCGTCCGGCTTGGACACACCTTGCAGGCTTAGCGGTAAAGCGATGTTGTCCATTGCCGACAGGGCGCTGATCAATTGGAAACGTTGAAACACGAATCCAATGTGTTGACGCCGAAATTGCGTTTGCTTTTCAACCGACAGGTCATCGACCCGCTTGCCGGCCAGTTTGATGTATCCGCTATCGGGGGAAAGCAAGCAGCCCAGAATGGAAAGCAGCGTGCTTTTGCCGCTGCCCGATGGCCCCACCAGGAACACGCATTTGCCACGCTCCACGCGAAAGTGAACATGGTCCAAGATGGTGCGTCGGACGCCGCCGATTTCGTAGGACTTGCAAACGCCTTCGGCGTGCACGGCCAAGCTAGCCGATGCACTGGAGCTCGATTTGTCCGCGTCCGCCGGTGTCTTTTGAAGGACTAGCGGGACTTCGGGGATCGTACCGGCGGCGGTATGGGGAACACCTGACGCAGTGGACTCGCGCATTCGAATCAGCCTTGCAGGATGGAGTGCGGGTCGACGCTACGAACACGCAGGTACGGTAGTCCCGACGCCAGCATGCAAATCACAAACACCAGCCCCGCGCTGCCGGCGTACAAACCAGGCGGGATGCGAATTTCGGCGATTGGGGTGCTCAGAATCACGCGAATCGTCGCGGCCAACAACGTCCCGATGATGATGCCCAGCAGCGCCACGGTTGCCGATTGCGTGATCAACACCGACAGGACTTCGCGACCGCTGGCACCGATGGCTTTGAGCGTGGCGAATTCTTGGATTCGGTCAAGCACCATGGCGTACAGCGTTTGACCTACCATCACCAGCCCGACCAGTAGCCCCAGCATCGTTGACGCCCCGAAGGAAATGCCCAAGCCGGTGCGAGTCATCCAAAATTTGACGCTGACATCGGCGAAGGTGGTCGAT
>JBCCRW010000269.1:0-8295 GCA_039201055.1 Planctomycetota bacterium | reverse complement strand
GTACCGGCGGCCAGCGCCTCGCCGCTCACTGGGTCCCAGCGGCCCCAAGTCATCGTCAGGCAACGTAGCGATCGTCAGTCGCGAAGTGACGGCAGGGGAGTCTGTTGATTGCAGAAAACGGCATCCGGCGGCTCGTTCCTGTCGTTGCTTCGCGACTTGAGATTCGTTGTGATCCTGGACCCCGGACCCAGCGTCCGGGGCTACCAACTGCCATCGCTTCGCGATTGATGTGCAATAAAGCGACTGCAAAGTCGCCAAACCGTGGCTGGATTCGGGTCCCAAAAATGGCACCTTCGAAGCACCCCCGAGACGATTCGAACGTCCGACCTAAGCTTTAGGAAAGCTCCGCTCTATCCACTGAGCTACGGGGGCGTGCTCGACAGTTTAGCGCAATCCGCTGTCAAGCATCATTGGGCCAAATTGCTCAGCCTTCACCATCCAAGATCGATGGCGTCAGGACGGTGTTGACGACATGGATGATGCCGTTGCGGGCACGAATGTCGACGGCCAACAATCCCGCTCGGGCATCAAGGGTCGGTGGGTCCAGCGAAACCGAGATCGGTTCGCCTTGCAGCGATTCGATCGATTCGCTGCTGAGCACTTCGCTGGAATCCACGTTGCCCGCCGCGACGTGGAACAACAGCACCGAGGTCAGGACGTCCAGCGACACGCCGCTAAGTTCGCCATCTTCAAAGGTCAGTCCGAATTCACTGACAAAACTAACGAAGGCATCGTTATTGGGTGCGAAGACGGTGAGCGGATCATCGGTACTGATGGCCCCGACCAAATCCGCTTGAATCAGCAAATCGACAAGAATGCTGAAGTCGGGGTTCGAGGTGGCGATGTCGACCAAGGTCGGCCGGCGAACTTCCGCATCCACCAGTTGGGCAACCGCGAGATCCACAATGTCGCTGGCGCCGGCGACACTGGAACCTTCAAAGGACAGCAGCAGCGGGTCGCGCGTCGTCGTAATGTCAATCGCTTCCACCGCATCGTCACCGCGACCGGCCAGCCCGATGACCCGATCGCCAAATTCGACGTCTTCTAAGTACAACGAATCATCGCCGCTGCCCAACAGCAGAAACGTGTCATCGCCCAGTTCGCTACCGATGACGGCGACAAAGTCTTCGCCACCGCCGGTGCGGATGAAAACATCGTCCGCATGCACGCTGTCGCGGACCACGATGAAGGCTTCGTCACCGTGCAGAAGCAAAGACGTGTCATCGGCAATGAGCGAATCATCGACAACGATGGTTGACGAACCGCCGAAGCTGCTGATTCGCAAATCATCACCGACGTTGGAAATATCGAGCGAGAAATTGAAGTCGCCCCGTCCGCCGCGGATGGTCACGTCGTCGCCGACATCGGTTCGCAACAGCCCGACCGAATCGTCATCGCGGCCGCCGTAGTAAACGAAGTCATCGCCGATGGTCACACCATCGACCAACAGCGTGTTGTCGCCGCGTCCCAGGCGGGCGATCAAATCACGCTCGATGGTCGCCGCGGCGCCGGCGATCACAAACGGTTCGGCTTCGCCATTAATGGTGGTGCCATCTTTGCCCGACACGACGATGTCGCCGACGGAGGTGGCAACAATTTCGACCGAGTTGTCATCCGCATCGCCGCGCAGGACGAGCGAATCGTGACGAATGAAGACGTCGACGTCGCCGGCCAGCAGCCGTCGCGATTCGAGCGTTTGGCCACACAAACGCCGCCGCGAGGCGACCAGGCGGGCCCGCCGCGAAGCGCGTGCCGATTTCGACGCGCGTGCCGATTTCGATGCGCGGGTGGATCGACCGGACGCCGTGGAAAGAAAACGTGTCATCCCAGAAATCCCAAGTAGAAGAAGAAACAAAGTTGCGATCCCAGGGACGCTTCGTGGGAGCGGCAACCGGCCGACCGCTGTCGGTGACCGGTGGCGAACGCCACGAAAGCTCCGGCGCGTCCTGAATACGACCGCACCCGCCGCTAAGCCGTGCGACGGGCAGCCAAAAGAACCATAAACTGGCCGAGTATTGGCAGCTGGCAAGCCAAGCCGCTTAGGTTTCTTCGAGCGGAAGTCGGTCCGAGCGTTTTTTATTGCCTGCCCAGCGGGGAACCGGATATTCGATCGCCGACGGCTGGACTCGCCGCTTGTCGGTCAGCAACTTGAGCTCCTCGCGGACGTACAGCCGGGGTACCGCGAAACCGTCAGCGGCCTGCAGTCGGTACAGGATACGGCCCTTGCGGGGCACCCAGTGCATTCCCCAAATCCGCGCGACAAACTGCTCACGTTGGATCTGGGGCCCCCTGGTTTCGACCTCGTCGCCCAGATCCAGCCCTTCGTGATCAACGGGCAACCACATGACCGGCCGGAGCCGAAAGCGAATCGCTTTCCCGTAGCTGTAGTGGTAGTAGATGCCATCGAAATGGTGGCGACACAGAACGCGTCCGCTGGGGATCACCCGCGTCGCGATGGCGACATCATCGGGATGGATAAATGATTGACCATCGTCGGGATAGCGGGCAAAGCAGCCGTACTGGATGGGGGGGCGGAGCCCGGTCATGACGGAAATATGGCTGGTTTGCGACGGCGGGGGGTGGATTCGGCGGTCTGGCGAGGTTAACCTCCCAGAGTATCAGATTTCCCTATCTTCTCGGTTCGGCATATGAAATCGGCACGCATTTTCACGATCGCTTTTGCGACGGTCCTTGGGACGGTTTTGACCACGCAAACGGCGACTGCGGAGCTTGTTCTTAATGTTGGCCAAAATGGTGTCGTTTTTGATTCGCATTCCGGGGACGGTTCGATTCCCGAGTTCCAGGTCATCGGTGGCGAAACGCTGCAGCTTGAGCTGTACGTGACCCAGCAGGGCACCTTCCAAATCCCCATGGTTCCGTTTCCCATTCCCGATTTTCGCCTAAGCACGTCGGATCCCGTCAATGGCGACATCACGACCGGACTTTCCGCGTTCGGTGTGCGTTTTGATCGGACGACTTCCACGGGTGCACTGACCAACGACTTTTCAGTTTCGTTTGTCTCGATCGGCGACGGATTTTTGCTGAACGACTTGGGGGGGTCGAATCAGGACCTGGACATTGGACGCGACGGCTTCGCGGGTTTGGCGACAGACTTGTCCGACCCCACACGATTCGCTCCGGTTTTCGCAACGCAGCCTCCGAACGTGGATCCGCGCGGTGATCGCAGGTCGAATTCCGTTTTGATGGGTGTTGTCAACGTCGACATCGCCGAGGACGCGATCGGTAGTTATCGTCTGGAAATCGCGGAATTGGGTCGAGACTTGTCCTTCTTCAATCTGGGGTCGAATCCCTTCAACGGGAGCTTCATTCCCACCACGGGCGCCGTGAACATTGTTGCGGCGATTCCGGAACCTTCGTCGATGGCCTTGCTCGCGGGCGTTGGCGGTTTTGTCGCGATGCGGGTGCGTCGGCGTCGCGTCAAGGCGACCGTCGCTTCGTAGTGTTTTCGGTCGCCGGCCGCGATTATCGAAAATCCCGCCGCGGCAGATTCACTTGCGGCTGGTCTGGTGCGTAGTCGGCCAGGTCTTCGATGTTGCCCACGACGATGTGGATGATGCCTTCGCGGTTTTCAAGTTTGCCATCGACCAACCAGGAATTTGTGGTTCGGGCGACTCGGTAGAAGCGTTTCCACGTTGGCGGGAAAATCACTAGGTTCATGGATCCGCTTTCATCCTCGAGTGTCACGAAGTTGATCCCCTTGGCGGTTTCGGGGCGTTGCCGAAGCAGCACCAAACCGGCCACTCGAACGTAGCGACCGTTTCTTAGGCCCGGCAACGCGTCGGCTCGGATGCAACCGACGGCATCGAGCGCTTCACGCACGAACGAGATCGGGTGAGCGCGAAGACTTAATCCCGTGGTCGCGTAATCGCTTTCGACTTCGTCGGCCGGCGACATGGGGCGAAGCGAATCGGGCGTCTTGGTGGGATCGTCCAAGCATTCCAGTAACGGGCGGGAGCCGACGGTATCGTCGCGGTCGAGCGAATCCCAAACCGCCGCGCGACGATCGCCGCTGATCGACGCCAGGGCATCGGCGTCCGCCAAAATTGTCAGCGTGGATCGGCCCAGCCCACAACGCATGGCCAAATCATCGACGTCCGTAAATCGCCCGTGTGCATCACGATGCGTGGCAATGCCACGACCGACTTCCTCGGGCAAGCCACGAATGGTTCGCAAGCCCAAACGCAGCGTTGGATCAACACCGTGATTGGTCTCGGTTTCCAGTGTGCAATCCCAATCGCTGTGATTGACGTCGGCCGGGTGAACACGCACGTTGTGCTGGCGCGCGTCGGCCACCAATTGTGCCGGGGCATAAAAGCCCATCGGTTGGCTGTTCAAAATCGCGGCACAAAACGCGGCCGGGAAATGGCACTTCAAATAGCACGACGCGTACACCAATAAAGCGAAACTGGCGGCGTGCGATTCGGGAAAACCATATTCGCCAAAGCCGCGAATTTGATGAAACACTTGTTCGGCGAATTTGCCGGTCAAGCCTTTTTCGTGCATGCCGCGAAGCAGCTTGACGCGAAACTTTTCGATCACACCTTTGCGTCGCCAAGCCGCCATCGCGCGGCGCAGCTGATCTGCCTCGCCCGGTGTGAAGCCCGCGGCCACAACGGCCAAACGCATCGCCTGTTCTTGAAAAATGGGAACCCCCAATGTCTTTTGCAGCACGCGGCGGATTTCATCATTGGGATAAACGACGGCCTCGGGGTTTTGGCGAGCCTTGAGGTATGGATGCACCATATCACCCTGGATCGGGCCCGGCCGCACGATCGCGACTTCGATTACCAGATCGTAGTAACAGCGCGGCCGCAAACGCGGCAGCATGTTCATCTGGGCGCGGCTTTCGATTTGAAACACACCCATCGTGTCGGCGCGACAAATCATGTCGTAGGTGTCGGTGTCGCCGGGCGGTAAATTCGACAACGTCATGTGCTGGCCATAGTGACGTCGCACAAAATCGAAGCAGCGACGAATCGCCGACAGCATTCCCAGGGCCAACACGTCGACTTTTAAGATGCCCAATTCGTCCAGGTCGTCTTTGTTCCACTGGATGACGGTGCGTCCGGGCATGCTGGCGTTTTCGACCGGGCACAAATCGCAAAGTTTGCCCGCCGTCATCACCATTCCACCGGTGTGCTGGGAAAGGTGACGTGGAAACCCGGTGATGGTGGATACCATTTCGATGAAGTGGCCGCCCAGTGGAGTGTTTGGGTCCAAGCCACCGGCGGCGCAACGTTGGTCAAAGTCAAAACCGTCTTCGGCGCCGCCGAGTTTCGCGATGGTGTCGATCACGTCGGGGGACACGCCCAGCGCTTTGCCAATGTCACGAATCGCCGAACGGATGCGATAGGTCGTCACCACGGCCGTCATCCCGGCGCGATCGCGGCCATACTTTTCATACAAGTACTGCAGCACTTCTTCGCGGCGTTGATGTTCAAAATCAACATCGATATCCGGTGCTTCGTCTCGTTCGCGACTGACGAAACGTTCGAACAACAAATCCGTTTGACTGGGATCGACGCTGGTGATGCCCAGGCAATAACAAACCGTTGAATTGGCCGCCGACCCGCGACCCTGGCACAGGATGCCGCGTTGCCGCGCGAAGCGGACCATGTCCCACACGGTTAAGAAATAGGCTTCGTATCGTTTGTCGCGAATGATTTCCAATTCATGACGCAGGATGTCGACGACCCGGTCGGGCACGCCACGCGGCCAACGCTGTCGCGCGCCTTCCCAGGTCAAACGCTTGAGGTGTTCGATTAGCGTCATGCCCGGGGGCGCCATTTCCTCGGGGTATTCGTAACGTAATTCATCGAGCGAAAATTGGCATCGCGCGGCGACTTCGATGGTCCGATCGACGGCGTCGGGAATGTCGCGATACAGGGCGGCGATTTCGTCGATCCGGCGTAGGTGCCGCGACGCGTTGGCGTGCCGTTTCGCTTGTGCATGATCGATGGTGACACCTTCGCGAATGGCGACCAAACAATCATGGGCACGCATGCGATGCGCGATGTGGTAACGAACGTCGCCGGCGGCCACCAACGGAATGTGTGTATCGATGGCCAAGCGTCCCAGTTGTTGTGCGTGTGCGCGGTCGTCGACGCCGTGATGCAATTGGGCCAACAAGTAAGCACGATCCCCAAAAGCGTCCTGAAACGGACCTTGCAAGAATTGCCGCAAACTGGGCTGGCCGGCGGCGGCTTGCGCGGGATGCGATTGCTGGGGGGCGATTCGTTTGCGGTCGGGAATCAGCCCAGCCAAAATGCCGCCGGCGTGTTCGGCGATGTCGGCGAAGCGAAGTTCGCAGTGCCCTTTTTCGGCTCGCAGTCGTCCGCGTGAAATCAGGCGGCACATGTTGCCGTAGGCCACGCGGTTGGTCGGCCACAACACCATCGGCGGCGCGTCGTGGGGATGGACAACGGTTCCGACGATGTACTGGATGCCGCGTTGTTTTGCGGTGCCGTGTCCCCGCACGACACCGGCAACGGATTCCTGGTCGGTAATCGCAATGGCTTGGTAGCCCAGATCGGCGGCCGTTTCGACCAGTTCATCCGGGTGCGATGCGGCTTGCAGAAACGAAAAGTTGCTCCGGCAATGCAGCTCGGCGTATCGGGGCACGGTAAACGGGAACTTTGATTTTGGCGTGGGATCTTGGGGCAAGCACCGGCCAGACGTTCACCGATGCATTTGAACAGTATTCGAGGCTTGGCCGGTTTTCAAGCCCGCGAAAATTTCAAGTTTTCAAGCCCACGAAAATTTCGCTCTGGCGAACCAAGATTCGCGGCGTGCGGGCGAATGGATCACTGTTGGCGATCGTCGCTTCGCCATCGCCGTCCACTTCCCTTTTCACCCACAGAAAATCAATCGTGTCCGCCGCTTCGGTCCACTATCGGCCTTTGCATTCTCATTCACATTACCGATCCGTCTTGTCTGCAGGTCCACGAACATCTCACGAAGTCGTCCCCACGCATCCGATTTTGATCGGCTACGCGTTTTGGCTGCTGGGCATCTTCGGGGCGCATCGTTTTTACTTTGGCAAGCCGATCACGGGCGTGTTGTATTTGCTGACCGGCGGAGTGTTCCTGGTCGGCTGGATCGTCGATTTGTTTTTGATTCCCGCGATGTCCGCCCAAGCCGCTGGTCGCTACCACAGCGGTCGTAGCGACCACACGATCGCGTGGGTGTTGTTGACGTTTGTGGGTTGGTTGGGCATCCATCGTTTCTACATTGGCAAGTACTTCACCGGCATTTTGTATGCCTTGACGGGCGGCCTGTTGGGGCTTGGCATCGTCTATGACTTCTTGACGCTGAACACCCAGGTGGAACAGCAGAATGCGTTGGACCAGGCGCGTTGGGATTACGAAGTTTGGCAGATGAAGGTTTAAATGAGATCGCAATTGTTGTCCGCCGCCTCGGCGTGCTATCGGACAACTTATGCGTCACGTTGTTTTGATCGGCATGGTCTTCGTCTTTTGCGGCTGCCAGGCACCCGTCCAGGTCGCCGTGTGGAAACCGCCAAGTGTTTACCGGGCCATCGGTAACGAGATTGCCCTGGGCGAGATCGCGGGAACCCGGGAAACCGCCAAACAACTCCGCCAAGCGTTGCTGGAAAGCACTCGGGCCAGTCCCACGACCGCCGCCAGCGACGGCATCGCTATCGCCGCACGCCCTTTGGACCCCGCACCGTGGCTGGGTGACATCCGTTGGGTGGACCCGCTGAAATCCGCCGACGGGCCGGCGATCGCGAGGGTGTCCTTTGAAGATCAGCCCAATGATTTGGCCATCAGCGCCGCGTTTCGTGATCGCGAAGACGCGCCGCTGGTGCTGCGGGGCGAAATTCTTAACGCCTCGTTTGCCGAAACCAATGATCCCGAACAGCCACTGCCGCCGCTGCGAGTCTCCTGGCGTCTGCTATCCATCCAACCGCCGCGATCGCTGGGTGGCGGCGTGGTGCGGGTCGACGCCGATACGATCGCCAAAAACCTGCCGTCACTTCGTGAAACCGTTCGGGCCGAGCAGGAACGCCTGGCCACGCTCGCCAAAAACAAGGCGCGGACCGAGCGTGGTAAAGCCAAGCAAACCGGCCCGGTGGGTCGCAAGATCGTGTCCAAGATTGCGCCCGAAACTTGGCGTGAATACCAAATCCGGGCGGCAGTGATCGAAACGCTCCGCTTGTTGGCCCCGCATGTCGAAACGACGTCGGTTCGGCTTGCCAAACCGCGCGGCATGCCGGGCGATCGTGGCGTTCGCCGAGGCGTCGAGATGGCACAG
>JBCCRW010000268.1:0-8329 GCA_039201055.1 Planctomycetota bacterium | reverse complement strand
CTTCACCGTCATTCCGTTCGACTCGGTTCCACCGTCGCACCCGCTTTCCAATCCGTGCCGCCGAATTCAAAGGCGCCAAGGTCAGGGGCATCGCCGAAATACTGATCATTGATCCCCCGGATCTCTGTCCCGGCATCGATTGAGGCCGAGCCAGCTTGTTGAATTCGGAAGTCGATTTTTTGCACATCCGCCAGCTCGACTGCCGGCACATCGTCACGGTTATGATCCTGCGTGATTGAACCCGTTACGCCGTTCTGGCTGTATCCAAGTCCTCCCGAGTGGTTGTTTCGGTACACCATGGTCGCCGTATCTCGGCTGCCCTTCCATACCGAGGACAACCAAGCGGACCTTGTGACGTTCCACACAGAATTGTGGTAGACCCAAATTTGCTTGTCGCCACGATGAGTGAAGATGCCAGAGCGGCAATGATCGCCACCGTGAATCACATTGTGATGAATCGTCGCGTTGTGGGCACCATCGTCCAGGTAAATCCCGCACGAGACCCGGTCATCGGTGGTCATGTTGTCCGCGATCACATTGTAAGAGATTTCCGCGCCGCCCAAATCGTTTTCACCATTTGTATAGAAGCATGACGTGCCGCCATCGAACATGGCATACGCGTATCGCCGACAATCGTTGCCACGAATGGTGATCGCTTTCACCGGCGAACCGTCATACAAAATGAAAGCGATCATCCTTCCCGTGGAATAGCGTAGCGTGTTGTTCAGAATCTTTTGATTCTTGCCTGAAACCGTGATGTTGGCGGTGTGCTGGCGAGTGATCCAGTTCGCATCACCGATGTAGTTGTTTTCGACCGTGCTATGGCTGCCAAGCAACGTCACAAGGCATCCCCAACCGTGCATGACAACTGAATTTTTGAGCGTGTTGTTGTTACCTTTGAAGTACAAGCCAGCCGTCCCATCGATCGGGCCACCGACGGTGTAGTGATTGACATCACTTTGCCCACCCGTCGGGCCCAGCGAGTAATAGTGTTTTCCCCAAGGTGAGACATACTTGAACGTGCAGCCATCGACGACGCAATCATTCGAGCCATCCATCAGCAGTGAGGCGCCGACAAAATTCAACCCTTGAATTTGTACCGCATCTTTTCCGCTGCAATCGAAACCATAAAGCCGCACCCGTGCCTCGACGCGCATGGCGTTCGGGTTGCCGCCACCGGGTGGGTACAAATACAGCGTCCCGTCCTGCCAGTGCCATTCCTTTTCGGTCGTCAAGCAATTCAAGTGATCGATAATGTTGCCCGTGCCGGGGCCGATGTGTCCCGGGACGCCCTGCCACCATCGAAAGTTCAAATGACTGACGGCGATCCGATTATCGCTTTGTGACGTGATGCGGCCATGATTAAAGTTGAACGGGTTTGTGCCATTGTGGCCGGTGTAAAAACCACCGACAAAATCCGCTGGCAATTTCTGATCAAAGTCCACCCAGCCGGCATCTCGTTTCCCACCGTTGGTTGTTGGAACCCACTCGTTTTTTCGCATGACGTCGGAATCCGCGTCCGGCCAACGCGCTTTGTCCATATAGCGGCCACCCACGAATACGTCGTAAACCGGTTCATTCACGCTTGCTCGGTAGATATCGCCGCCGGATGGCGTCCATTTCGATGGGGCAACGACGTTGCACCCCGAGACGACGACCTGTTCGTCCTTGTAACCACGGAAGGTTTGCCCGGTTTTGGGAACCACCGCTTCCCGATAGGTCCCTTGCCGAATCATGCAGGTCTCGCCGGGCCCCATCGCCGCGGCGGCGCGTCCAATCGTCTTCCATGGCGTGCCCATGTTGGTCGCTTCGGTTCGGGATCGTGAATCGTCACCCGAGTCATGGGAGACATAGAAAACCGTCTGCCCATCGACTATTGTGCACGGTAGGAACAATGCAACGAACGCAAGGATACTTCCGCACTTCAAGGTCCGATGGTTCATCTTCACCGCGTCCGCTCGCGCCCGGTCGAATCGAAAAATGTTTACACTTGTCCGATTTTAGAAATCGGTGCATGCCGCCGCCAGACGCTGATCTTTTAGGGAAATCGATTTTTTGGAAAACGGATGTTTGGGACGAAGCCGGGTACTCCATCGGGAATCCATTTTGCGTGATTCGATTCTGATCATTGTCTTCGCGGTGATTTCGGTGCTGCCGATTTCACGCGATGTCGCAGCGCAGGACGGTGATGATTCGTCCATGCTTTTTTCTTGGCAGACGAATGGGCCAATCATCGATACGGAAAAATTTGGGCAAGACGATTGGATCGCGATGAAGGATCCATCGATCGTTCGTCACGGTGGTCGGTGGCATTTGTTTTGCACTTTGCGAGGCCATCGGCGACTTCATGCGATCGTCTATTCGTCCTTCGCAGACTTTGAAGACGCGGCCACGGCCGCGCCGATCGTGCTGCCGAATCACAGCGGATACAACTGCGCTCCGCAAGTCTTTTATTTTAGGCCGCAGAAGAAGTGGTACATGGTTTGCCAAGCGTCCGACGATCGCTGGCAGCCGAAATATCAGGCGGCTTACGCGACGACCACCGACATCGCGGATCCCAGTTCGTGGTCCAAGCTAGAAACGATGCACGTTCCGCGAACGAAAGACAAGTTGAATCTCGATTTCTGGCTGATCTGCGACGATGCCAAAGCACACCTGTTCTTCACATCCGATAACGGGAAAATGTGGCGTGTCGAGACCGGGATCAGTGAGTTCCCCCTTGGTTGGCGCAACCTGGAACTCGTCATGCAGTCAGACATCTTTGAAGCCAGTCATATTTATCGGATGGACGACGGGCGATACGTCAATCTGGTCGAGGCCCAACATGATCGCGACATCCGCTATTTTAAGGCATTCGTGGCCGACAAACTGGATGGCAGTTGGAGTCCCATCGCCGCGGAATGGACGAATTCCTACGCATCGATGAACAACGTGCGCCAGGTGGATGAGATGTGGACGAATTCAATCAGCCACGGTGAACTCATTCGCGACGAAAACGACGAACGCATGCGGGGAAACCTCGATTCCCCGTTTGTCTTTCAAGGTGTGCTGCAAAAAGATCGCCGCGGAAAACCATACGGAAAAATCCCCTGGAAGCTTGGCCTGTTGCGGCGGGTACGTCCGTAGTCACTTCCGCTGACGCCGTGCCGTCGGGCCTGTTGGTCGCGCCGGTCGTCAGGCTGCTTCGCGGACCGTCTGCGTTTTGGCTTTTTGATCCACTTGCCGCTTCGATGGATTTGCCGATTCGGGATAGGGCGGTAGTTCCGGTTCCAGGCGGTCGAAGATGCCGCCCAGCCAACTCGGGTGAAAGCAGATGTACGACCACGCCAATCCGACGGCAGCCGATCCAAAAAGGTCGCTGGCGAAGTGTGCACCACATTCGATCTGCTGCAACATCGTGGCCACGCACAACACCGACGCCAAGTATCGGAACTTGGGCACCACCATCCAAATGCCAACGGTCATCGCGGTCGCCGATGCCAACGATGCACTTGGAAAAGCGCGCGTGGCCGGTTCAAAGCTGGCCAATTGCGAAAGTGTTGG
Organism: Planctomycetota bacterium; assembly: GCA_039201055.1. GTDB lineage: Bacteria > Planctomycetota > Planctomycetia > Pirellulales > Pirellulaceae > Rubripirellula. The sequence goes on along the minus strand of JBCCRW010000268.1, from coordinate 4,786 downwards.
GTCGAACGACCAAATCCAGGCAATGTCTTGGGCCAGCCATTCCAGCGGCAAACTGTTGGGACGCGGCCGCAACACGAATAGCTTGGCGATCGTCGCCACCGCACCGCCACCGGCCGCCAAAGTCACCAAGCGGGGGGCCGACCAGCGACGCCGCCGACTAAGCACCACGACGGCCACGATGATCAGTGTGATGCCAATTCCGTTGCCGTATTCCGCCGCCAATTCAATGACTTCGCCATAACTGGTCGGCAGCGGGTGGGTGGCCAGGAAACTGGCGATGGAAACATCCATCAACGTGGTCGGCAGCACCGCCAATCCGCAGATGCCGGCCAGCCAGAGCATGGCGGTCAATTGGAATGAATCGGCCCGCAACGAATTGCCTTGATTGGCCCGAGATTCTTGGATCCGGGGTTGCTCGGACGAATGTTTTGGATCCGCCGGAGGGCGTGAATCGTTGATCGGCAAAAGTCGCGAATCTAGATCGTGCGATTCCTTCATGCTGGCAATTCCGAAAGCAAAATTTGGGAGCGGACCCAGGCACATCGTTTGGCGGCGCACCTTTGCAGCGCGCGGTTCTCAAATCGCCAACTCTCAAATAGCCATTCTTGAACGTCCACCGGAAGGCCAGCGTGTTCAGCGACCAGCGTTTTAAGCGACCAGCCGGTTTCCCGACTTGCACGCCCAATCGATTCTTTGCTATTCCCCAGGTCGGTTAGTCCTTTGAAAATAGGCGTTCGAAATGGATCTCGAGCAAGTCATCGACTGGATCGGAAACGATCAACTTCTGCAAGCCCCACACGACGATTGGGACGGCACGTGTTTTGAGGCGGCCTTGCCGCTGGGCGAGGCCGGGCCACATGATTTGACGATGCTGGATTCCGCCGATCGGCTGCCCGACGTGGTCTCGATCGGGTTGATCACGCCGTTCCCGATTGGAAAAGATTGCGATTCCGCATCGGGCCCGGCTGGGCAACTGGCCGCGTTTGTCGTTCGTGATCCTCACGAATCACTCCGCCGAGTCATCCACCAGCTTCGGCCGCCGATTCCACCACGCCAATGCAATGCGACGGTTGGCGTCGCGCCATCGGCCCAAATCCATCCCTCCGCGTCGATTCACCCGACGGCCCAGATCGGCGAAGGTGTCCGCGTCGACGCCAATACCGTGGTGATGGCCGGTGTGGTCGTGATGCCCCATTGTCGCATCGGCTCCGATGCATTGATCAGCCCCGGTGTGACGATCTACGCCTACAGCGAAATTGGAAATCGCGTTCGCATCTTGGCCGGCAGCGTCATTGGAGCCGATGGGTTCGGCTACCACGCTGGTGAAAACGGTCACGAATTGATTCCGCAATTGGGTTATGTGGTCATCGAAGATGACGTCGATGTCGGCGCCGCGGTAACGATCGATCGTGCGACCTACGGCACCACGCGAATCGGTTGCGGAACCAAGATCGACAACCAAGTGATGATCGCTCACAACTGCCAAATCGGAAAACGAAATTTAATTTGCAGCCAAGTCGGCATTGCCGGTTCGTGCCGCACCGGTGACGGCGTCATCCTGGCCGGACAGGTCGGCTTGAAGGACCACATCACGCTGGGCGACAACGCCATCGTCGGCGCCCAGGCGGGCGTGATGGACAATTTGGACGGCAATGAGGTGTACCTGGGCTCGCCGGCAACCAAGCAACGCGATCAAATGCAGATCATGGCCGTCGAGCGCCGATTGCCGGAAATGCGGCGGGAACTGAAGTCGCTGCGAAAGCAAGTGGCAAGCTTGGCGTCATCAAGCAATATGGATGTCAAACGTGGCCGAAACGCCGCGTGAACAAAAACATGGATGCCTCTGGTTCCAATGGCGATCGTCCCGGTGTCGATCGACTGGGTACGTACCGTCCCGGCGGTTATCGGCCACGGGCCGCACTGCGAATGTTGCGTCAGCATCGCCGCGACTTTGGCTTGCCACCGATCGGTTTGATTGCCGGCTGGGGGCACTTCCCAATCGAAGTGGCTCGCGAAATCGTCCGTTCGGGCCGCAGCGTGGTGTGCATCGCGATTCACGGACACGCCGACCCTCAATTGGAATCGATTTGTGACCACGTGCTGTGGTCGGGCGTCGGCAAAATCGGTCGACACCTGCGTTACTTTCGCAATCATCGATGTCAACAAGTCGCGATGGCCGGCAAGTTGTTCAAATCCGACATCTTGTACCAGGGATCCGTTGTCCTTCGGCACTTGCCCGATTGGGCCGCCATCAAGACCTTTGGACCGTTGTTGTTGGGTCGCAAACGCGACGCGCGGGATGATCGTTTGTTGACCGCCGTCACCGAAACCTATGATCGCGCGGGATTGCGGGTTTGCCCGGCGACGGATTACGCACCGGAGTTGCTTGTGAAAAAGAACTTTTTGGCCGGCCCGCGGATCAACCCACGCGTGTGGTCCGACATTGGATTTGGCGTCCAGGTTGCCAAGACGATGGGTGGCTTTGACATCGGCCAAACCGTGGCCATCAAAGACGGAACCGTGATCGCCGTCGAAGCGATCGAGGGCACCGATGCCTGCATCCAACGCTGCGGCGAACTATGCCGACGCGGTGGTTGGGTGTTAGTCAAAATGAGCAAGCCGAATCAGGACATGCGTTTTGACGTTCCCACAATCGGCCCGCAAACACTGGAAAAGGTCTCGCAAAGCGGTGGCATCGCGATCGCAATCGAATCCAATCTGACCATTGTGGTCCAGCGGGAAGAAACCATGCGTTTGGCGAAGCGACTGGGCGTCGCCATCGTTGCCGTTGATGTGGACGCGGTCATGCAAAGCCGGGCGGCGTAAACGCGAAACGAAATTAAACCGTTCCTTTGCGATGCGACCGATCGTATCGCTCTACTTTTTGCTTCGCCACTTTAGCTTTCGTTTGATGGGCGGCACCGAGGTATCGGGTTTCGAAGGTCGTGGAACGGGCTGCCCAGCGATTTCATCGCGGCCCGAAACGCCGTCGTAGCGGACCAATCCAACCTCGTGCAGCGAGACCGATTTGGGCAACTGCGGCAAGCGTCGCTGGCGCGACGATCCCGACTCGCGCCTCGATTCGGGCTCCATCGATCCGGGAAGCGGCGGCGCGATCAAGTCATCCCGCTCGCTTTCGTCGGAACGTGCCCAAACCGGTTGCACTCGATCGACGGCTTGGTCGTCGCGCGATCGCGGGGTCAACCCACGAATCGGCAGGGCGCGTTGACCCGCATTGGATTCGCGGGAAACCAACGAGCGTTCTCGTGCGGAACGCTCCGATGCATTGGGTAGGTTCAAGTTCGATCGAGCATTGAAGTTTGGGCGAGAACTGACGTTCGCGCGAGCACTGGTGTCGGGTGCCGGACGTCGTGACCTTCGCGGACGAATCATCGCCGTTGTGTCGGCTGGGTTCGGTGCATCCCAAAACGGTTCGATCTCGTCCGCACCCATCGAACCATCGTCGCCGTCGCGTAAATCCGAATCCTGCTCGCCGGAATCATCAGCACCGGAATCATCAGGCCGCTGCGATCGATAGTACGAATTGTCCTCCCAACCGTCGGTCGCGGACTGTTCACCAGTCGAACTTTCGCTGTCCGGGATGTCCGTATCAGGAATCGGTCGCCACTGTGAATCGCCCCGGTATCCGGCCGAAGCATCCGGCCGAAACGCTTCCAGACTGGGCGCATCCATGGGCGTAAAATCGTCGCCTGATTGGCCCATCACTTCTCCCGAAGGGCCGCGCGTCAGCGGCGCGTCGTAGCCGGCTTGGTCAACCGGCCGCCATTGTCCGTCGTCGATGGGGGCCATGCCGCTGGCCGGTGCGACCCCCGATCCCATGCCCGGATCCATTCCCATGCTCGGATCCATTCCCATGCCCGGATCGAGCCCCATGCCGGGATTGACGGGCGTCCATCCGCTGCCGTCACCAAAGCCATTTCCCATGCCCATGCCGGGATCCACCAGCCGCGGCGGCCCCACCGGGGTCGCGCCGGCGATCGCATTGAACGGCGTTTGTTGAAATTGCGTTTCGTAGCCCGTGCAACCCAATTGCGTCGTGCTGGCCAGACCCGTCACGGGGCTAAGCGAGGTCACCGGACGATAGTACGTCGCCGGGGCCGCGTAATACGATTGTCGATACTGTGTTCCGAACAACGATCCAAAGAATCGACGCAAACCGCCACCCAGCGTCGGCTGTGGCGTGGAGACAAACGTGGGCACCATGCCCGTCGCGGGTATCGTCGTTACCGGAGCACCGGTAACCGGCGGAAGCGTGTTTAGATCAAACGAGCCATAGCGTGCCGCATAGGTCGCCGCAGTCGGATCCGTCGCAAATTGGGGGTAAGTGTTGGCGGCACCGAAGCCCGTCGCCGGTGAAACGCCCCGCAAAGACGAAACCAGCGGTGACGGCGTGACCATTGGCGACGGCGTGACGGGCAAGCCGGTGATGACGGAAGGGTTGTCGATCACGGGCCGAGCTGACGAATACACCGGAGCCGCAAAGCCGCTGCCGTAACTGGGCGCATTGAGCGGATACGTGCTGGCCAAAGCCGCTTGTTGCGAAAAACCGGGAGATGCCGGCGGTAGTGCGGGTCGGGCGGCCGTGAATCGATTGGCCAATGTGAATGGATTGGACCGTGTAAAGCCATCCGATAGGGGAATCCCCGCGACCGGTGCAAAGCCGCCAACATAGGGCGTGTATCCGGCTGCGTAGGGATTCGGTCGCCCATACAGCCAATCGGTCAACCAACACGCCGAAGCGGGCGCGGCAGTGACGGCCGACAGG
>JBCCRW010000267.1:0-8357 GCA_039201055.1 Planctomycetota bacterium | reverse complement strand
GGCGACTTCGTCCTTCGGTTCGTTTTGGTATTCGCTATCAAAAGAGTCCGGGTTGTCGTGTCGCAAATTGACCGCGTGTTCAACGTGCGACAATTCGTGGGCGAACTTGCGATCCCGCCAAGGGATGTCGGCACCCGCGTCCATTTTCCTCCGGTTCTTCCGGTAGTACGCGGTCGCTTTCGGGTGCGGGTTGTCGCAGTCGGCAAGGTCATCGACCAGCTGCTCGAGTTCTTCGTCGCGTATCTCGAGATAGCGTTTCCACAGCGGACCGTCCGCTTCGATGTCGTTGGGCCAGCGGTTGACCAACTTGCACCGCGTGCCACGCCAGCGCGGATAGATCACCCGGTTGAGCAAGCGGTCGGCGGCGTCGCCGAAGCGAATCACGGTGCACGTCGCAAACGCCGCCATCGACTTGCCCGGACCGGCCAGACCCAGAATGCCGGCGGCGATCTTGCGTTCGCGCTTCGCGCATTGCAATTCGCTGTCGGCGGATTCGTCGGTTTGGAAATCTTCCACCAGCACGACGTCCGGCCGGATCGTCCGACCGGCGGTGTCGGTATGCTTCATCCCGCGAACACGAGCGAGGATTCCGGTGGCCCGCAACACGCATCCCGATGTCTTGGTCGGGTGCCGGCCGTCGGCGGTCGCCGGTACCGAATGATCGGCACGCGGGTCGTTTGGATCGACCAAGATCGTCGGCATGACCAGCTTGCGCCCGGACCATCGCATGAACGTTTGGCGGCCGTCCAGCGTTTGCGTCTTGGCTCGCTGCACCACGCCCTGCAATCGCTGGACGGGATAAGCGACCTCGGGGAAATCCTCGGCCAGCTTTTCGTTCGTCTCCCAAACGATGCGGACGTCGTCGGCCAGCTCCGCGGACGCTTCGGTCTCCGCCGCGATCAGCACCACGAAGCGGCGGTGCCCGTAGGCTTGCGCCCAAGTGATTGCGGCCAAGATGATCGTGGTCTTGCCGCTGCCCCGCGGCATCGCCTGCGCCTTGGCCCCACCGTCCAAAATGCAACGCTGGACCGCCGCGACGAAGTCCAAGTGATCCTTGGAAAAATCCAGCGGGAACGATTCCCGCAGGTAGGTCAGCATGTACTTCAGCAGGTCGCGTTCGCATCGCTTGCGGCGGGCCCAGTTTGCGACCTTGGGCAGCGGCCCAATGTCTTTGGCCTCTTCGGCCGACTCGCGTTCGCGCGCGGCATTCCGCCGGCGTCGTGCCGTGTATGAATTCGCCATGGTGGCCTTGAGGATGGTGCCGAAGCGTTCGGCGGAGAAGGTCGGCCGCTTTCACGGATGCGGCCGCCGCGGCGGCTAGGTGCTCGCCAAGTTGTGATCGCGATCGCCCATCGATTGCCGCAGCGTCAGCGTGCCGCGGCAAATCGTGGTGACGTCATTGTCGCTGAACACCGCATCGACGTCCCAGCCAAAATCACCGGCGGGGATGTTGGTTTCGTTGCGATCGATCTCGATAAACACGTCGTACTGGTTCGATTCGCCCGGAACCGCCACGACATAGGCGGTGCCGGTGAAGTGATGAATTGGATTTCGCGTGACGGATGGATTCGAATCGAAGAAGTTTCGTCCACGCGATCGCGTCGCACCGAAGAACAGCGTCGCATCGGTGACGGGCTTAGTGGTTTCGATGCGTATCGGACCGATGGGGAAAACCTGATTGTCGTTTTCGTAGTCCGACAACTGGTCGATGGTGAAGTGGCCCGCATCATCGGGGTCGCTGTTGTCGGCGCTGATGACCTGGTTGGGGTTCTGCGGCAGGTTTGGATTCCGCTCGGTCGGCGCCGACGCGGTCCCGTCGATGCCCAGCCGGTATCGAATCTGCTCGCGTTCGGTGCCCGTCCAGTCGGTTCCGCCGGAGCCGCCCGAACCGCCGCCGACGTCGTTGACCTTCTTCGCCGGCGACGCCTGGTTGAAGAAGAACGTAAACGCATCACGGATGGTCGTCGTGATCGCGGTACCAAGCACGCTGATCAAATTTGCGTTGACCGTCCACGCGGAACCCGGGTCGGTTTTCGTGCCACTCAGGTTCAATCGATGGCGAAGTTCTTCGGCATCAGTTGTCGAAAGCGGCGATGACCCACCGCCCGTAACGTCCGCGGCCGAGTGCGACGATCGCGTTGACACGGCGACGTCCAGATTGCTTTGCCGCGCCGCGGTGACGCCACGCGACGCAAGTTCCGCCGAAACTTCGGCTCGCAAGGCGGCCAGCTGCGATGTCGTGAGCGTCCCGGAGTGAAAATCCGTGATGCCGGAAACGGCCGATCCGGCGACCTGGACGGTGTTGGCATCGATGATTAGGTCGGTCCCTGGGTCGGTCTTTGCGCCGCTAAGATTCAGGCGATGACGAATCTCCGCGGCGTCGGTTTCGCTAAGCGGCGACGACCCGCCGCCGGCGGAGCTTTCGACCATCGCGGTGACCGCAATGTTGTCGAGGTAGTCATACTCGGTATTTGCGTTTCCATCTTGCGTCAATCGCCAGACGATCGTATTGCTTTGACCGGCAACCAGGCTGGCCTCTTCGCTGGACCACGTGTTGCGGGCAAGGCTGCGATAATCCGCCACGTCGGTTCCGTTGATGAACAACCGCGTTCCGCCGCCGACGTCCGAGCTTGGGCGGATGTCGAAAGTGACTTTGGCGCCGGTCGCGCCGGCCGGCACGTCGACATTAAGCGTTGCATCGGAACCATCACTGCCGACGTTCGGAAGCTGCAAGACGTTGCCGCGGAGCGACGCACCTGGGTTACCGCTTCCACTGTGCACGGCCCAGACATTGCCGAGCGTCATTTCGCTGGGGGTGCCGGATTCGAAATCGGTTTCAAAGAGCGTTGTTTCAACGGGCGTCGTGGCCGGTGAATCCTCGCTTGCTGCGGTGGAGCCCGAAACCGCGCTGCTGTTTTCTGACTCCATTTCTTGGATGGCTTCAATCGCGACGCGACCCCACCAATCGGCCATCACAGTGCCGAAGCTTGGGTGCAGCCCATCGGATAGATAGGTGTCCTCGTAATCGCTCGGCCGTCCCAGTTCGTCGGCGATGATGTCCTGCATATCGAGGTAGGACGCCGTCGGCCCCATCTGAATGCACGCCTCTCGCATCGCGGCGGCCCAGTCCCGCGAGGAACCCTCAAAGACATTCGACGACGTCTGGTTGATCTTGTAAGGCGTCCACGGGCTGACAAACAGCCATCGCTGTTGCGACTTGGGCGTGCCGGCCAGCTCCGCGATCTTCTGCCACCTTGTGAACACAGCCAGCCAGTCTTTCACAATTCGATCAAACTGCTCCTGGGTGGTTCGTTCCAAGAACCCACCCTGTGTCGTCGTGTTTCGATTGAGGACATGCACGACAAACGTGTTCGGCACGACGGTGTCGCCGCCTGGGTTCAGCAGGAATTGGAGTTCTTCGTCGGTGTAAGTCGCACCGGAAAACGTCGACTCATATCCATCAGGCAGGTGATGATAAATCGTGTCGCCGCCGGTCGCTTCTTCGCCGCACCAAAACAATCCAGGCGTTGAATCGGGAATCCATCCATCGCGATAGATTGCAATGTCGTAGAGCGTCAGCGATGTCCCACTATACGATCCGCCGTTCTGCCCCCAGTCAGTCTGAAACAAATCCTCATAACCGTACTCGGGTGCATCGCCAATAGTTGGGTCGCGACTGATGATTGCCGTCGAGACTCCTTCGGTTGGCGTTCCGCCGTGGAATTCCAGTCGCGTGGTTCGCCCTTTGCTTTGCAGGAGCACCGCGCGCGGAGTCGTTGCGTGCTCGTGGTACGTGAACGCGATATTGAATGGTGCATCCACCCAAGGCGGCGTCAGGAACGGGTTGCGAATCGTCTCGCCAAAGTGATTGCTCCAAACCCATTTCCCCGCGTTGGCCAAGTTCCCGATCGACGTCATATCGATGTGCAACGCCTGGGTCACCGCATCTATCGACGTGGTGGGGATCGTCGTCCCGCGCTGCAACGTGCTGTGCAGGCTGCTCGAAAATTTGTTGAATTTCCAGTCCGCAAACGGCCGGAAGCGAGAGCCGGCGATCTTCCGGCCGGTGACAATCTCATAGCCTCGGCGAAAGAAGACTGGAACCGATGCCCAGGCTTGCGAGTCCTCCGACATCGTCGAATCGCCGAAGCCGAACATCTGGCAATTCTCGCGGAACAAACGCTGAAAGAATGGGCCTAGATTGTGCGATCGCGTTCCTGACAAACGCTTGCGATTGGGGAGCTTTCCAATTGCGGAAAGGACGTCGCTTAGTCCAGACGAAACGACCGTTGACGCGGCGGTGTAGGTGACCACTCCGTCGGCGTTTGCCTGGCCGCGATAGGTCACGCCGTTGATGACGCAGTCAGTTTGCGAGTTCGCGGCCTGGCCCTTTAACTTGATCGACCAGGCCGCATCACCGTCCTGGGCAAAGTCGATTTCGACGACCGATCGGTTGGCGTTGTAAAGAACGTTGCCGAAATCTTCGGTGCCGTCGCCGAGCCAAATTTCAAACGCATCGGTGACCAAGTATCCAAGCACCACACCGGACCAGGTACTCCCAATCGGCACCGCTGGGTAGTCGCCAGATGTTATTAGTGCGGCGATCTCTGCTTCGGCCTCGATGACGTCAGCCGTGCCATTTGGCGATTCATGAAGCCAGCGAGGATCATCGCCGACGTCGGTCAACGAGTAGCTGGTTTCCGTTCTTGCATCGAACACGTTCTCCGAGTTGATGGGCGGAACGTTCGTGTCGGCTGCATCGTGATAGAGATTGAGCTTGCCGGCAAAATTGCTAATACCCAGGACGCTCGCGCGTGATTTGTATTTGAAAATGTTTGCCGCGACCGCGCGATCGCCGATCCACGCCGTGAGTTGCGATCGTCGCGACGGCGACGTGAACCACCAGCCATCGGTGGTGTCCCAGCCATAATCGCTGATCGGGTAGAAGGCATAGCCGGAGCCAAATCGATCTGGGTATCGCGACACCAAAGACAACGCGTTGGCGCCGCCACCGCTGTAACCATCAGCGTGCACGTCAAACCGCGAAAATCGCGTGGGATGTAAATCAAGAACATGATCGATCGCATCGATAATGTCATGGATTTCTCGCCCGCCGCTGTCCGGCGATCCGCTGCTACTATTCCGCCCTCGCATTTCCACCATCAGCAAGCCCACGCCATACTCTGCCCAGCGTGGGCCCACGGCAGCGTCGAACGCGGTGCTGTCCTGCGTCCACCCGTGCATCATCACGACCAAGGGTCGCAGGCCCGACGCGGCGTCATCGTTGTAGTGCAGCGTCGCACGAAGGTCGTCTAAAGCCGGGTCGATTGTCGATGCGTATGAAAGCGATTCCGTCGTGGTCGGGGTGACATCTGCCGCGGCGAAGTCATCTAGCGCCGCGCTGGCATCTTGGGCCCAGATACCCGATTTCCGATATGAGTTTTTCGAGGTGCTAGCCAGCGTATGACTGATGACCTCCGCGCCGTTGACGAAGCCCTTCACTTCCTGGCCAACCACCAAAACTTTGATAGTCGCTGGGAACGATGGCGGAGTTCCGTTGACGGCCGCACGTGTCAGCAAGTCATCCAGTGAGATATCGGATTCACTTTCAAAAATCCGATATGTGTTTGTGGCGGCGTTGGAAAGGTTGAACCACACGCCGCCATTGGGCCCTAGGCGAACGCCCACCGCTGCGTTTTTGGCCGCAGCAAGCGAATCGACCACCACGCTGGCCTCCTGATCCGCGGTGTCGAACAGTTGCTGGTACTGTGCCGCCTTGATGCCGCTGCCGCTCGGCACGACCCGATTCGCAGAAACGTTCAGGGCGCTAACGATGTTCGTCCAATTGCCAGACGAAGCGAGCGACTGGTTACCGCGATCAAAGTTGTCGGAGTAGGATTGCATTTAAGCCTGGGCCAGGTAGATCAGATCAAGTTGCGAAAGCTTCGATTCATCGATGGGCCGGCTGACAAATCGCGCAAACGGTTCTCCCTCGCAGTCGCAACTGCGCTGGTATCGCGTCGTCGACGCGTAGCTGTTCCGTGCGGTGTACCGAGCGCCGCAGGAGTCACACACCGGAGCCTCGGAGACCCGCAGCCGCCGGCGTGGAATGTATTGCCAATCCTGGCTCATCGGTCCCAATCGGGACGCGAGTACTGGTTGCCGGCCGCGGCTGGTAGGCCCGCCTCGACCAGGCGGCTGTTGAGCGATTGGTCGTCGCCGGCCAAGTAGATCACGCCAGCGAGAATACGATTGGGTGCGATGGCACGAATCCAGTTTTCGCCGTACTTCGGTCGCGGAAGAAACACGCGGTGGCGATGGCCGCGACGGTCGGGTCGCCCCGAGACTAGGCGTTGCAGCACGTCGGAATGCCGACGGGCCGCCCTAGACAATTTGTAAATTGACCGAACGTGGTCGTACTCGACGCTCACGTCCGGATCGACGCCGACCAGGCGCAATTCGATTTCGATCCCGTCACCCATCAGATAGGTGATCAGGGTGTTTCCGTTCTTGATGCCTCGGATAGTGCAATTGTCCGAGTGCCCCATCAAGGGGAACGGCGTTGGCGCCTTGGGCGCAGAGTGGTGGCACGACATGCCTGTAATTTTACACATGACGCAAGCAAAACCAGGAAACAGCCGAAACGTCCACATGCTGCCACGCAGCGGCCGATTCACGAGCCGCCGTTTTTGCGTGATTCACGAGCCGGTTCGCGGTTGTGAAATTTCCAGTTCTATAAATTTTGAACAGGCCAGCTAGTCGGCGGAATCGCTTTTTGCCCGCTGTCGATCGCGAATCATTTGCTGAACCACGCTTCGCACTTCCGATACTGCCGAACGCCGAATTTCGCACGACAGGCTAGCGGCGTGATCGCTCGCACCATCACGCTTCTGCGCGTGCGATAGCTCAAGGGCCTCGCACACGTCGGCAACCCACAAAAGTGCATCGGAGGCGTTTTCGATTTCCGCATCGCCATCCGGATCGCGAACCAGCGATTCCACCGGTGCATCGGCCGCATCGATGCCCGCGGCATCCTCGGCCCACCGCACCACATCGGCAATCGAATCATCGACGGCATTTCGGTTCGGCTTCCCGGCGATCCGTGCCGCCGACCATGCCTGGTTGATGACGCTTGCTGCGGCGGCTGGATCACCTTCGAAGATCAGGAGCCGTGTCGGACCGTCGTTCATTTCGCGAGCCTGCATTGATTGGCGGGGCGGCCGGTGATGAGCCGGCCGCCCGGGAAAACCACGGCTTGCCGGCCGCCGCCGGCGAAAATTCTATGCGACGACCGCCGAACTATTCAATCGATCAAGCGGCGACTGCATCCGCTTGGCGGACTTCATCACGTGCAAATAAATCATGGTGGTCTTGGGGTCGCTGTGCCCCAACATTCGTTGCACGTGGCTGATGTCCGCGCCGGCCTCGAGTTGGTGCGTAGCGAAGGAGTGCCGAAAGGTGTGGCATCCGACGCGTTTGCAAATCCCCGCTCGCTTGGCTGCTCGGGCGATCTCACGTCGCAGATTGTCGGCATCGACGTGCCAGCGTAGCAGGCGGCCGTCCTCGGGTGCCTCGGAAAGCCTGGTCGAGCAAAACAGCCAGTACCAAATCGGATCCCGCACCGACGATGATGCTTTACGGTGATAGGCCCGCCGCGACGGCACACCGCCAACCTCATTCGACTTGTCGCGACTCGCCCACCGCTCGGCCTCGGCGACCTGCCTTCGCAAACCGTCCGCCAGTGAACGCGGTAAAACTGCCGTCCGGCTTTGCTTATGCTTTGAGTGCCAGACGTGGATCATTTCCCGAACAAAATCGACGTCCTTGACGCGCAGGCTCACAGCCTCGTTGACCCGCAACCCGCACCCGTACATTAAGCCGACCAGCGTGCGATGCTTAGGCCGCAGGTGCCGGCAGATCGCCATGACTTCATCCGCCGACAGCACCACCGGCAAGTTCATCGGCTTCCGCGCCCGCTTGGCGTGGACGTTCTTAAATGGCTGCCCCAGGACATCCCGGTATAGAAACAGCAAGGCAGAGAACGCCTGCTGCTGCGTCGACTCGGCGACGTGTTCGCGCATGGCCAGGTGCGTCAAAAAATTTTCGACTTGCTGCCCACCGACGTCCCGCGGGTGCACCCATTCGCCATCGGCCTTGCAAAACCGGATGTACCGCTCGCACCAATGCCAGTAGGTTTTCGCCGTCGAATTCGCCAACTGGCGGCGAGCGATCACGGCATCAAAATCATCGCGCAACATAAAGAACCTCCATCAAAGGTAAGCCCGAAGCCGCGGCAACGACGAAGGGCAGGAAAGAAACGACACGCATAAACCGGCGCGCCGTCTAAAAAGTAGTTC
>JBCCRW010000266.1:0-8388 GCA_039201055.1 Planctomycetota bacterium | reverse complement strand
GCTGAACGCCGCCCGCGAAGCCGGCGAATTGGAACGCGCGCTTAACAACTTGCAAACCTCCAACCGTGCCAGTGTGCGGGTTCCCGAAACCGAACAGGAAAACCAAAAGGTCCAGATTGCCACCGATCGGGCACGCGCGGCCATCGCCGCCGCCGTACGCGAGGCCAATGAAGGTTCAAGCGATGCCAACATGTTGGATCAAGCCCGGCAAGCTGCCGCCGACGCCGCCGAGGAACTCGGGCGGGCCGCCGAGCAGCTTGAGAATGCAAAACGCGCCGCCGCCAAGCAAATCGAGCAGTACAACCCACAGCCCGAAGGCGACGAAGCCAAAGCGAATGCCAAGATTCGACGCCAAGTCAACCAGCGGCGAGTGTCGACTTTGGAATCTCGGATGCTGTCCGAACAAATTCGGGGTTTACGGTCGCGGCGTGAAATTTTCCGCGCGGCCGAACGCGAAGCCGGTTTTCGCAGTAGCGCCGCGGAAAAACAAACGCGACAAGCCGAGACAAAAATCAAACAACTGCAGCAGCAAGTCCAAGCTGAAAAGAATCGCGACAAGGTCGATCAGCAGAACATCGAACGCCTTGAAGAGGAAATCCAGAAGCAGGAAGCAAGCTTGGAAGCGGCCAAAAAGTTGCTGAGCGAAGCCGACAAGACACGCGATTGGGCCAAAGCCCGGCAGAAGGCGATGGAACAGGACCTGGGGCAAGTCGGACGCGATCGCATGCGGAAGATGGAAAGCGACAACCCGGGCGCCGAGGTGTCCGAGCGGCTCGCCGAGCGGGCGCTGAAACAGGCCGATGATTTGGCCGATAACCTGCGGCAATTGGCCAACGGCAAATCGCCGACACCCGACCGCTTGGACCCTAAGCGGGCACAAAACGCGTCCGACCGCCAGGATTCGGTTGCCGATGCCGTCGACCGCGCCGTGGGCGACTTGTCCCGCGCCGCCCGACACGAGGATCGCTTGGATCGCCCCGAATCGGCCGCCACTTTGCAGGCGGCCGCGGATGCCAGCGCGCAGCGAACGACGCCGCCCATCGATGCGGCCAGCGATGTGTTGCGTCGGGCAAGCCAATCGCCCAACCAAGCATCCAGCAAATCGCCCAAGCAGGCATCCGGCCAAGAAACGGCCCCCGGTGATTCGCCCGCCGGTGACGCTCGATCCAGTGAAAAGGCGCAGGGTGAACAGGCGCAGGGTGAAAAGGCGCAGGGCGAATCGGGATCGCCACAAAACCGCACGGCCCAGGCCGAAGCCGCGATTCGCGAAGCCGCTGAGCAACTCCGGCCGCTGGGCGAAGCGGCCGCGCAACCGGCCGGTGACCGGCAAAGTGGCGGACAGCCAAGCAGTAACCAACAAAACGGTGACCCTCAGGGCGGTTCTCAACAAAGCGGTGACCAACAGGGCGGTTCTCAACAAAGCGGTGACCAACAAAGCGGCTCGCAATCAAGCAGCAGCGGCCGGAACATTGGCGATGAACAGGGCGAGGCCAGTCGGCAGAAGGCCCGGCAATTGGATGAACTGGACCGCGCACTGGCTCAACAACGCCAGTCCATGAATCAAGCCGGTGAAAGTTCCCAAGGCCAATCGCAATCGGGCGGTGCCCAGCAGGATCAGCAAGGCGGACAGGGACAGTCCCAATCCCAATCCGCCGGTTCCCAAGCACAGGGGTCCCAAGCACAGGGCTCTCAAGCCGATGGTTCCCAATCCAGCGGGTCCCAGCCAAACGGCCAGCCGCAAAACGGAGGTTCAGCACAAGGCGGGAACCCGAGCGGTCCCACCGCCGGCGATCTGTCACCCACACTGGCTTCCGCGATGGGCGGCAAGCAGCAAAATGCCGCCAAGACTCGGCAACAGCGGATGCAAAACAACGCCGATGGCGAGGGAGATTCCAGCGGCGACGCCCCGCAAACTTCCAACGCCGGCGACAGCGACCAGAGCGGTTCACCGGGGGCGGATGAAATGCCCGGGGGCAAACCGATGTCGATCGAGGGCATCGAGCGGCTGGGCAGCAATTGGGGAAGCTTGCGGCAGAAGACGAACGAGGACGCGGCCGAGTCGGCGGATTTGCAAGTGCCGGCTCAATATCGCAAGGAATTGGAAGCCTACTTCCGCGAAGTCGCTCGTCGCGGCGTCGCCGCACCGAAAACCGACGATTGATCTCGCCACGACACCATTTTCATACACGCCCGTTTTGTTTCATAGACGCCCCATTTCATCCAAATTTCACACTCTCCCGAGCCACTGACCGGTCACCCCATGTCCAGCCCGCATTCAACCGAGGCGTCGCAGAAATCTGGCCGGCAACATGCCCACCGGCAATTTTCCCAGACGGACCTTTTCAATAGGCAACTTTCCCGCCGACAACTGGTGCGGTCGCTGGCGACGTTGGCCGGTGGCATGGCGGCCGGCGGTACCCAGGCCAGCGGCAGCGAGGGCTCCACAAATCCCGCGGACCTGTATCGCCCCGATGGGATCGATCGCGCCGTCGAGCGTGGGATTGACTTTTTGGTCAAAATCGCCGGGAAACGGGATGACGGAGCGATCACCGATCGCGGGCATGCCACCGCGATGACTTCGCTGGCCGTGATGGCCATGGCGTCGATCGGTATCACACCCTCGGACGTGGGCCGACGCGGCGAAGCGATGCGGAAAGGCATCGACTTTGTTTTGAAACCCGCCAACCAAACCATGGCGGGCTACTTCGGCGCCGCCGATGGTTCGCGAATGTACGGCCACGGCATCGCCACGCTGATGTTGACCGAAATGCTAGGCATGGGTGCCAGCGTGGAACAAAACGAGCGGATTCACGACGCGTTGGTCGACGCGATTGCCCAAATTTTGGCCGCCCAATCGGTTCGCAAGGAAAAGCGTTTGCAGGGCGGTTGGCGATACCAACCCAAGAGTACCGATTCGGATTTGTCGATCAGCGTGTGGCAGGTGATGGCGCTGCGTTCGGCCAAGAATGACGGATTGGACGTGCCCGGCGAGGCGATCGAGTCGGCGCTCGGCTATCTGGAAAACTCATTCACCCAGCCCCGCGGCCGTCGCAACGAAGACGTATCGAATTTGGGCGGATTCACCTACCTGCCGGGCGCCAGCAACCCGACCTTCTCGATGACCGCCGCGGGTTTATTGGCGATGCAGGTTTGTGGTCGGTACGAATCGCCGATGGTCAAAGCGTCGGCGGAATGGTTGATGCGAAACGACCCGCGACAGAACGAGCGGTTCTTCTATTACGGCATGTACTATTATGCCCAGGGCATGCACCAGGTTGGCGGCAAGTACGCCCAGAAAGCGTCTCGCCTGGTCGCGACGCGTTTATTGGAACTGCAAAAATCCAGCGGCGCTTTTGCCGCCAACGTCAACGACGAACGCAACATCGGCGAAGTGTACTGCACCGCGCTGGCATTGCTCAGCCTGACCGTGCGGTACCACTACCTGCCGATTTACCAGCGTTAAGCAACGCACGATCAATAAGTGTCCGGATCGGTAGTGGACGAGGCGATGAGTCCCCCGAGCAAGGACTCGTCGCGTCGTCCACTACGACAGAAATTGATCGTGCGTTGTTAGAGTTAGTCGGTGGGCCGGTCCACTTCGAAGTGCACGATCACCAGGACATCGCCGGCGGCGAAGCTGTTCATGCTGCCCTGCCCGCTCGCGGTCGGTTGACTGGTCAGGTTGCCATTGATCGACAGCACGCGGACGCCGGTTTTGCGAATCCACCGATTGATCTGTTTTTCAAGTTCGGGAATTTCGGTGTCGACGCTTTTGAAAATCTTGATTTGTTGCAACGTCATCAAGTTGTCGCCTAACGGGTTTGAAGTCGTGAGACCCTGAAATGGGGACGGCACCGCCGCCGGCATTTTATCAGCGATTCGACGGGCTTGGCTGCTGGCCGATCGGCGTCCTGCCCGCTTCGCCGATCCGCGTCTGGGGTGCGTCGCTGATCGGCGTCTGGGCAGCTTCGCCGATCCGCGTCCCGCGTGGCGCGGGCTGGACCACGCGAACCTGGACTTCGTCAATCATGGCTTCGCCGATGCCGATCATTTCGAAGATGACTTCCAGTTCACCGGGGCGATCGAGTTGCCGGTACAGCCGCACGGGGGTCCAGGATTCGTGATGACGCATCAGGATGCCCGCCGCTTGGCCGCCGATCGAATCGGAAACCAACAAACCTTGGTGCGGACCGTTCAGGCCGATGGTTTTGACCATCGCGTCGATTTGGATTCGCGCCGGTGATTCGAAGCGGATCGCCGGCGAACGAACCTGAAGCACCGTGCCGGCGTAGCCGCCCAATTGACGTACCGCAAAACCGTCCGGGTCCGACGGGGAAACACGCGGTGCGGCGATCAAACGGAGTGCTCCGGTGCCACGATAAGTTCGGCGGCGGATGTGTTTGACCCGGCTGTCCACGGTCGCGTCCAGCCGTTTGCCCAGTTGCCAACGACCCCCGCCAATCCATTCGGCTTGGTCGAGCGATCCGGTGGTCAATAAATTGCGTCCCAGCCGAGGTTCGGGGCGCTGCGGGAGGGGGGGTTGCGAACCCGGTGGCGATGACAAAATCAAAGGCTGCCGCAAATCGGGATCCTGTTCCAAACCCAGCGAGCCGAGCACGGCACGAAGTTCCAGGTGGCCGGTCGCGATGGCCGGCGATGATATTCGGGCCGGACTGGATGCGGACAATTCCTGGTCCAAAAGATGACGGCAGCGTAGCGTCCACGCGTCCACGCGACGAATCATCCGGGTGGCCTGGTCCAGGTCACCGCCACGAAGGGCATCGCTGGCCCGATTCATGGCGTCGCGGGCGGCGACCAAGTGCCCCGGTCGCGGCCGCCGCGTGATGCCCACCGCCCTTGCCAAATCCCACGCCTGGGCGGTTTGTTCAAACGATTGTTCGGCCAACTGGTACCGGCTGTTCAGCGCCGACGTTCCAAACGCGGCGGTGCGGCGGGCAATCTGGCCGCCGATCGAAGGATCCGACGTGATCAGCAAGCATTCGGCGACATCGGGCGAAACGATTTCGACGATGGGCCCCGTCGGCGTGGATTCGACGGGCAAGCTTTCCAATTTGAAATGGGTCAGCCGCCAAATCTGGGCCCCCAGATGCTCGGGTGCAAGACGAAGTTTCAATGATCCGCCGTCGCCGGCTAGCACGGCACCCTGGGTAGCCACCGTGCCCTGGGTTCCCACCGTGCTCTGGGTTCCCACCTTGCTCTGGGTTCCCACCTTGCTCTGGGTTCCCACCTTGCTCTGGGTTTCCGGGGGCACCGCCGAATCGCCGGTCAGCAACAGCCAGCGGGTCTGGGCGGTCCCCAGCAGGTCGCTGTGATATCGGGCACCGGTCGAATCGGCGATCGCCAATGACGCGGCCGTGATCGGCGTGGCGACCCGGGTGGACGGCCCCAATCGCGACAGCCAAGGTTCCAGCATCGCGACTTGGCGATTGATGTAGCTGAGCGCCCGTGCCCGTGCCGTGTCCAGTTCGTTTTCACCGGCCAACGAACGATGCGAGCGATACCAAATGGCGGCCGGTGCCATCGGCAGATGGCGAAGCACCTGTTGATAAATGGGATGCCAAGCGTAGTGCCGCGGTGGTGTCACACCGATCACGGCGGCGGCGGTTTCGGCTTGGCGCAGCAGTTCGGCCGGCGGCAACGTTTCAATGCTGATGGCGTACGCTCGTGGCGGGCAAACGCGGGCGATTTGCCGCGCTTCAATCTGTTCCTCTTGGGCGGTCAAGCCGCGGAGCACACCGGTGACCGGTTGCACCAACGCGTCGGCGTGCTTCGAAAAATCGATCGCGTTTTCCAATGGGCTGACGACGATGGGGCGCCGCCAATCGCGAGGCCATGCACGCAGTCGCTGTGCGGTCGACGCGACATTGTCCAGCCACGAGGCATCCAGCGCCGCCGAATTGGCGGCCGCAGGATCGTTGCCCACCGCAAGATCGTTGCCCGCGGTCCGGCCGTCGATCATCCACGCGGCCACCGGTGCAAGCAATCGCTCGATCTTGGGATCGCGAACGGTCGGTGGCGGACAATAAATTTGCAAGCCGACTCGAGCCGCTTCATCCAAAATTTTGTCGTCGCAGGGTTCGTTCAACCAAATCGCATCGAAGGCCAAAGACCGCACCCACGCCAGCGGTTCGCCGTTGTATTGCAACACCCGGGTGATCCGGCCATCGGGGAAGGCGACCGCACCGGCGTTCGAGCGGGCAACGTCGAAGATGTTGTCGGCCGAATCTAGCTGGCCCGCCGACAGGCCCAAACGGTTTGCATTCACGCCCAAGCCGTTTGCATTCAAGCTGGGCCGGTTTGCATTCAAGCTGGGCCGGTTTGCATTCACGCCCGGACGGTTCACGTTCACGCCCGGGCGGTTCATGGGCGTTATGCTTGGCTCGGGGGTTGTATCGCGAATCGGGATCATGCCCGAGACGGCCAGTTCGTCCAGGTCGACGCGATA
The DNA here is from genome assembly GCA_039201055.1 of Planctomycetota bacterium. GTDB lineage: Bacteria > Planctomycetota > Planctomycetia > Pirellulales > Pirellulaceae > Rubripirellula. The sequence goes on along the minus strand of JBCCRW010000266.1, from coordinate 1,922 downwards.
CTGGCCGATGCCCACCATCGCGTTGACACCGATCGCATCGACCATCGCGTCACGCAAATCGATCATCGATCCAAGACGCTGACGCAGCGCCCGCTCGGCGGCTTCGACGCGTCGACCGATGCGGCTGATTCCCAAACGTTGCCAGCGACCGGATTGGCGATATCCGGCTCCGCGAATCCAGGCCTCCGCCGGCCGCTCGGTCTCGGGGTCGATCACATGCGGGTAACGGATTCGCAAATGCAAACTGGGGCCCGGCGAATCGCAGCGAACCCAAACCGACGCCGACAAGGTATCCAGCGGCATGCAGGGCGCGATGGGGTAAGCCAGATACGCGTAGGTGCCCGATGCGGTACGCAGCGTGACCGACTCATAACCGTCCTCGGCGGCACCGCTTTGGCTTTCGGTGGTGTGGGCAATCAGCCGGGCATCGCAATTGTCGCGTTCCAGTCGCCAACGCGTGGGAAAGGTTGCCAGCGAATCGGTCCACTGCGGGGGCGCGTCCTGCTGGGCAGCCGTGATCGACAGGGGTGCCGACGACAGGGGTGCCGGTGCCGCAGTGGGCACCTGAGCCGGCAGTTTCCCCAGCGGCATCAGGCACAGCAGACCGATGAACAAGCCGAACAGGGCACGGGATTGCGGGGCACTGGATTGCCCAAGCGTCAAGCTTTGGGCAGTTGTTTCGATCGCACGCTGGAAACTTCGATTCATGTCCGCGCGGCGCCGTGATCGTTGACCGATCGAAGCTTCACCGCGACAATCCACACAGCGATTCCCGGAAGCCGTGGGGTCCGTGCGACGCGAGCAAGATCGATTCGGTCGATCCCCTCGCCGGCGTGCGCCGACCGCTTCCCGGATCAAACAGGCTTGGTTTGGACCACCGGGCACGGGTGTGAAGCTGGACGGTTGGGAGGTTGCAAAATGCCCCCGAATGTTCGTCGGCGGCACCTTCTTGGCGTAAACGCCGATGCGTAAACGATTTAGCGTTTTCCAACGCACGCCCCGAGCGGGCTGACGGGGTAAAGCGTGTTGATTTTTCGAAACCTCGTGGATTCCTTTGCGAAGCCATGAGGTCATCTGAAGTCGTTTCCTGCAAAGCGTTTACGTCGATTATGGGCGAGCCGGGCGGAGTTCTGGCATCCGCCGTGCATCTTCACGCCGTTACCAAAATCACCCGTTTCAAGGAAAGTTCTTTTGAAGATCTCATCGATGTCCGACCACCACGATGCCGACCCGTCGACCAGCGAACAGACCCCGATCGAGCTTCGTGAGTTGTCCGACGCGATTGCCGCGTTGCCCGCACGCTATCGCGATTCGATCACACCGTCACTGAATCGAGTGGTGTTGTGCAGCACCCGTCGGCGGCGGATCTTGAACCTGGTTCAAGAGGCACTTTCGCAGCTTCGCTTGGATATGAAGTATTTGATTTTCGATCTCGAGGCGACCCGTCGCGAACGCGACGAGTATCGCGAGAAACTCGAGCAGGACGGCCAGCTTTAAACGCCCCGCCGTTTGTTGCCAGTAGCCGCTGGGTGGGTCGCCGAATGCTAAAACGCGTAGCCGATGGGCTGACAAAAAACGAATACCGTTTGTCGCAGGATGATCCGGACACGCGTCTGCGACCCTGGTTGCTGGCCATGGACGCCGATGAAGTGGCCACGACGGTCGATGACGCGATTGCGGGGCACTCACGTTGGACTTTGTTGGATCAGCTACGTAATTCAGCCGGACATCAATTGCACCTGACGCGGCGAACTCCCATCTTTCGTTTTGTTGACGACGTGCGTCTGGAGATCACGCCTTCCAGTGATGGTTGCCGAATTGACGCCCACAGCCAATCGCGAATTGGCAAGGGTGATTTGGGGCAGAACCGGCGCAATTTGATCGAATTGCACCAGCTACTGGTAGCGGCAGCGAACTCTCAG
>JBCCRW010000265.1:0-8395 GCA_039201055.1 Planctomycetota bacterium | reverse complement strand
GGCCAACGCGGCGACTATGACGATTGGACCAAGGATTGGACCACCAAAATCCGCATCAAGCCCGATAATCGCGAAGCCTTGGTGCCGCTGCTGGCTCGCGGCGCCATGGAACCCAAAAACATCCTGCCGCGAAACTTTTCGGAGGGCATTTTTCGCGGCGGCAAGTCGTCCAAGGAACTGTATCGCCGCATCACCCAGGGCATCGACGGCACGCCCATGCCGGCCCTGACCTTTGTCGACGGCGAAGTGGAACGCGATGACGTTTGGCACTTGATCAACTTCATCCGCAGCCGTGAAACGCCGACGGATCCGATCCCAACAGCGGACTCTGTCAAACCAATGGACTCGGTCACGGTAACAATCCCGGCCGCCGGCGAAGAACAGGCAAGCCTTTCGCAATCGCCCTTCGCAATGGTGGCCTCGCACTCCGGTGCGTCCCATTGAACGTACGTCTGGACGTTGCCGAACTGACTCGGGTGCTCCAGCAAACGCCCGCCCACCAGAACGTCATGCTGGTGGGCCGGCACGGCATCGGGAAATCCCAAATCATCGCCAAGCATTTCGCCGAACGCGGCATGACGGTGGTGCCGTTCTTCCTCGGGCAGATGAGCGATCCGGGCGATTTGATCGGCCTGCTGCACAAAGACGAAACCACCGGTCGCAGCGAATTTTTGCCGCCATACTGGTGGCCGACAAGCGACCAGCCCATCGTTTTGTTCCTGGATGAACTCAATCGCGCCCGGCCGGAAATTTTACAGGCCGTGATGGAATTGGCACTGAACAAAACGCTCGCCGGGAAAGCCCTCCCCGGCGGAAGCGTCCTGGTCAGTGCCGTGAACGCCGGCGACGATTATCACCTGACCGATTTGGACCCCGCCCTTGTGTCCCGATTTAACGTCTACGAATTCGCACCCACCATCGATGACTGGCTCGCCTGGGCCGCCCAACATGACGTCGATTATCGCGTGATCGATTTGATCGCCAAGCAGCCGCATTTGCTAGACGGCGAAAACCAGGGCGATGCCATGGTCGCCGGTAGCGATTTGGTTCGGACGCCCGACCGCCGCAGCTGGGCCCGGGTGTCCGAATTGATCGCCGGTCGCGATCCGTTGGACGCTGTCGACATCAAGATGGTGGCCGGCGTTGTCGGCGCCGCCGCCGCATCCGCCTTCCGCGCGTCTCTGCAGGCACCGCTGCCGGTAACGCCCGAGCAGCTGTTGATGAGCTACAGCAAGCACACCAAAAAGATCGAAAAGCTCAGCCTGCCCGAGTGCATCGCGATGAACGAGCAACTGGTCGCGTGGATCAGCCGCCACGAAAAAACCTTGGACGGCGACAAGGTTTCCGCAAGCCTGGCGTGCTGGATCAAGTGTCTGGAAAAGCGGAAGCTGCAGGAGGCGGTGGCACATTTTGCAACACTGCTGGATCGTCCCCAAGGTAAAGCCGCCGAACAAACGGTCGCGGAGTCCATTGAATTGACACGGCTGCTAACGGACTATCTGGCGAGCGTGCAGATTTCGTGAGCTGGCAACAGCGAATCAGCAAGATTGTCCAGGCGTGGTCGCTCAGCGAGCCGCTGCTGTTCGCGGCCTGGTCCATGCACGAGCTGCGTGCCGACGAATCGACTCCGAATATTCGAGTCGGTCGAGGCAAGGTTTACGTCCGGCCGGACTTTATCAAATCACTGCGTCAATCCGAATTGCGTACGCTGCTTAAGTTCGAGGCAATGCGGATTCTGTTTGGTCATCCTTATTCGCGTCGCCGACCGCGAGCCGATTTGGCCTACACGGCCAGCAATTTGACGGTCCAGGAATACTTGCGGACCGATTTGCCGATTCCACGACCTCGGGAATGCTTCGATGATCCCGGCATGGATTCGTTGTATTTCGAACGCTACTACAACGAACTTTTGGGCCGCGAAACACACGATCCAACCCCGCGATCCGATAAGCTGCCCGATTCGTCCGGCGGGGGTCCGGATGATGAACCGTCAGATGCACCGGAGGGCGGCGGTGCTAGCGGCGAAGCCGACGATGAAGCCGATGCCGATGCCGGTGATGGTGCCGCGGAAATTGATGGCGGGCAAAACGACGGTAACGCGAATGACAATGGTGGAACCGACAGTGGACAAGCGACATCTTCCCAACCAAGCCCGCTGGAACAACACGCCGATGCCGGCACTTCAGCGGATGCCAACACGCTCGATTGGGACGAAGACGATCTGACTCGTCAAGAAATCCACGCCGCCATTCGCGAAGCCGAGGCGAGTGAGGGCTGGGGGACGATTCGCGGCAGCATGCGCGAACGTTTGCTTGCCGATTTGCATCCCAAGTTGGATTACCGCGGCGTGCTGCGGCGGTTCCGCCAAAACATTCTGTCGCATCATCGCGTTTTGACGCGAATGCGTCCGAGCCGTCGTTACGGTTTTTGGCAACTCGGCAGCCGCCGCGAATACACAACGCGGGTGCTGCTGGCAATCGATATCTCCGGTTCAATGAGCAGCAATCAAGTACGGGCGGGCATTTCGACGATCCGTCCGTTTCTTCGCCAGGGCATCGAATCGATCGACGTCGTTTTTTTCGATACCGAAGTTCAAGCCGACGCGGTGACGCTACGGCGCGCCGCGCGGGAATTCGAAATCGTCGGCCGCGGCGGCACGAATTTCGACGCCGTGACCGACTACGTCGATGCGCATCCGGATTACGACGGCATCATCATTTACACCGACGGTTTCGCCCCCGCGCCGCGTCGTTGTCAAAACAGCCGCGCCCAGTGGTTATGGTTGTTCGACAGCGAACAGAATTATCGAAAGATGTCCGAGTGTTTGTCGTCGCACGGCACGGCCGCGTTTTTAAACGCCGGAGGCGACTCCGGCGTCCACCAAGGGTAAACGACAGGGTGAGCGACAAGGCGCCAGCCGTCGGTACAAGAGTGAGCGACAAGACTCTAGCCGTCGGTTTCCGGGCGCGGGTACCGGTGGCTTACGCCTCGCTACTAACGGGTACCGGCCGGTCGCGTCGCTTGCTCCTACGAACCCAATGCAAAGGCCGCATAGTCGGGGCGATCGGCGGCACTTGTATTCGGTTTGGCGGCCACGATTTTGCGGTTTTGAATGAGCGCCAAACCGCCCATGCGGAATCCATCACCGCCAAGCTTCCCCACGCCATGGCCGCGGATGATCGCCGCCAAAAATCCTCGCCACCAAACGGTCGGTCCAAATAATTCCGTGACCCGACCACGGCCGATTCCGAGGCCCCGATAAACTTCGCATTGCGGGTCCGAAAATCGATCCACCTCACCCACTCCCTGACCGGCGAAGTAGTTGGCCGTCGCGTCGTCCTCGGGCCCCATGTGGACAATGGCCAACCGACGTTTGGACTGGATCGCTGCCTTGACGATGGCCAGGTCGGAGAGCGCCTCGCGACAAAACGTGCAACCGGCATGACGCACCAGCAAAACCATCACACCATCGCCCTCGGACAATTCGCCCAAAGTCTTCCCATTTTGACTGCGTACGCTTTCCAGCAACACGTCTAACGGCCGCGGTGCGTGCCCGGCGGCGGTATGATTCATCGTCTTGGCGGCGTGCCACAAAATTGCGGCAAAGAACGGCCACCAAATCAAATCATTCGTGACGTTCAACCACAACCAAGACGCCGGAAACCGCCCCGCGCTCGATTCTGGCTGCAGGACGTTGAACACCATTCCAATCGGGCCAAACGTCTTCCCCAAAAAACCCACCAAAACGATCGGCCAGTGACGGATGGGATTGTAGGCGGCGATCGCATAACCGATTCCGTAAACGCCCACGATCATTCCCACGCATTGCCACAAACCTGCGTAACGCGGCGGGTCAATTCCCGTCCAAAGAAACAAGTCGCCGGGCCGAAAAATGACCCAAGCACCAAAGATCAGGTTATAGACGGCGGCACATAACAGCACCGGCTTCATCCACGGTTGTCCGGCATCGGAAATTGCCGGCCGGTCAATCGGATCAGGTTGGGATTCCAAAACGTCGGGCATCGTAGAAGCTAAACTTGTTCACCAAAAGTGCAAAGGTTGTCGGTCGCCAATTCACGTTAGCGGAGCGTCCACCACCCCGAAGAGACGTTCATGACAGCGGAATCCCGTACACCCGGACCTGATGACACGCGCGTATCCGCGTGTACCCACAGCGATGATTCGGATGACTCGTGGTTGGATCAACTGGAATCCGAAGTCCAAAATTTGACCCTCACGTCGACCGATAACGATGCGACCACTGGCTCGGGATCCTCGCCACTGCAGGACCTACAGATCGATGCGATTGTGGAATCCGTTCGCAGTCGGCTGAAACGAGGCCGGTTCGTCAACCGCGATCGGCTGCAAAATCGCTTTGCTTATTTGCAGCCACGTTTGGGCCGGATTCTCGAATCCGTGGCCTTCGTCCAACAAACGATTCGTCACTCGGGTGCACCGGAGTCCGACGCGGAATTCCCGGACATTCCGGATTACGACATTCTTGGCCGTTTGGGTGCCGGCGGGATGGGGATTGTCTATCTGGCCCGCCAGCAACGTTTGGATCGTGAAGTCGCGCTCAAGCTGATTCCCGAAGCCTTGCTGAGTCGCGAACTGGCCGTGCGACGGTTTGAATTGGAGGCCCGTGCGGCCGCGTCGTTATCGCATCCCAATATCGTTTCCGTTTATGACGTCGGACACGCCGCCGGACGCCATTATTTCACGATGGAACGGATCCGTGGATGTGGGCTCGACCACGTCATCAACCGCCTCCGGATCAGCCGTCAACAGCGGGATGCGGACGCGACGCAGCACGCATCGGGTGATGTATCCAAAATCGTTCGCGATGAATTGCAAACGAGCGACGATGCGACCACCGAAACCGCCGAATCGACAGACCATCGACTGCCCAAGCGTTTCGACTTGCAAGTCGCTCGCATCGGTCGTGACGTCGCATCCGCACTGTTTCACGCGCACGAGCGCGGCGTGCTGCATCGGGACATCAAACCGTCCAACCTGATGCTGGATGCGACGGGCAAAGTTTGGGTCACCGACTTTGGATTGGCCAAGACGGATGAGAGCGATCTAACACGATCGGGTGATCTGGTCGGCACGATGCGGTTTCTTGCACCCGAGCGACTGGAGGGACTGTGTGATCGACGCAGCGATTTGTATTCGCTGGGCATCACCTTATTCGAATTGGCGACTCTCCAGCCCGCTTATGGTGGCCGCGATGCGGCTTCGATCTTAAGCAAGATTCGTGACACGGACCCGCCGCGGCCCGCTTCGATCAATTCGAATTTGCCGCGAGATTTGGAAACGATCATCGCCAAACTAATCCGCCGTGATCCCGCCGAAAGGTACCAAACGGCCGCCGAAGCCCAGGCGGACCTCGATCGATTCTTGGAGGGACGGCCGATTTTGGCCAGGCCCTCCAGCGTTGCGTCCAGAACCTGGAGCTGGGCAAAACGAAATCGAGCCCTGGCGTCATCGCTCGCGGCCGCGGCACTGCTGCTGTGCGTGATCGCCGTCGGTGCAAGCTATGCGGCAATCCGTTTTCGCAATGACGCCAACACGCAAAGTCGACTGCGCCGCGAAGCGGATCGCGAAGGCCAACGCGCCAACAAGATTGCGATCGAAAATGAACGCAACCTGTATGCGGCGGAAATGCGATTGGCCAGCGATGCCAGTTCCCGGCCCAGCGGTTGGATGTCGCTTCGTGATCGCGTCGACCGCTGGAAAGATTCCAAAAATGTCGACCGTGGCTTCGAATTTAAACTGCTCCGCCAACTGGCCGAACAACCACGCTGGCAAATCCAACCCCATCGCGATGTCCGCCGGGTCACAAGCACGACGCTGACGCCGGATCGGCAAGGTTTATGGGTGGTCGATCGTCGGGGCCCACAGCGGCTTTCGATGGTGGACGCTTCCGAATCAACGCGATCCTTGGACAAGGCGTTGCCGGCGGTGACTGCCAAGCCATCGGGCCCATCCCGCACACCCAGCAAGCTGGCCTATTCCGCAAGCGGCAAGTGGCTCGCCCGCCTGATCGTGGGTCTGGGCATCGAAGTTCAAAATGCCGCCGACGGCAAGGTGCACTGGCTTTATCCTGCCGACGCCGTGATCGATTTTGACTGGGTCGGGTCGGGTGACCAATTGGCGTTGATCGCCCGCGACGGAAATCGCGACGAGGCGCCGGGTCATCTGCTGAGATTTTTGAATGTCGCCAAGAAACAGGTGTCACAAACGATTCGCTTGAATCCGTTGCTGGGCAAAATGTCGATGGGACGCATGGTGTTTGCGCATCCGGGCGGGGATTGGTTGGTGATTCCGGTCAGCCAATCCGGCGGGCCCCCATTGCGTTTCGCCTGCCTGTGGTTCCATCGCAACACGTCGCGTAAAGAAGTGGATAAAGCGCGCAAGACGCGGCCGCCGTGGAATCTGGTGGGGCGAACCGCCACGGTGGGGTCGCCCGTGGTGACCGCTTCGTGGGCACCACGCGAACCGAGATTGCTGGCGTTGACCTACGACGCAAAAATTCACCGCTTCGACTTGCGAATCAACGATGCCGAGTCGAGTGTTTTGGTGGATCAAATCACCCAGACACCGCCAATCGCCAATCGATCGGTGCACTGGTTTGATGATGAAACGATTCTGCTCGGAGGACTCAACGGATCCCTGTACACAATCGACGCCTGCACGCTCGAGCGGGTCTCCCATTTTTACGGTCATGGTGGTCCGGTGCTGTGGTGTCACGGAGATCCCGCCGGTGGGTTCATCGATGCGTACTCCGGTGCGAACACTTGGATTCGGCATGCACCATCGGAACGCACCTTTCAAGGGATACGTTTGCCGGGTGTGGTGAATAATCTGGCGTACGGGATGCTGACGTGGTCCCGCGACAGTCGTTACTTGGTGGCCGCCAAAGGAACCCAACCGCTCGCGTGGGACACCCGAACGGGGCGAGTGGCAATCGAGAATGAGGTGGTCTTGGCGACAAAGCAAACGCTCGGCCGCGAAGTCGAATCCCTCCACGACGCCTCGCTACGCGAGCGGTTTTCCCAGCACAAGTTCATTGCGTTTCCGCCGCGATACGATGCGGCGCGGCGTTTTTGTGCCGCCGCCTATCGTCCCGCCAACCAAGCGGACAGCCCGCACCGGTCGATTTTGGAAGTCGTTTCGTGCGACGGTGAAACAAAAACGCTTTGCCGACTGGGCGTGAAGCAACGCTTTTTGGATGCGGCGATCTGGTCGCCCGCTCCGCCGGCCCCGTCCGATACTTCCGACCCGTCCGCACGCCCGATCTCATCCGCCCCGGCACGTTTGGCGGCGTGTGATATTTCGATGAATGTCCGGGTGATCGATCTGCCAGCACCGCCCCAGCTCAATGCCATTTCATCACAGCTCAATGCCATTTCGCCGCGAATCATCCGGCATGACTCGGATGTAAAAACGATCGATTGGCATCCCGACGGAACGCGTTTGGCGACCGGCACCGACGATGGCGTGATTCGATTATGGGAAACGACGCAATTCCAGTGCGTTTTTGAATATCGGCTGGGATATTTAATCGATCGCCTGCGGTTCTCGCCCGACGGCAAATCGTTGGGTGTGTTGACCAATTCGAATCACGCGATCGTTTTCCATGTCCGCGATGACGCTGCACGGGATGACGCTGCACGGGACGACAAAACAGGCCATCCCTAACGGGCACGCCCCCGCGACGGTCGGCGGGTCGACGCATCGCTACCGTTTTTCGATATTACGTCGCCTGTTCGAAACCCTTTCCCCTTACTCGATTTTTCCCTGAGACTGATCCATGGCGTTTACCCTTCCCGAACTCGGCTACGCTCTTGATTCGCTGGAGCCCCATATCGATGCCAAGACCATGGAAATTCACCATGGCAAGCACCACCAGGCATACGTCAGCAAGCTCAATGACGCCGTCGCCGGCACCGACGCCGAAAGCAAGTCGATCGAAGACGTCGTGGCCCATTTGGACGCGATTCCCGCCGATAAACAAACCGCCGTGCGAAACAACGGTGGCGGACACGCCAATCACTCGTTGTTTTTCTCAGTGATTGGCCCCGGAAAAGGCGGCAATCCGAGCGGTGCACTGGCCGACGCGATCAACGCCGCATTCGGTTCTCTCGACGCGATGAAGGAACAATTCGCGGCCGCCGCGGCAACGCGTTTTGGCAGCGGCTGGGCCTGGCTGTACGTCGAAGGTGGCGAATTGAAAATCGGCAGCACCCCCAACCAGGACACCCCGTTGATGGGTGCCAGTGTGGCTGGAATCAGCGGCACACCCATCCTGGGCTTGGACGTTTGGGAGCACGCGTATTACTTGCACTACCAAAACCGCCGCCCCGATTACATCGCGGCGTTTTGGAACATT